>CAYMKR010000109.1:0-7541 GCA_964390865.1 uncultured Flavobacteriaceae bacterium | reverse complement strand
ATATGCTGAGCACCACATAAGGCACACAGAAAAAAAGACAGAATGAGGGGCACTGCACTTTTCATAGCTTTAAATTATCGAAAATCAATATATTTTACCCTCACAAAACATGAGTGGCAAACTTTGAATTGATTTTCAATGAAGAATAAAATTACACATTATTTCTCAAAACTCGGCTTTAGAGAAAATTTCAAGATGAAAATCATCCAAATTGGAAGTTTTTATTATTCCTTCAGAAACTTAATACTACTTGTTCTATTCCCTGCATAAAATTTAATAATATAAACTCCCTTAGCAAACTCGGAAATATTAATATTCTTATTTCCAGAGGTATCCTCAAGCATTTTTTTTCCTAAATAATCATAGATCACAATTTTATCCAATTTCACCTTAGTTTCGAAAGAAAGCACTTCTCCGGCAGGGTTTGGATAGACCTGATTCTGAATTAGGCTAAAGTCTTCCGTTCCAAGGGTACTGGAAACAAGAGAATAAAGAGAGGCATTGCCCAAGGCATTTTTCTCGGCACTAAGATAGTAGTTGGAGGCATCATCCGAATAAGTAATGGCTTCGATTTGAAACGATTCTGTTAAAGGAATATTTAACCTATACTTATCGATTACCCCATTTGAAAATTTTTCGTCTGTAAATCCTCGCAATTCTGTCGCAAAAGCACCGATACCTGAATATCCTGTGAGAACTACTTTCTTGGTCAATGGATTATACGTTCCTCCGGTAATCAAACCATCCGCATCAAAATCATCTATCTTCTGCACAGTATATGTTCCGGGGTTTTTAGGAACTTTATATATATTCGTTCGCTGATCAACCCAATTTTTCGTAAAAATATAAAGATCTGAACCAAATGAAATCAGAGCTTCAGCATCGAAATTAGTATTATTGGGAGAGGACGTGAAATCATTTTGATCCTGATAGGAAAATTCAATAAGTTCAGCATTCACGCTTTGTAAATTCAAATAATCTGATTTCAGCACCTTATATATGATAAGATTGGTTCTGTTGCCATTATTATTTCCAATATCTCCAATATAGATGTAAACATCATCCTGGCTGATATCCTCCCAATCAATATTACTGGCATTCTCTATCGTTACGGTTCGGCTAATACTTCCATTTGTTGCATTGATCTCATATAGTGCATTCATTCCCCCTGAATCATTATGAGTTATCAAACGGCTATCAAAAAAGATCAATCCTGATGTTTCTGCAATATCATCATCTAGGCTGGTTAGTTTTGAAATGTCTTGAGAAATTCCAAAAAACGGGAACATGACAAGCACTAGTATCATTAAAAAATATCTCATAAAATCAATTGAAATCTGTTTTACTTCGTTTTAAAAAACGGAAGTTAATCAATTTTTTGGATTGCATAATTTGAATTTACATCTATCGTTCATTTTACCTTTCTTCACCAAATAGCTTGCTATGACATGATTTAGAGAAAAATCTTATTGTTTCTCATTCCAAAAAAAAATGGAATTCTTATAATTCTGTCACTTAAATTGATATGAATGGCTCATTAATAATTGATAATCATGTTTGCCTTTTTCATACTAACCCAGTAATTCTAACGTTATAATAATTGAATTGCTATATTACATTATCCTCGCGATAATTGAAAAAAAAAGAATTTTGCTATTTATGAAAAAAGTAAAGTACAAGGATTTGCTCATCCATTCCTTAGAGCTAAAAATATTTCTTATTGAATTAGAAACCAATCTTTCAAAACTAAAAATTGAAGGGATTGAAAACTCAGAAGAGATGTAAGTACAAATTGCTAATAATTATACAATGTTGATTATGAGTTTTTTAAATTTCAATTTTGAATGTTTAGCTGAATTTATTAAGCGAATAATGTTTACTTAAATGAAAACTATACAACAAGGCTTAAATACAATTGATATGATACAAATACATTCCCCTAGTAGAGAAGAAATTAAAATTTTCTTAAAAAAAATTGAAACCAGGATTCGTAGAAATAAATCCAAAGTTAAACCGATTCAAAAATTTGAATCAAGGCTATAAAGATTAAAATCGTATTCGTAAAAGGTTGTAAGAATTCATTTAAACAACCAAGGATAATAGATTTATAGGCATAACTGCGTTAGAAAACAAGAGGCTAGTTATTTCCCCAAATACCAGCTGCCCTTCGGCAGCTGGTATTATTAATTTATACTTTTATTTCCCTGATAATGGAATCAATACTGCCTTCAGATCAGGATGCCCTATGTTTTTGTCTAAAGGAAACATTGGTCGGTTGATTCGTTTATATTCTAACCTTTCTAAATCTTGATCAACGCCTCCTGGTGTCAAGGCCATAATCCAATCGCCTCGCAAATTATATAATTCAGGCACTAAATACCCAATTTTAACCACTAGAATATCAGATTTTCTAGGATCAAGACCCAAATTAGTAAAGTCACTTTCTCGGTGGTAAGGTTTTCTCTTTTTTGTCACAATAACGGAGGTTGTACCAATTTTAACAACCACTTCAACTTCAGCATTCTTATCCCCCTTTTTAATAGCTGTTATTACTCCTTTTAATCTAATTGGTGGGGCATATCTATTATCCACAGCTGCTCCCGCCAAACCATCAACTTCTCCACCTACTCCAACAGCCATTGCTTTTTCAACAAATTCTGGTCCTGGAATAGACGCATATATAAGTGATTTACCCGTACCTGACGTAAATTCTGACGTATTCAATAATTCTCGTAAAGTCCAAGTAACATCACCTGCACCACCTGCAGTAGGATTATCTCCCATATCACTTATAACATAAGGTTGCTTTTTACTAGCAATAGCCAGTTTCAGACTTTCCTCCAAAGTAGCTGTCGGAGCAACAAAAGCAAACTCATTTCTTACTTTCCAAAAATTTTCTGCCAATTCCTCTGCTCCTTTTTCTACTGCCTCTTTATCATCTCCAGTAACCATTACAACTGCATGATTTCTGGGTTCATCTGCCCAAGCATATCCAATCCAAATCGCTGCATCAATCACTCCATCTCTTTTTGTAATTGGGTCGACTTTTGCATATAAGCTTTTACCTGGTTCAATACGGGTACTGGTCTTTTCACCTGGCAGTAATATTGGAATCGGAATCCAAGCCTTAAATTTGGGTTTTCCCTTCCCACTTTCCAGACGATCGAGCAAGTTTTCAAGCGCTCTTTTCTTTGATTCAATTGCATCTTCATGCGGCGCCATTCGATAACAAGTTATCAGATCACTATTACTGGCTAAAGTTTTAGAAACATTCCCATGAAGATCCATAGATGTTGAAATCAAAGTCTTATACCCAACTACTTCTCTTATTCTTGAAATAAAATCACCCTCAGCATCGTCTATACCAACCACACTCATAGCACCATGGATATCTAAAAATACACCATCATAAGGAAGGTCTTTTTTTAACATTTTCAGTGTTTTTCCGAGTAATGACTCGTAAGCTTCTCTTGTTACCGTGCCACCAGGCAAGGCATGACCTTGAATAGTTGGGAACCACTCTGCCCTGCTTCTATTATTTGAAGAGCTCGTTAAAAAGGGATAGTAATCAAATACATCATTTCCAGATTTAGCATGAAATGCTTCTTCATTGGTTCTCGCCGGTGAAAATGTACTAGATTCAATAGCGATCCCAGCTATGGCCACTCGCGGTAATTTCTTTGTTTCCTTACTTTCTTTAAAATTCTCGCCCTCTGAAGATGACACCCAAGAGGTCAACAGAACTATTGAGCATAAAATAATTAGGTTTAATAGTGCTTTCATATAGTATCAAGTATAAAATTATGTTCGATCCTCTTAATCCTAGTATGGGATTGAGTCATTAGCCTCCTGTATCTTACAAGAGTTCTTAATTCATAAAAATACTATAATATTGTATTACTGCAACCCAAAATTCTTTCTCTTTTTATATAAAAAAAACCTACCCAATTACTTGGACAGGCCTCTTCTAATTTGCATATATTAATCTTTACATATCAATTTACTGTTTATAAAGCAACACTAATTTACCCGTTTTACTTCTTTAACATTTAAGGCTTTCAATACGTTGTCAATTTTCTTAAGGTTAACATCCTTGGCAAAATCTGCCGGTATAATTGCAATTCGAAAAATAAGACCGTCTGTATCGATCGGATCTAATTCCCCAAAATCTACGGTTCCATCTAGAAAGAGTCTGACGTCAAATATAGTATAATCGAAGGCGTATAATAAAATGTCATCATCTCTAAATATTGTTTGCGGAAGGGGCTCCCAAACATCTGATCCTTCAAAAACCTCCATTAATCGATATACCATGATTACATCGCTTTCAAAAACTTCAATCTCGCTGGGTATCTCAACAAAATATTCAAAATTGGTTCCATTATTTAAATCTGCCTCTACTTCAATAACCTGACCAATTAGGCCATCGGCCCCATCTTCACCTTGTGCACCTTGAGGACCAGGAGGGCCTGGAGGACCAACTGAACCTTCACATGATATTAATAAAGTTGCAATAAAAAGCAGCGTGTAAATCTTTTTCATAATAATCGGTTTTATATGTATTAGACAATTATCGGGCCAAATTTTTCAGCAGGCCTTCATCTATTTTTTTAATTTGTGTTTTTTCTATCCTCTAAGGATATGCTATAAATAAATCTCAAACTGGCTATTGCCCCATCGTGAAAAGAGACATTTTTCTGAACTCTATCATCCCCAAATCCAACCAAAGGTATGCTAAAATCAACTTTTTGATCAGCCTCGTATTGCGCATAGCTTCTACCTAAGGCATAACCCAATCTTCCTTCGACATAAATATCCCCAAACAGTTTGTACCTGACAAATAAGGATTCATCAATACTCTTTCGTTCGATATAATCCCCTTGATATTCTGGGCCTCCCAATCTATAGGTAGTGATCAATCCGAAATGACTCCAACCAGCAGTTAATTTGTCATTTACCTTGTATTTAACTTTTCCATAAACTGGAAATAAACCAACTACAGACCATTTTTCAGAAATATGCCAATCAAGGTTGAACAATGGAACTAGATTCGGACCAAAAAACTCCTGATTATACAAAGCACCAAAACCCATTTTTAAACCTTCTCTATATTTCTTTTCATACAAAACCAAAGCGCCCATTTGAAAATGATCGATATCGATATTATTAAAATCTGACATAAATCTCGGCGTTATAAAAATTTGAATCCCCCTATCTTTTGAGAATTTTTGATACAATCCAGTTCTCAAAATAATTCCATGTAAATCTATTGGATTGACTATTTCAGGAGGGGTATCTTCATCATTATTAACATGCCAATAAAAATAATTGAGGCTGTTGTACCATATAGATTTTTCGTTTATCTCTATGGGTGCAACAAGTGACAACATGGCTCCATACTCCCGGGCTTTACCCTCATAAATAGAGTCATAAGACTGGGGGAACCCATATCTCCCAGATATCGTCAGGATATCAAGTGACTCCTGCCCTCTAATACCTACTGACGCTAACAATAGTATGAAAAAAATAAAAATTTGTTTCATTTAAGATAAAATCTGATGTAATAATACGTAATTATTATCTAGTCATATTGTTTTAAACAAATTCAAAGTATTTATTCCAATTATGATCCATAAATACAAATTACCTTTAATAAATTGAATAAAAAAACCTCAGTTCTCACTGAGGTTTATACATTGACCTAAAGAGCACTAATAACTAGTGGTACCCATATATTCTAAACTTTTCTTGACACTTTCTAATGGTGTAAAGTTATACTCCTCAACTTCAACAATGCCATATTGGAGACCTGATTCATTTTTATGCTTAAAGATTTTATTAAAATCCATATTCCCGCTTTCACCTAGTTCAGTTTTATCTTTAATATGCCATAACTTGAATCTTCCAGGATATTTTTTGAAATATTCTAAAGCATCCTTTCCTCCATGATTAATCCAATAAAGGTCAAGCTGAAACATCATTTTGTCAGGATCGCTCAATTCAACCATATGATCGTATAATGGCTTTCCCTCAAATTCTGTTGTAAATTCTTTGTCGTGATTATGATATCCAAACTCTATTCCCTTGGCTTTACATTTTTCTCCAACAGCATTAAAATATTCAACATATTTTTTAAGCCCATCAAGACTTTCATATCCTTCTTCACTCATCCCAGGCTGAACAATCCATTTCACATCTGCCTCCGCATGAGCCTCAATAGCCGTATCCCACCAAGCCATGGTTTCATCCCATTTTTCTTTTGATGGCAAATTTTGACCCGCATGAGAGCCTAAAAATTGCAATCCATTATCTTCACATAATTTTTTAAATTCCGTTGGAGACATTCCGTAAAACTTTCCATCATCATAGCCTGCAGTTTCTACAAATTTGTAACCCATTTCGCCTACTTTTTCTATTGTACCCACAGGGTCTTTTTTCATGTCGTCTCTAACTGAATACAATTGTAATCCAATAAAATCATCTTTAGCATCAAGTTTAATTTTTGTACACCCTTGAATGTATAAGGCTAAAACTCCTAGTAATAACAGGCCTTTCCAAGTCAGTTTCTTTAATCCCATAATTAATTATTTAAATGTTAAGAACCCATTTTATTGACAAGAGCAATCAGAAATTTCATCTAAAATTTTAAAGAATCTAAACCCGATGTTAATCGCTATCAAATTTACCAATTATTGCTTCTACAATCAACAACTTAGACACAAAATAACAGGTGTAAAAAAGAAATAACTGTGCTATTTTTTACACTAATTACTATCTGAACTTGACTCGGGCAAAGAACCCTTAATATTCTTCATATCAGGCATATTCTTGATGTGTAAATCCCGCTGGGGGAAAGGTATTTCAATTCCATTTTTAGCAAACTGATTATAGATGTCAATTGAAACGTCACTTTTAGCCTGAAGACCAACCTCATAATGCACCCAAAAACGCAATTTGAAATTTAATGAACTATCCCCGAAATCACTAAATAAAGCTTGTGGTTCTGGACTTTTCAAGGTGTCATTATTATTCATGGCTGAGTCCATTAGAATCTTCAAAACCTGATTAGGATCTGAACCATAAGTAGTCCCTATTAAAATTTCAACCCGTTTTATACTATCCGAAAGGGTCCAGTTGATTAGATCATTCGCAATCAAATTATTGTTTGGCACAACTACCTCTGCCCCATCAAAAGTGATGATACTCGAAGAGCGGACACCGATTCTATGAACCGTACCCAATAAGTTATTTACTTCAACGGTATCCCCAACATGAATGGGGCGTTCAAATACCAAGATCAATCCTGAAATGAAATTAGAAACCACCGTTTGTAAACCAAAACCAATACCTAATCCAAGAGCACCAGCCATCAAATTAAACTTACTCAAATCTACTCCTAATGATGACAGGGCTAAAACTATACCAAAACCAATTATCAAATACCTAAGAACCAATGAGATAGCTGCAGGTACACCCTTTGGCACTTTTATCAATTTAAAAGAGACTTCGCCACTGTCAAACAGAAAAGAAACAACACTTGT
>CAYMKR010000108.1:0-7672 GCA_964390865.1 uncultured Flavobacteriaceae bacterium | reverse complement strand
CCGTCCAGACCGCATTTTTACTAAGGGTTAAGCCTGCCTGCCGGCGAGGCAGGTACAAAGGACTAAGTTTTAAGTATTTTTCCTGATTCATAATGAGTTATTTTCACTTAACACTTTGAACTTCCCTGAATAGAGTTGACCGTTTTTCGACAATTATTTCATGAATAAATATTCCTTGCCTTTTTACCCTTAATACACCAAACCTTTACAAATATGGCCCTCGCTAAAAGAGTGGACAAAAATGCAATTAAACTGTACAACGAAATAAGATTAAACTTATCTTTAAATTTTTAAACACCAAAATATGGTTTACCTGCCCGACCGGTTTACCTGCAGGAAGAGTTCAGGTAGTTAAATTGACAGCGTAATTTAAATTTTATTCTTGAACCATATTTCAGAACGAGACATCATATAAACTATGATTTTACAAAATATTATGAAATTAGAAAGGGTAAAGAGTAAGGCTAGATTATTGTATTTCATATTGTTTAGTTTTTATGCTCTTTCCTTGCAGGCTCAATCCACTATAGAGATCAGGCTTAATTTGAGAGGATACCCAACCAATATGCCTAAAAAAGCACTTATTTTGAGTAACACAGCATTGGACAATCCTGTGATGTTATTAAAAAATACAAGTGGAAAGGTATTAATGGAATACAAAGGAACACCAACGAATAAAGCTTGGTTTCCATTTTCAAATTATTACAGCATTGATTTTTCCCATTTTCAGGAAAACGGAACGTATTATTTTGAAATTAAAGACACAAAAATTGTCAGTAAGAGTTTTCAAATTGGACCTTATCCAAAATGGCAGAACGATGTAGTTGATTTTATTCGAACTCAACGCTGTGGGTTTAATCCTCATACCCAAGAATTTTGCCACCAAAAAGATGGACTGAGCTTTTTCGGAACACGCCCAGATTCCACAAGAATTGATGCCACTGGCGGTTGGCACGATGCAGCCGATCAATTAAAGTATCTTATCACAAGTAGCAATACAACTGCTAGATTGCTTATGGCTTATCAAATGCAGCCTGACAATTTTAAAGATGAATTTGACGCTGATGGATTGGAAGGCACAAATAATTTACCTGATATCCTTGATGAAGCAAAATGGGGCATAGAATGGATACTAAAACTTCATCCAAGCCCAAATGAATTATATCATCAGGTAGCAGACGATAGAGATCACCAAGGTTTTAAACTTCCTCATGAAGAAAACGCTGATTATGGATGGGGAAAAAATAGTTATAGACCTGTATACTTTGCTACCGGGAAACCACAAGGTCTCTCTAAATACAAAAGTAAAGCAACGGGTATTGCAAATCTTGCTGGACGTTCAGCGGCCACCTTAGCATTAGGTTATGAGGTTTTTGTCAAGATAAAAGGATATGAAGACTTTGCCGAAACTTGTCTGCAAAATGCGAAAGAACTTTATCAGATGGGGCGACATCAAGAAGGCTATCAGCAGGGAAATAGTTTTGGGGCTCCTTATCGATATGAGGAAAATACCTGGGCTGATGATATGGAATGGGCAGCAGCAAAATTATACAAAACAACGAAAAAAGATCGTTTTTTAAAAGATGCCCGTAGATATTCTAAAATGATAGGAGCTTGGTCTTGGATGGAAAGGGATACTGCGAGTCATTATGAAATGTATCCTTTTGTGAACATGGGTCACTATGCACTTTGGCAAGTAGGTAATGCAAATGATAAACAAGAGGTTATCAATTATTACGAACAGAACTTGGAAAAGATACAAAAGAGAGCGAACGAAAACCCCTATGAAGTAGGGCATTTGTTTATTTGGTGTTCGAATAATCTTGCAGCAGCAGTGTCTACCCAAGCCTTACTTTATGAAGAAATGACAAGTTCTACAAAATATAGACCCTTAATGCAAAATCATGTTAACTGGCTGCTTGGATTAAATCCTTGGAGTTCTAGTATGATCACGGAGATCCCGGAAAATACAGATACTCCGGTGGATGTTCATATGCCTTTTTGGAGAATTAATAAAGAATCGATCAAGGGCAGTCTAGTGGATGGCCCAATTTGGTCTTATATCCATGATGAGATGTTAGGTGTAACGCTATCTGAACCTGACGAATATGAGCATTTACAACCTCAACACATCAAGTACTGGGATGACTGGGCAGATTATAGTACTAATGAACCCACATTGGATGGATCTGCGGAATTACTGCTTATTTTAACCAGCTTAAGCAATGATTAGAATTTTATTTATTTTCCTATTAGTAATTACCCAATCGCTTAATGCCCAGAATACTATTGATAAATATGGGGCTATAACAAGGTCCGATACTCTCAAAAAAAGTATTTACCTCTGTTTTACGGGCCATGACTTTAGCGATGGCTTTGAATATGTTTTACGAGAGTTAAAAAAACACAATGTTAAAGCGTCTTTTTTTCTTACAGGTGATTTTATCCAGAATCATGGACAATTAGTCAAAGACATTGCAAAGGACGGGCATTTCATTGGTGCACATTCAGACAAGCATCTCCAATATAATGACTGGTCTAAAAGAGACAGTTTACTTCATTCATCTGACATAATAAAAGCTGATATATCTAATAATCTGCAAAAGTTGATAAAAATGGATATTCATCCCAAGTATTTTATGCCACCTTATGAGTGGTACAATCAAAAAGTCGTAGAGATTGCACTAGAGTTGAATCAATATACCGTCAATTTTTCTCCTGGCACTCGATCAAATGCTGATTATACAACACCGGATATGTCAAACTACAGATCAAGCAATGATATTTTGGCCAGTATATATGATTACGAAGAATTATATGGAATGAATGGATTTCACTTACTCATTCACCCTGGGACTAGTCCATTAAGGAAAGATAAATTCTACCTACGCTTGGATGAACTTATCACCAAATTAAAGAAAAAAGATTATAAATTCTTGAAATTCTAATTTAGAAATTAGGAGCAAAGATTATAAATTTTTCTATATAATATTTTCATTATATTTACTTGTATGGCTATTTTTTGCTAAAAACAACTGGTGATAACCAAACCGTTGTGTTTAAGTTTGAAAAAATAAATATTATGAAGCAGAATAAAATACTGATATACGGGATTGGAATTTTCATACTTGAAATAATTGTTACAGGAATTTGGTTTTACGCAGTAAGGCCTGAGAGAAGTGTTGCTTTTGGAATATTGCAAATTACACTATTGTTATTTGGAATTAACCTAATTTCAGGTATCATACTCTATATTTTTAAAAATCCATTTGCAGTTTTGTTCTTAACTAATTCAATAATGTGCCCTATGATTTTTTACGCGTTTTGGATTATGTGGTTTATGTATTTAGCGGTATAAATAAAGGCTATTAAGAAATAACTTTCACCAAAATGAAAAAAATGAAAGAAATGTGGGATAACCGATATTCAACTGAGGATTATGCTTATGGAATTGCACCAAATGTTTTTTTTAAAGAAGTCATTGCTAAATACAAGCTTAAAGGCAAAATGCTATTACCAGCAGAAGGAGAAGGAAGAAATGCCGTTTATGCTGCGAAAAACGGATTAGAAGTCACAGCATTTGATATTAGTCTAGAAGGTAAAAACAAAGCCATAAAATTAGCTGAGAGAGAAAATGTCAAAATCAAGTATGAAATTGGTGATTTTTTTGATTTAGATGTAATTAATCACAAATATGAATCTGTAGCCTTGATTTTTGCACATTTCCCACCAACTCTCTTGTCAATATATCATAAAAAAATTGGTGATTTAATTGTGCATGATGGAATGATAATCTTGGAGGGGTTTAGTAAGACTCATTTAAAACTTAGAGAAGAAAACCCAAATATAGGTGGACCTAATAAAAGCGAAATGTTGTTTTCAAAAGAGTCTATTCAAAAAGATTTTCCTGATTTCGAAATCATCCAACTTGAAGAAAAACAAGTTGAATTGACAGAAGGAAATTTTCATAATGGCATAGGAAGTGTAATAAGATTCATTGGTCGAAAAAAATAATTTTAAAACTAAAAAACATCAACTTACAACACTAAGGATGTGATAGGTCATCAATACAAAGTAGACTGCATAAAAATAGTTCAGAAGATGGTTTAGATGGAGACTGTAAGATTCTCCTTTATTATCATATTTGAAATTACCAAAAGGTATAAATCCCTTGAATAATTTTAAGAAATAGCTATATTAGTAATGATATAACAAGTTGGCTATAATTTTAAGAAATATTGTAACAAATAAATTTTTCGTTAGACTTTAGTTTGAACCGGCAAACCAATAAATGAAAAAAATACCGATAATTTTAATTGCAATTTCCCTATTTATTTCCTGCACCCAACAGAAAGAAAAGATCTTTAAAATAGGGCAAAAATCAGTAACGTTTGTAGATGAATCAAGAAATCGACCGTTGCTGACCGAAATCTGGTATCCGACTTTGGACACTTTGACCAAAAAAGAACCCAAAGAAAGCCAAAAAGAACTTTTTAAAACCATAGAAACAATTCCGAACG
The DNA here is from genome assembly GCA_964390865.1 of uncultured Flavobacteriaceae bacterium. Taxonomy (GTDB): domain Bacteria; phylum Bacteroidota; class Bacteroidia; order Flavobacteriales; family Flavobacteriaceae; genus Lutimonas. The sequence goes on along the minus strand of CAYMKR010000108.1, from coordinate 3,152 downwards.
CAACTATTCCGAATCAAAAATTCCCATTACTAATAATCTCTCATGGAACTGGAGGCAACAGGTTTTCGTTGACTTGGTTCATAGAAAGAATGGTAAAAGAAGGTTATGTCGTTGTTTCGCTCGATCACTACGGAAATTCGACTTTCAACAAAATACCGAGAGAATTCGTAAAATGGTGGGAAAGAGCGATTGACGTTAAATATGTCCTTACACAAATCCTAAAAGACAACGAAATCGGAACTAAAGTAGATACGTCAAGAATTGGGGGAGTTGGTTTTTCCTTGGGAGGCTATACCAATATCGCATTGGCAGGTGGTTATGTAGACAGAACAGTAAGGGAAAATGAAAATGTGGAGGACAGGGGAATGCCCGCCGAATTCCCCGAAACTGACGAAATTATAGATTTTGAAAATGACAGCCTTATCGTTTCATCATACAAAAAGTACAAAAATCACGTAAAAGATGATAGAATCAAGGCCTTTTTTGTGATGGCACCTGCAATCGGGTTTGGATTCCATTCCAAGGAACAAACGTACAAAATTACAGCACCTGTTTTCATTGTAGCGGGAAAGGGCGACATAAACACACCTATAAAAAACAATGCCGAAAATTATCATAGTTTGATCAAAACCAGTCAAATACATCTGTTCGACAAGAATGTTGGACATTATGTATTTTTGAATCAATCCACAGAATTTGGAAAAGAGGTAGCACCTGAAATAACGATTGACAAACCAACGGTTGACAGAAAGGAAATACACGAAAAAACATTGGGATTGGCTTTGGATTTTTTTAAGAGTATGCAGTAAACTTAAGTTGTATATAATTCATGCTTGCTGTAGCAACTTCATTTAAAACTAATATATTTAGTGTATGATTTGTAAGCTGAAAATCCTAGCGTATTTTAAACCGGACAAATTATATATGAACCTTTGGTGCTAATTACCCGCAGCATAAGGCGAAGTCTAAAATGATTAAAGTAATGAGAAATAAACGCGCTTCTTATTGGTTCCTTCTACTTGCACTTCTCACTATAATTAGCTGTAACAAACCTAAGAAGGATATTATAAGACCCAACATTCTATTTGTTTCTATTGATGACCTTCGGCCTACTTTAGGTGCTTATGGAGATACAATAGCTATTACTCCCCATATTGACCAGCTGGCTGCCGAAGGAATGACCTTTAGACAGACTTTTACTCAGGCAGCAGTTTGTGCTCCTTCCAGAGCAAGTTTAATGACGGGTGTAAGACCAGATTCAACCCGTGTTTGGCACCTTGGAGATAAGTTTCGTGATATAAACCCCAATGCGGTTACAATGCCACAGTATTTCTCAAAGTTTGGATATCATACCGTTAACATTGGCAAGATCTTTCATAACTATATGCCTGACTCCATTTCATGGGATGAACCAGACCTGCGCCCAACCAGATATTTACGCCCAGATTGGTTAAAAAGAGATGGAGAAACATTTTATATTAGTCAGAAAATTAATAGCTCTCAAGTAAAAAGAAGAGACTCTTTATTGCATCTAAGGCCTATTAGATATGCAGATGGCTGGAATACAGGACCGGCATGGGAGGCTGCCGAGGTTCATGATACACTTTATTATGATGGAGCACAAACCGAATTAGCAAAAAAAACACTTACGCGTTTAGCGAAAATGGATAAACCGTTTTATATGGGTTTGGGGTATTTTCGACCTCATCTCCCGTTTGCAGTACCCAAAAAATACTGGGATCTTTACGAGCCTGAAAAGATACCCTTAGCTTCAAATCCGAAGGTCCCCAAAAATGCACCCGGTCATACCATGAATTCTATGTATGAATTGCGACACTACGATGGATTTAATAAAATTGGCCATCCTGAATCCGCTTATAGAATGAGTGAGGATACCTCCCGAATACTAAAACATGGGTATTATGCAAGTGTAAGCTATGTTGATGCTTTATTAGGCAATCTTATTTCTCATATGAAAAAGATCGGAATTTACGAAAATACAATTATTGTTATATGGGGAGATCATGGTTGGAAATTGGGCGATCATAATAGTTGGGGTAAAATGACAAATTATAATATTGACCTAAAAGTTCCGATGATCATTCGTTATCCCAACCAGGAAAACAGAGGTGCGCAAACATTTGAAATTACAGAATTAATAGACATATTTCCTTCTCTCTGTGAACTGACAGGTATAGATATACCTGAATATATGCAAGGAACCAGCTTTGTGCCTTTAATTAAAGAACCTGGCCTAACATGGAAAAGTGCTGCATTTAGTCAGTTTCATCGCAGACCAAAACATTCGGCAGATGGAAAGCGATATATGGGTTATTCTATTAATACAATAAAATATCACTACATAGAATGGTTCACCTGGGACTCTGAAACCGGAACCAGGGGTGAATTGAAGAGTATTGAGTTGTTTGATTCTGAAAATGACCCAAACGAAACGGTTAACATAGCGGGAGAAAGAAAACTTGGCAAAGTTGTAGAAGGGTTGTCAGAGCAACTTGCGAGCGGTTGGCAAAAAGCGACACCGAATTTTCTTGAATAAAAATATTCGTATAAGTAGCAGGAAATTTTATACGATACCCATAACTAAGAGAAGAAGTATTTCTTTAAACCTTAATTAGTTAAGATCCTGTAGTGAGAGTAATTATTTAATTGATTAAATCAATCTTTTCTCCTCTAACGACTTTCTCAGCTTAGTCTGATTTTCCCAAAACCGGTCTTCAATCTTTTGCATGGTCTCGTCAAACTCTGGATGGTTTTTCAGGGACTTCATTAGAGGATCTATTTTTTGGTAGATCAGGATCCAATACCAGTAATTATTTTGGGTTGCGAAAACTTTTAGTTGTTCAATCGCCTCGTCGTTTTCACCCTCTTGAACGTACTTTGAAGCCATACTGGCACTCTTGTAGATCGATTGATCCGTATGGCAATAGTCAGCGTATGCCTTGAAAAAATCAGCTGCTTGCTCGTCCAAGCCCATCTTTTTATATACTATACCGATTTTTAAATCTTCATGGGGATAAATATCCAATCCGTATTTTTCTTTTGCTTTGATAAATTTCTTAAAGTAGAAAAAAGCACCATCATAGTCCTCTTGGTAATAATGAAAATTAGCGACGTCCTGCAAGATGTCCAAG
>CAYMKR010000107.1:0-7684 GCA_964390865.1 uncultured Flavobacteriaceae bacterium | reverse complement strand
GGATGGAAAATAGCTGATGAAGGTCCGATGACAGGATTCCCTACGGGAGCCGTAAATGGCTTTGGATGGCAAAACATGTCTGTTGTTTCAGCAGGACTTCAATTGAAAGCGATTAAGAAATTACCATTGAGATTTGGTTATACCTACAGTTCTAATCCAATTCAAGATGAGTTGGCATTCTTTTCTACTCCGGCCACTGCTATTATTGCTCATGCCTTTCAATTTGGTTTGAGTTATGAAGTATCTGATTCGTTTAGAATTGACGCAGTATACCACTATGGTATGAGTGATGGAAAAACGAGCGGGAATCTATTAAACCCAACACCACAACAATTTGGTGGTCCATGGAGTACTCAAAATCCATTGGGTAAAATTCCGGGTTCAGAGGTAGCTTATGAAATGACAACTCAAATGTTTATGCTTGGTCTTAATTTTAATTTAAAAGGTAAAGATACAGATGGTGACGGAGTAAAGGATAAGGATGATCTTTGCCCTGAAGTAGCGGGTCTTGAGCAATTTAATGGTTGCCCTGACACTGATGGTGACGGTATACAGGATTCCGAAGATAAATGCCCTAATGAGGCAGGTTTAGCTAAATTTAATGGTTGTCCTGATTCAGATGGTGATGGTTTTATAGATTCAGAGGATATGTGCCCAGAAATTGCTGGTTTGGAACAATTTAATGGTTGTCCTGATACCGACGGTGATGGCGTCATGGATTCTCAAGATGAATGCCCGAATGAGGCAGGACCTATTGAGAATAAAGGTTGTCCGATAAAAGATACTGATGGTGATGGTGTACCAGATGATCAAGATAATTGTCCGAATGTAGTGGGTGTTGCTGAAAATGCTGGTTGCCCAATTGTTACTGCAGAGGTTCAAAAAGAAATCACTGATTTGGCAAGGGCCATATATTTTACAACAGGGGCCAATACTTTTACTGATGAGACCCAAATTCGTTTGGAAGGGATTGATAAAATTTTAGCAGAATATACAGGGTCAAAATTTATAGTTGAAGGTCATACTGATAATACAGGAGGTGATAAAATCAATAATGAATTGTCTCAAAAGAGAGCTGATGCAGTAAGAAACTATTTAATCGATAATGGTTTTCCAGCTGAGAATATCAAAGCGCAAGGATATGGTTCTTCAAAACCTATAGGTGACAATAATACCAGAAAGGGTCGTCAGGCCAATAGAAGGGTTGAGATTTACCTGGATAATTAAAAAAAATATTGAATCATAAAAAACCGCTTTTTTAAGCGGTTTTTTTTTGACAAAATGTCAATAACTTTTATTGTTCTTGTTCAATATCCATTGTATTTTTGAACAAAACCGTAGATTATAGTGAGTAGTTATCTGGATGAGTTAAACGAAGCGCAAAAAGAAGCCGTCCTTCAAAGAGAGGGGCCAATGATCATCATTGCAGGTGCAGGATCTGGTAAGACCAGAGTACTCACCTACCGAATTGCACATTTAATGCAAAATGGGGTGGACCCATTTAATATTTTATCACTTACGTTTACCAATAAGGCTGCTCGTGAAATGAAGAGTAGAATTGCAAGTGTTGTGGGCCCTAGTGAAGCTAAAAATCTATGGATGGGTACGTTTCACAGTGTTTTTGCCCGTATACTTAGAAGTGAAGCAGATAAATTGGGTTACCCTTCAAATTTCACTATTTACGACACCCAGGATTCAGTTCGACTAATTTCCTCAATAATTAAGGAATTGCAGCTGGAAAAGGACAAATACAAACCCAAACAGATTTTGGGAAGGATCTCTCAATTTAAAAATAGCTTGATAACGGTTAGGGCCTATTATCAGAATCCTGAGGTAATGGAAGCTGATAAGGTTTCAGGAAGACCAAAGATAGGTTCGATATATAAGGAATATGTAGACAGATGCTTCAAAGCAGGTGCCATGGATTTTGATGATTTATTGTTGAGAACCAATGAATTATTAACCCGGTTCCCAGAAGTATTAGCGAAGTATCAAGATAGGTTCAAGTATATTCTAGTGGATGAGTATCAGGATACAAATCATTCACAGTACCTTATTGTAAGAGCATTGGCCGATAGGTTTCAAAACATATGTGTTGTTGGTGATGATAGCCAAAGTATTTATGCCTTTAGAGGGGCTAACATTAAGAATATCTTGAATTTTCAAAAAGATTATGACGATGTTAAAATATTTAAGCTAGAACAAAATTACAGGTCTTCAAGTACCATAGTTCAGGCCGCAAACAGTGTTATTGATAAGAATAAAACCAAGCTGGACAAAGAAATATGGACTTCTAATAAAGAAGGTGAGCTCATAAAGGTGATGCGCACATTTTCAGAAGGAGATGAAGGACGTTTCGTTGCGAGTTCTATTTTCGAGAACCAAATGCAGCAGCAGTTACCAAATGATAGTTTTACGGTACTTTATAGAACCAATGCTCAGTCAAGAGCCATTGAGGATGCGCTTAGAAAAAAGGGGATCAAATACAGAATTTATGGAGGTTTATCTTTTTATCAAAGAAAGGAAATAAAAGATACTTTGGCTTATTTGAGATTATTGGTAAACCCAAGTGATGAAGAAGCACTTAAGAGAGTAATCAATTATCCAGCTCGAGGCATAGGGCAAACAACCATTGATAGATTGGTGATCGCAGCAAATCAGCATAATATTTCTATTTTCGACTTATTGGGCCAACTAGAAACTTTATCTATCAGTATCAATTCAGGAATAAAAGCAAAGCTGCTGAATTTCAGGGATATGATGAGAAGTTTTCAAATTGAGGCCCAAACAAAGAATGCCTTTGAGATGGTTGATTTGGTAGTGAAGAAAACAAGATTGATCAGAGATATCGAGACTGAAGGAACTCCTGAGGCAGTTGCCAGAGTTGAGAATGTTCAGGAATTAATGAATGGCGTAAAGGATTTTATTGAAGAACAAAAGCAAAAGGATGAAGATGCTTCTTTGGCCTTTTTTCTGGAAGACGTTGCGCTCGCTACGGATTTTGATAAAGAAAAAGACAATGTACCCAGGGTTTCTCTTATGACCATTCATCTGGCCAAAGGATTGGAATTTCCCATTGTATATATTGTTGGGCTCGAAGAGAACTTGTTTCCTTCAGCTATGAGTATGAATACAAGAAGTGAAATAGAGGAAGAGCGTCGCTTGTTTTATGTTGCGCTTACAAGGGCAGAGAAGCAGGTCTATCTTTCATATGCTCAATCCCGTTATAGATGGGGAAAACTTATTGATTGTGAGCCAAGCAGATTTTTGGAAGAAGTTGATGAGAAATTCATCGATTATATTACTCCGAAAAAGGAACCTGTCGCTGCTAATAAATTTATCAATAAAGATATATTTGGCACTCCTAATAAAGAAAAAATTAGATTTAAGAAACCAATTAACAGGGCCGTTGAAAGGAATGTAAAAAAGCCACCCATGAAATCTGTGAAGGTGACTCCTCCTAAAAACCTTAAAAAGGTAAGTGATATGGGAGGTTCTCAAAATCTCTTTGACAATAAGCTCGTGCAGGGCAATGTAGTTGAACATGCAAAATTTGGGCAAGGCGAAGTACTTTCAGTTGAGGGAGCAGGTACGAGTAAAAAGGCTGAAATTAGGTTCGAATCAGGAGATACTAAGAAGTTGTTATTACAATTTGCCAAGTTGAAGATTATTGGCTAATAACTTGGTTAGGTCATTAAAATAATTGTTACTTTGCAGCTAGTTAAAATTTTAATTATTACTTGAATTAAAGAACCGAAAGGATGGATTTAGAATATAATTCTGACAGAGAGCATTTAATCATTCCAGAATATGGGAGGCACATTCAAAAACTTGTCAATCATTGCATTAATCTGGAAGATATAGAAGTGAGAAATACGATGGCCAAGGCGATCGTGAATGTAATGGGAAATATGCAACCTCATTTAAGAGACGTGCCAGATTTTCAGCATAAATTATGGGATCAATTGTTTATCATGTCTAATTATGAATTAGAGGTTGATACTCCTTATCCGAAACCTGAAAGGGAAGTCTTACAGGCAAAACCGGACTCCATGGACTATCCAAAGTCGGCATCAAAATATAGGTTTTACGGTAATAATATTCAGATCATGATAGATACAGCACTTTCTTGGGATGATGGAGAGATGAAAGATGCTTTGGTATTTACTATCGCTAATCACATGAAAAAGTGCTATTTGAACTGGAATAAAGATACGGTTGATGATGAAGTGATCTTTAGTCACTTAAATGAATTGTCAGGTGGTAAATTGGTTCTTAATGATAAAGAAACGCTTTCTGATACAAAAGATTTGTTGAGAAAGAAACCAGCAAAAAACTATCAGAAAACCAACCAAAAACAAGGTAAGAAGAATTTTAGAAAAAGATAATTACAAAAATAAGTTCGGCTAATGTCAATATTTAAAATTGAAGGAGGACATCGCTTACAAGGTGAAATTATTCCTCAGGGTGCTAAGAATGAGGCACTGCAAATCGTTTGTGCAACATTATTAACTGCATCAAAAATTACCATAAGTAACATCCCTGACATTAGAGATGTGAATAAGCTGATCTTTATTCTTGGAGAACTAGGAGTGAAGGTTGAGAAGTTGGACCGAAATACTTATACCTTTCAGGCTGATGACATTAACCTGGGTTATTTGGAATCTCTTCAATTCAAAAAAGATGGAAGTTCTCTAAGAGGTTCTATCATGATTGTTGGCCCTTTACTTACTAGATTTGGAAAAGGTTATATACCTAGACCGGGTGGAGATAAAATCGGAAGAAGGAGGTTAGATACTCATTTTGAAGGATTTATAAAGCTAGGAGCAGATTTTAGATACAATAAAGAAGAATATTTTTATGGAGTTGAAGCTGAGCAGCTTCACGGTACTGAAATGCTTTTGGATGAGGCTTCAGTTACAGGAACAGCAAATATTTTAATGGCTGCTGTCTTGGCAAAAGGAGAAACCATAATTTATAATGCAGCCTGTGAGCCCTATATACAGCAATTATGTAAAATGTTGGTGAGTATGGGAGCCGATATTTCAGGCATTGGCTCTAACAGATTAATCGTTCAAGGAGTAAATGAACTTGGTGGCTGTGAGCATCGCATCCTGCCGGATATGATTGAAATTGGGAGTTGGATCGGTATGGCAGCTATGACTCGCTCTGAATTGACAATTAAAGACGTGAGTTGGAAGGATTTAGGACAAATACCAAATGTATTTCGAAAACTTGGGATTGAACTTCAACAGATCAATGATGATATATTCATTCCTGCTCAAGAAAGTTATGAGATACAGGGTTATTTGGACGGTTCAATTATGACTGTGTCAGATGCGCCATGGCCTGGTTTCACACCGGATCTTTTGAGTATCGTATTGGTTGTAGCCACACAGGCAAAAGGAAGTGTATTGATTCATCAAAAGATGTTTGAAAGCAGGTTATTTTTTGTCGATAAACTGATAGATATGGGAGCAAAGGTGATCTTATGTGATCCACACCGTGCAACAGTGATTGGAATGAATCACGAATCGAGTTTAAAGGCAACTACAATGAGTTCTCCAGACATTAGAGCAGGTATATCTTTACTTATTGCAGCTTTATCTGCTAAAGGAACCAGCACGATACATAATATTGATCAGATTGATAGAGGTTATGAAAATATCGACGAACGTTTGCGCTCATTAGGGGCTAAGATCGAAAGAATCGAAAGCACTTTCTAAACCAAAACTTTACATTTAATTTTTGTGACAATATGACACAAATAAACACTTGGCAAGTAATTTGCTTACCAAGGTGTAAGAGGATAAAAATGAATTAATATGAGCAATCAAGAACATAAAGAACAAGAAGTAGAAAAGGACATTCCTAATCAAGAAGTTGGAGGGGATCAAGTCACTAGCGAAACGGAAAGCAATAAAGAAGCTTCAGAATCTGTAAATGAGCCTGTTATGTCTGAAACAGAGGCATTGAAACTTGAGGTGGGTAAGGAAAAAGATAATTTTCTGAGACTCTTTGCAGAATTTGAGAATTACAAGAAACGTACTTCCAAGGAAAGAATTGAATTGTTCAGCACGGCTAATAAAGAACTTATGACAGTTCTTTTGCCAATTATGGATGATTTAGAAAGAGGATTGAAAGAAATTGAAAAATCTTCAGATAAAGTGTTATTGGAAGGCATTCAATTGATCCATAATAAATTCAAGAATACTTTAGGCCAGAAAGGTTTGAAGGAAATGGAAGTGAAACAAGGAGATGTATTTGACGCTGAAATTCACGAAGCCATTTCTCAGATTCCTGCACCTTCAAAAAAGTTAAAGGGAAAAATTATTGATACCGTTGAGAAAGGGTATAAACTTGGAGAAACGATTATTCGATTCCCAAAAGTTGTATTAGGTAATTAACAGTATTGAACAATTAAAAACTATTACTTGTGAAGCAGGATTATTATGAAATATTAGGAGTGGGAAAGAATGCCACTTCTAATGAGATAAAAAAAGCTTATCGAAAAAAGGCGGTGCAAAATCACCCTGACAAAAATCCAGGAGATAAAGCAGCTGAAGAAAGATTTAAGGAGGCCGCCGAGGCCTATGAGATTTTAAGTAGCGCCGATAAGAAAGCAAAATATGATCAATATGGTCATGCAGCTTTTGATAACGGTGGCGCCGGAGGTGGTTTTGGTGGAATGGATATGGACGATATCTTCAGTCAATTTGGAGATATTTTTGGAGGACACTTTGGAGGTGGCGGCTTTAGTGGTGGCTTTGGAGGTGGATCCAGACAAGCCAGAGTCAAAGGAAGTAACCTGAGAATTCGCGTAAAGCTTGAGTTAAAGGATATATTGAATGGTGTAAGTAAAAAGGTAAAGGTAAGGCGTCAGGTAAAAGCAGAAGGAGTTACTTATAATACTTGTACGGCTTGTAATGGCCAGGGAAGTGTAATGAGGGTCACCAATACTATTCTTGGAAGAATGCAAACTGCAACAACCTGTCCAACTTGTAAAGGTTCAGGAAAAATGGTCAATCACAGACCAAAAGGCGCTGATGCAAATGGTCTTATTACCAAAGAAGAAACGGTTGAGATTGACATTCCACCAGGAGTAACAGATGGTGTGCAACTTAAAGTTTCTGGAAAGGGTAATGATGCTCCAGGTGATGGTATTCCGGGAGATATTCTGGTTGTGGTTCAGGAGTTGCAACATGAAAGGTTAAAAAGAGAAGGTACTAATCTTCACTATGACCTATATATAAGTTTTGCAGAAGCAGCCTTAGGAACCAGCAAAGAAATTGACACCTTAACTGGAAAAGTTCGAATCAAAATAGAGGAGGGAACTCAAAGTGGTAAAATTCTTCGATTAAGAGGAAAAGGACTGCCTAGTTTGGAGCGATATGGAAATGGAGATATTTTGGTGCACCTTAATGTATGGACGCCAAAAAAGTTATCAAAAGATCAAAAAGCATTTTTTGAAAGCGTGAAAGATCACGAAAATTTCATACCAAATCCGTCAATTTCTGAAAAGTCATTTTTTGAAAAGGTAAAGGATATGTTTTCGTAACTTCTCAATAATCAATTTATTAAAAGGAATAAATTGAATATAATGAAAATTTTTTGCAAAAATTTCGTTATATTTGTTTTACTGGATTTAATATTCCTGCAGGGGTCAGAATAGCAGCCAGATATC
>CAYMKR010000106.1:0-7760 GCA_964390865.1 uncultured Flavobacteriaceae bacterium | reverse complement strand
TAATATTTTAAATCGAACTCAGGTTAATAATAGCCTTCAATAAATTTTTTTCATAGAATGAAAGCGATTACATTTGTCGCTTAATTTTGGTCCCGCCATGGCGGGATAAAAAAATGGGAATCTCGTGAAAAACGAGAGCTGTCTCCGCAACTGTAAGCTTAGCTGTATGAACAGCGGTTGTTGTTAGTAATTAAACCACTTTCTTTATGAAGGGAAGGTTGACAACAATACGCAAGCCAGGAAACCTGCCAAATTTTGAACATCAATGTTTTCGGAAGAAAAACGATTGGCATGAAACAGATACTACTTATATTATTTTTGACTTTTGGGACTGTATATTCCCAGAATGAAGACACCAATAATCTTGATGAAATTATTTTGAATGGCAACTTCTCACCTGTTGTAAATAGTGGGTATGAAGTGCAGTTAATAGCTGATTCAATTATTAAGAATAGTTATGAGAGTTTGGGTAGCCTTCTTCAAAAACAAGCGAATTTTTACTTTAAACAAAATGGAAACGGAATGGTTTCTTCCATTTCGTTAAGAGGAACAAGTGCTTCGCAAACGGGTGTTTACTGGAATGGAATATCCATTAATTCTGCATTGAATGGTCAAACAGATTTTAATACACTTCAAGGGAATAGTTTTGATGAAATAGAAGTCCGTAAAGGAGGAGGGAGTGTCCTCTTAGGAAATGGGTCCATTGGTGGTGCGGTGAACCTAAAAGATAAAGTGAGTTTTGAACAGCGTCAGCTTGCTATGCTTTTAGCAGGTGCAGGGAGCTATGAAACTTATTTTTCACAGTTAACAGCTTTAGTGAGCAATGAACGGTTTTATGGAAAAATTTCAGGCGGAATTCAAAATTCAACTAACGATTATGAATATTTAGGAACTGATTTAAAGAATGATAATGGCGATTACGAGAATTATAATATTAATGCTACGCTTGGTTTTAAGATAAATGATTATCATTCTCTTAGTCTTAATGCATCGGTTTTTGACAATGATAGAAACTTATCTAGAACCCTGAGTACCGAAAGCTTATCAAACTTGGTAAGTAAGGACAGGCGATTACTGCTAGATTGGAAGTTTGTTGGGGATCGTTTTACGTCATCGCTAAAAACAGCTTTTCTTTATGAAGATTTTAAATATTTATTTGACAGAAATGTTGCTGATAATCAGTCATATGGAGAAAGCGAAAGGTTTATAGTTAAATATGATTTCAGTTATTTTTTGAACAATAAAATGTTTTTCAGAGCAGGATTAGAGTTTGAGAATGCAGTAGGCAGTGGCAGCAGTATAACTTCAGTGTCACAAAATGACGCAACGGCATATTTTTTATTGCATCATGAACCCTTTGATCGTTTCATGTATAATGCTAGTTTTCGTTTAGGGGCATCCTCAGCTTATGAGATACCCTTTATTTATTCTTTAGATGCAAAATATTCAATATCCGATAAGCTCTCAATTAGATCTGCTTTTTCAACAAATTATAGGTTACCAACCTTTAATGATCTTTATTGGGAGCCGGGAGGTAATCCTGATTTGAAACCTGAAAATAGTTTGTCCGGTGAATTAGGGCTTGACTATAAAATGAATGATTTTCGTTTAGCAGGTGCGGCCTATTTTATCAAAAGTATAGACCTGATTCAATGGAGACCAATAACTCAAGATTTCTGGCAACCTCAGAATATCAGTGATGCTTCAAATTTTGGTTTAGAATTTTCAGGAACTTATAATTTGACCTTAGGCGCTCATATCTTTGGCATCAATGCCAAATACGACTATACTATCGCTCAAGATGACGAAATCAATAAGCAACTTATTTATGTACCAAAACATAGAGCAGGGGGGAGCATAGATTATTCTTGGAGGAAGTGGCGCTTTAATTATGACTTACAATATGTAGGAGAGGTTTTTATAACAACTAGCAATACGCAAACACTTGATGCCTATCTTTTATCGGATTTATCCTTTTTCAGAACTGTATTCAAAGAAATGATTAACCTTGGTTTTAGGATCAATAATCTATTTAATGAGGATTACCAATCTGTGGCTTACAGGCCGATGCCAGGAAGAAACTATTTATTACAAATCAATATTAAAATTTAATTCAAAATGAAAAAATCAAACTTATTATTTTATGTTGCTTTTTTAGCAATATTCATTAGCTCTTGTTCGGATGATGATGAAGATGTCAAAGAGCCTGAAGGAGACTATAAGAGCGGGTATTTTATAACAAATGAAGGGCCTTTTCAAAATGGAAGTGGTACCATTACTTTTGTGGAAGATGGAGGGCCAGTTAGTCAAAACGTTTATAAGACTGTGAATGGGGAGGATCTTGGAAACATTGTTAATTCAATGGGTATCGCTGATGACAAAGCTTATATAGTAGTTAATAATTCAAATAAGGTGGTTGTAGTTAATCGCTATACTATGGAAAAGGAAGCTGTTATTATTGGAGACGATATTTCCAATCCGAGGTATTTTGTTGCTGGTGATGGCAAGGGGTATATTTCGAATTGGGGAGATCCTTTTAATACGGAGGACGATTTTATTACTGTTATAAGCCTAAGTAACAACTTGGTTTTAACCACTATTCCGGTTGGAGAAGGTCCTGAGAAAATGCTGTTAGACGGCGGTAAGTTATATGTATGCTTACAGGGTGGATATGGACAGAATAATAAGGTGGTGGTCATTGAGACCGAAGACAACACTATAGATGCTAACTTAGTTGTTGGCGATGTACCAAATTCTATTCTATATGATAGAAATAGTGATATTTGGGTTCTTTGCCAAGGAAAACCAGATTATTCAGGCGAAGAGACTAATGGCTCTTTGTTTAAGATAGAACCAAGAACCAATGCCATATCATCAATCGATTTCACAACCTCCCAGCATCCAAGTTTGTTGAACTATGACCAAGAGAATTTATACTATAATTTGGATGGGAAAGTATTCCGTTTTGGGATTAATGACAGTGAATTACCAACTGAGGCAATTGACGGACTGGATGGTTTTTTCTATGCAATGAGCACTGATAATGGAGAATTATATGCTACTGATGCAGGTGATTATGCTAGTGAAGGATCGTTAAAAGTATTCAATTTGGTTTCAGGAGATTTAATGCAGACTATTAGTACTGGAATTGTTCCTGGTCAAGTAGTATTTCCTTAAATTAGCAGCTTGATTTTTAAAATGCTCTTATGCAAAAGATACTTCTTATTTGTGGTTTTGTCTTTTTTTGTTATCAATTAAGTGCCCAAGAAATAGGACTTAGGTTTGGTGATATGAATGGTAATAACATAGGAATTGATGCAACAATACCTATTAAAGATAAAAGGATTCATACGTCTGTTTCATTTGGAAGTAACGTGGGATTGGATCTCATCTATGATTTTGCTGTAGCATCAATTTTTAGAAGCCCTGACCTGCGCTATTACGCAGGTATAGGGCTTACAACATTATTTGCAAGTGAGTTTAAGCTAGGTGTTATGGGTGAATTAGGAATAGAATACAGTTTTCCGCGAACACCCATTAGTTTGGGACTCGATTACCGTCCGGCAATTATTGTTATTGAAAAAATGGATTTTATCTATGGGAATTTTGGTCTAAATGTCCGTTATCGTTTTAATTGAAGTAAAGTCATTCTAGATAACTAGATGGATTCTATCTGAACCTGTTTTCTTTGACTCTGGTCCAATAAAGAGTCTTCCCAAAAATGGGATAGCCAACAAAACCTCTTACTTTTATCAAATCAGGAGCTGTTAACGAAATATGGCAACCATATTTTTTACCATTTTTTGCATTGAGAATTTTGGCTTCCTGCCAAATATTATCTTTAAAAATGGCCTTTTCCAAAATAACCATTCCTAATATGGGTTTGTCTTTATTGAATCCTGTACATTTTTTACAAATATCATTTTTGTGTTCATCAGGTAAAATTTCGATGATTTTTACATAAAGCTCGTCTTCAATTATATAAATCTCAACAATTGATTCTGCAACATTATTGTCAAAAATATCATAGGTTTTCCATTGACCAACAATACTCTGTGCCGTCGCAGTGGCGCACATTAAAAAAGCCGATATGAAAACAAGTATTTTAAACATTATTCTTTTACCCGATACCAATAAGTGGAGTGCCCTAAAAAAGAAGAGCAAATATATTCTCTTATCTCCTGCCTTTCCTTGTCTTCAATAGAGATATTGCAATGATATTCCCTACCCAACATCTAACTTATCTAGGAAGAAAATCAGAAAAAAGAAAAAAAATGACCTTTTATTCTTGTACTCTAAGCCAATATTCAGTTCGTCCAATTAATGAGAAACCAACATATCCCCTAAGTTTTAGCTTATCCTTATTTTCAAGAGTGACATAACATTTATATAGTTTGCCGTTTTTGGGATCAAGAATTTTTCCTCCAGTCCATTCATCTCCTTCTTTACTGAGGCCTCTAACGATGACAAGTCCTTGAATTGGTTGATCCTTATCCTTGCCAGTGCATTCAATACAGGTCTTTTCTTTGTCTTCCTCTTTTAATATTTGAATGATCTTTCCATAAACCTTATCCCCCTTTTCATATACCTCAATTACAGACTCATTCAGTCCGGTATCAGGGTCTAAGCTATACCATTTGCCAAGAACACTTTGGGAATTAGCAGGAAAGGTAAAAAAGACAGTGACTACTGTAATTAAAAAGTATTTTCTCATTGCTTTGCTTCTAAATTTTTGTGATGCAGTTTTAATAAACTTGCATTCAATTCAAATCCGAGGAGCAATATAATAGAATTTAACCAAATAAAAAGCATGATGACCAAAACCGTTCCTATTGACCCATATAGCTGATTGTATTGGGCAAATTTTTCAATATAGATTTGAAAAATTTTAAAATTTAACAGGAATAAAACAATAGTTAGTATCGTTCCAGCAGAGAAAAAAGAACTTTTTCTACCTTCACGTGTGCCAAAATAGTAGAGAAGAGAGATACCAATAAATAGCATTCCAATAAGAACGATAAATTGGATGGAGCTAAACCAAAAGTTGGTGTCGCTCATCATTCCTTGCTCATTCAGGGATTTCACAAAAAACTCGATTAAAATAATTACACCTACCGTTATGAGCAGTAGAAAAGCCAAAACCAAAGAGATCGCTAAGGATACCATGTATTGACGCACAACATTGCGAGTTTGAATTTGATGATAGGTATATTCAAATCCACTTAATACAGCGTTGACTCCGTTGGTCATCAAAAAAATGGCTAAAATAAAACCAAAGGAAAGTAATTCTCCGTACTTATTAGTTGCAATATCATTTAGTACATGAGCCACAGCGTCGCTAGCTTCTTTTGAAGGTAACATTTTAAAAACTATAGACATAAAATCATCCTGAAAGCCTTCAATAGGAACGAAAGGAATAAGGGTCAGTACAACTAAGGCAAAGGGAAAAAGTGCAATAAAGAAGCTAAAGGCGATACTTCCAGCTCTTGATGTCAAGGCCCCTTTAACAATACCTGAAATATACATTTCAAGTAAATCATAAAGATTCATCCCTTCTAATCCGGGGATTTTTATCTTATGAAGTGTTTTATTGAGCCAATTGACAATAGGAATATTTATTGTTTTATCTGCCTTACTCATAATGTTCAATCATATTTGGCATCGAAATGATTATGCCATTTATCTTGTACTTTTAAAACTTGTTCAATTACATCTCTTGCGCATCCCATTCCACCTTTTTTCTGCGAAATATAGTTCGATATATTCTGAACCTCAGAAGCGGCATCAAGCGGACAGGTAGCCAAACCACAAATCTTCATTACTGGGATGTCAGGGATGTCATCTCCCATATACAACACATTTTTCGGATCAATATTATATATGTCCAAGTACTCATCCAGTTGGTCTTTTTTATGATGGGCTCCCAAATAAATATCTGTAATGCCCAATCCTTGAAGTCTTGATTTAACTGCCGGATTAGTTCCGCCAGAAATGATACACACATTATATCCCATGTCAACCGCAGTTTTCAGGGCATATCCATCCTTAATATTCATAGTTCTCACTAATTCTCCATTAGGAAAAACAGTTACACTACCATCAGTAAGTACACCATCCACATCAAAAATAAAAGTTGTGATTTGAGGCATAATTTCTTTATAACTTTTGTCCATGATTATTCTCTTTTGTATCTGTCAATAATAGCGTTTGATAATAGGGAGTAAATCTCTCTTTTCTGTCCCTGAAGTTGCTTTAAATGTTTATCTATGACATCTTGATCCTGTCTTCTTGCAGGACCGGTTTGGGCATCTAAAGGTTTCATGTATTGTACTTTCTTTCCTGTTTCCAGGATTAAAGGTCTTAAAATTTCAAATGGTATTTGATGATCTTTGCATAAATCTTCAGCGCATGAAAACATGAAGTTGCTAAAATTATTGGCGAAAACAGCCGAAACATGAAGTTTTTCTCTTTTTTTAGAATCCAATTCAAAGACGTGATCGCTTATCTCAGAAGCTAGTTGTTGCAATAATTTTTGATCATTGGCGGATGCAGCTTCAATCGCAAAAGGAACCTCTTTAAGGTGAATTTTTTGCTCAATAGATAAAGACTGAACAGGGTAGAGAACACCCCTTCTAATTCTTTTAGCAAGCACATCTAATCCCATAGCACCAGAAGTATGCACCAACAGACCATCTAAGTGGTTTAGTCGCTGACAAAGGTTAAAAATGGCCTCATCCTTTATGGCTAAAATATAAATATCAGCGGATTTAAGTTGTTTGAGGTCAGTGGTATGAGCAATGGTAGTGTCAAAAAACTCAGTATTTGACTCTTTCCTGCTATACCGTTGAATTAGTAAAAAATTAGTTGCTGACTTCAATGCCAGTGCCAAATGATAAGCAACATTTCCAGAACCGAGTAAAACTACCTTGATCATAAAGCGAATATACAGCGTTAAAGCATGAAATAAAAAGTATTTTAAAAGCCTTTAAATCGAACTCAGGTTATTCAATAAGAAACACATTTTGTTAGTTTGGTGCTTTAGGGTGTCCATATATCAAAAAAGGGATGAATAAATTCACCCCTTTTTCACAATTAACTCTAACAAAAATAATATCAAGAAGCCTTAATCTGAGCCTGAGCTGCAGATAAACGCGCAATTGGTACTCTAAATGGGGAACAACTAACGTAATTTAAATTCGTGTTGTAACAAAATTCTACTGAACTTGGCTCACCTCCATGCTCACCACAAATACCTACCTTAAGGTTAGGTTTTGTGCTTCTACCTCTTTCAGTTCCGAGTTGAACTAATTGACCTACTCCTTCTTGGTCAAGAACTTCAAACGGATCAACTTTTAGAATTCCTTTTTCAATATATATAGGTAAAAATTTACCTGCATCATCACGTGAATATCCAAAGGCCATCTGGGTTAAGTCATTTGTTCCAAATGAGAAAAACTCAGCGCGCTGTGCAATTAAATCCGCGGTTAAAGCCGCTCTTGGAATTTCGATCATGGTACCTACTAAAAATTCGATGCTATCGTTTCTTTCTTCAAAGACCTTTTTTGCAGTGGTTCTAATAATTTCTTCCTGACTAACAAATTCAGCCAAAGTACCAATCAAAGGGACCATAATTTCAGGTTTTGCTTCAATACCTCTTTCTTTTAGATTTAATGCAGCTTCTATAATGGCACGGGCTTGCATTTCAGTAATTTCCGGATAGGTAATACCTAAACGACATCCTCTATGACCCAACATTGGAT
>CAYMKR010000105.1:0-7913 GCA_964390865.1 uncultured Flavobacteriaceae bacterium | reverse complement strand
CAAATGATATATAGGAAGCTGAAGCCACTAAATACGACTGAGCTGCAGTCAATTCATTAATGGTCTTCATAAATGGAATCAATGCACCATTGATCCAGGTTACAAAACCAAAAATAAAAAATAAGGCTGCAATGATCATTAATGGAACAAAAGAGGATGTTTTCGACATATTTTGAGTTTTAGCTTGTACTAGTTAATAAATGAACTGTCATAGAGATTCGAAAATAAAAGTAATATTAATTACTTTTCAATGATTCATTTTTCTACAAAAGACAAAATTTCTTAGATAGATAACAATAAATCAGCTGAAAAACTAGAAATACAGATCATTTAAACAGTATTTACTTTTCTTGTTTAGCTAATACCTTCTCTTCTTTAATCTCTTCTTTAATCTCTTGTTTTTCGACCTTCTTTTGCTCGCGTACGCTATCTCTTTGATCTTTTGTCATTTCTTTTTCCTCAGCAGTTTTCTTCAAACCAAGTTTTTCCATAAATTCTCCTCCATTATTAAAATCGAATCGATACGAAATACCCACGCCTTGAGTATAGCCATCTCCTTCAGCTACATCAAATTGAATTTCATTTTGTCTGTTATACACTTTTGCCTGAAACGTTTCAGCAGCATTCAACGGAACTTTAACCTCAACCTCTCCTATCACGTTTGAATTAGTGTTTGAACCTACCGGAACACCAACCTTCCCACTGACAATCACCTTGTCAGCAATTCTGCCTGAGACCTCGACCCCTAATTGATCATCAGTGGTTACATCCTGAACACTGTTATCTGTACCGATATCATATGTCACACCTACTTCAAAATTTTCATTGTCACTTTTCATCATATTAGAAAGAAGCTGGGATGCCTTTTGGGCAATGGTTCCTGCGATGGCAGCATTTCCATCAAAATTAGTTTTGTTATTATCAGTTCTGGCAAAAGCTCCCGTAGCCAACAATGAAAAGAACTGGGTTAGCTTATCATCTTCATTTCTTATTTTAAATTCAAGCTCCGTAGCCACATTAGAACTTGCGTTTGGAATTTTCACATCAAAATCGAGGTTAGGAGCTGACAAATTACCAGTGATCATGGTATATAATTCTACGTCTATTTTACGAGAACTTGCTATATCATCAAGTAATACAGATGGATTAGCCTTGGTATAGTTTATAGCAGTGATATCTACCTGAGCGTCATAAGGGCTACCTTGCCAAATGATAGAGCCTCCTTTTTGAACTTCGAAATCTTTATTAATAATATTCTTGAATTGGTATTCACCATTATCAATGACGAGGTTTCCAAACATTTCAAACTTCCCATTCGTGTCTATATTCAATCTAAGGTTTCCGTCTCCAGATCCTCTTAAAATACTACCTGTTGCCTTATCCAGAACGATCTGAGCCACCGCTTGCTTGGTAACATTTAGCCTAAAATTAAGTGTAAGTCCTTTTAATTTTTCAAATATGATTTCATCTTTCTTTTCCTCCCCCTCTTCAACTTCAATATTCTCGAAATGTATCAACTTGGAGCTATTCACAGTACTCACATTATCCAAGGGCACTATAAATTCGGTTCCGGCATTTGTTTTGCCTGCTACATTGATCACAAGATCATCGGTGAACCCCTTCAGCGTTGTACTACCACCAATTAATCCGGTTCCATAATAAAGCGCTCCTTCTTTATCTTGGGTGTTCAATACCAATAAATTATCAGTAGTTAAGGCAAGGTCTAATTCCCACTTTTTAAAGGCTTCATGCGTTATCGTCCCGCTAATAATACCTCGTGTTTTTTGAGCCTTATCAACAACTTTGAAAGATTGAAAATCAAAGGTATGTTCATATAGCTTCACTTTCGATTGTCCATCAAAATCATAATTCACTCCTAAATAGGGCAATTCCAAACCTGACTCTACAAGAATTATCTCACCACCGATATCCGGATTTGCTAAATTGCCTGTAATCATGGCCTCCCCACTCGCAAAACCTCTTATCTTTGACAGTACATTCTTCCCCAGTGGACTAAAAGCATTTATTCTAAATCGATCCAACTTGGCTGATGCCAAAATAGTGGGTTCTGCACTACTGAAATCAATAGCTCCCTGAGCTTTTAAAGTCTTAAGGTCAGAGTTTTCCAATTCTAAATCAAAGGTGTAATTCCGAATATTCTGATCTGACTCTGCTTTAAATCTAAGATCGCCATAATAATCATCGTTTATGCTAAAATAATTGATGGCCAAATCAGCAATTGGCAAAATCTTATTATTAATGGTCCTTAAATTGACCGAACCGTTTACCTTTCCATCTAAAGCAATACTATCAATTGACGGCGTAATATCGTCAAGGTTCACATTATTTAGTCGTAGATCAATGTTCTTTTCTTGATCCGAGGTGATCAAACCTGCCAAGTGTACTTCTTGATTGCCAGTGATCATATTGAAGTTATCTATAGCATATGCCTTTATATCACTATCATAAACAATCTTATTTTGATCATTATTCTCTGGGTTTATATACCACGTGTTTTGTTTGAAAGTCAATTCTGAGGTCTTCATACCCAAAACTGATTGATTCTTTTCGTTGATCGTATGATAAAAACTAAAACTATACTTTTCTTGATGTTGTCTTCCTCCCATCATGTCAGCTCTCATGAATAGTGTATCATTCAACATAACATTTACGAGGTTAATTTCGGATAAATTATAGTATTTAGAATCTATTTCGTCTACGCTCAGAAGTGTATTATATAATGGGTTTTGATTGTCAACCTGCAAATTAATCTTGTCAATTGTATAATTGTAAGCTTCAATTTTTGGTGATTTTACAGTGAGTTTAAAAAGATCATTGTCAGAATCAACGGATCCTCTAATAATTGAATTTGGACCGAGTTGAAGATCAGGAAAAAAGACGTCAATAATCTTGCTGTGAATATTAAAACGAAAATCTAAGAATTGACCTTCGGTCACCTCATCTTTTTCGAAATTAACAAACAAACTCCCTAATGAATTCATTCCTAATTTTTTTAATTGACGGAACTTGAAATTACCACGAACATAACCATTGACAATATCCGTTGAATTTACTTTCATTTCTCTAATGGAATCCTTATTCTCAGAAGTTATCGCAAAGTCCTTAAAATAATAATCATCATTCTGATTCGAATATGAAGCGTCCTTAAAACTCAACATACCTTCAATATTATCGAGACTACTTCCGCTAATATCCATGTTAATAATACCCTTTAACATTGATTTTTCATCCCTTGTAAAAAGGTTTAGCATTAAAAAATCAGCATAAGCTACATCGGCCTCAAAATTAAATTTCTTTATATCAGATAACTCGGCGAGTCCCTTGAAGTCTAGTTTTATATTCGGATCATCTACACTTAAATATCCATCAAATTGCTTGTCTCGTAAAACGCCATTAATATCAATATTGGAATAAGTATACCCTTTGTATTGATGTTTAGAAATATGACCCTTGATTCCAATACTAATCTTGTCGATAGAAAACCCTTGGCCTTCAACTTCACCCACCATAGAAAATTCGCCTATCAAACTGTCTTTGACAAATTCACCTAAGTTAAAATCTACCAGCTCTATTTTCCCTTTATAGGATGCCACATCGCCTTTATCAATGTCAAAAAGTTTCAAATCAACATCTGACATCCCCATCTGGGCGATAGTTCTTAGTTGAATATCAACAGTAGATCTTGTAATAGCGACTTTCCCGCTACTTGAAAAGTATCCTATTTTCTCTAATTCTTTGGGTATTTTCTCCCCTAAAAGACCAGGCAGTAAATTTATCAAATGATCATAATTTGAACTTAGCTCTTTTATGTCACCGGTTAATTTAAATTTTTCAGGATAGAGTACATTTTTTAAATGAACATCTCCCCTTAAAGAGGAATTTCTATCTGATTCTAAATCGATATCTTCAATAACAAAATCATTGATAGTTCCTTTGACTTGAGCTGAAAAATGAATTTTATCGTGTCTCCCAAATTGACCATACAGTTTCTTCAGATCTGAAAGAACAACATCAGCTTGCTTAAAGTCAGCTTTAATCTGCACCTTATTCGTAAAGTCAGATAAATCGCCTTCATCGTAGGTCAAAACAACATCAGCCAATAATTCAGAACCTTGAGTTGCTAGTCTTGTCTCCATAAACTCCATTCTAGTATTTGCATAACTAAAATTGGTAGTAAAACTAGTAACAGTAACATCATGATTTTCAACCACCCTAAGGTCGCGGACTTTTACACTTACATTCGATCCTTCTATTTTAAAATCTTCAAAATCTCCATGTATCTCATTATAATAAACTATTGCTCCCTCCTTTTTATTCTCGTTAAACAATGAAAAATTGATTTTATCCACACTTATAGACGAAGACGACATATTGAAGGTCTTACTTTCCTTCAAACTATCAGTTTTGAACTTGTTCACAAAGACTGAAAGGCTGTTGATTGATTCATCCTTATAAGTCCGTAGAATCAGTTTGCCATTTTCCAAATAAATATCACCGAATTTCAAATCATTGCTGAACAGCTGCCGATAATTCAACAAAGAAGTCTCTAAATTTTCAGCAGATATTAAGGTGTCCCCGTGATGATCTCGTATCAAGACATTTTTTAATGCCACGTTTCTTATTGAGGAAAGGTCTAATTTTCGAATATCAATGGATGTCCCATATGCGCTATTCACTCTAGAGGTTACTATCTTAGCTAGTCTAGTTTGAACACTCGAAAAGGAGAGTATTACACTCAACATAACCAGCATAAAACTACCTATCAAAAAAACACGAATTGCTATTCTTTTAAAACGCTTGATAATTTTTTATTTCTAAATTTGCATTTTTAAAAGTACAATATTTGTGCCTAAATTTTTCTTATGCCAAAAAAAACTATTCACATACTTTCCATAGAGTCTTCTTGCGATGATACGGGAGCGGCAATACTTAAAAATAACGAAGTTTTATCTAACGTTGTCGCGGGTCAAAAGATCCATGCCGCCTATGGTGGAGTTGTACCAGAATTGGCCTCGAGGGCACATCAACAGAATATCGTTCCTGTTGTTGACCAATCGTTAAAGCAGGCCGGCATTGATAAAGCTCAACTGGATGCCATCGCATTTACACAAGGGCCTGGCCTTATGGGATCCTTATTGGTTGGCGCCTCCTTTGCAAAATCTCTATCAATCGCTCTAAAGATCCCATTAATTCCTGTAAATCACATGCAGGCTCATGTCTTGGCTCATTATATAAAAGAAAAGAATCAACAAGAACCTCCTTATCCATTTCTTTGTATGACTATAAGTGGAGGGCATACACAGATTCTTAAGGTAAGTGCCTATGATCAATTTGAAATTCTCGGAGAGACCATAGATGATGCAGTGGGGGAAGCCTTTGATAAAACTGCTAAATTATTAGGATTGCCTTATCCGGGTGGCCCTTTGATCGACAAATATGCTCAAGAAGGTAATCCAACAGCCTTTTCTTTTTCAGAACCTAAAACGCCTAAACCCCTGGATTTCAGCTTCAGTGGATTTAAAACGGCGATTCTCTATTTTTTACAAAAAGAACAAAAGAAAAACCCCGATTTCATCAAGAATAACCTGAATGATATATGTGCCTCTGTACAACGCAATATTGTGAACATCTTGATGAATAGACTAAAAAAAGCAGTACAGATATCAGGAATCAAGGATGTTGCCATAGCTGGAGGTGTATCAGCCAATTCAGAGATCCGGTCTACCTTGAAAGGCATGGAGAGTGAAATGGGCTGGAATACTTATATCCCGAAGTTCGAATATACTACAGACAATGCCGCCATGATTGGAATCGTTGGATATTTCAAATATTTGAATAATGACTTTGGAAAGGAAGATACGGTGGCGGCCTCAAGGATGGATATCAACGATTAATACCAGGGCATTAGAATGAAAAAAAAATATTGAACTATTAAAATATAAAAAAGGCCCAAAGATTAAATCTATGGGCCTTTTTTATATTTTAATAATTGTTGATTTCCTATGACATCAAGGCCTCAGCTATTCGCTTATAGAAACCTTTTTTCAATTTTTCTCTCATCAATGAAAAAGCAACGATTGTTTCATCTACATCATCAAGATTATGAGCTGATGTTGGAATTAACCTTAAAAGAATCATTCCTTTAGGAATCACAGGGTATACCACAATAGAACAAAATATACGGTAATTCTCTCTCAGGTCTCTCACCATTGCCATAGCTTCGGGAATATCACCTTCTAAAAAAACGGGCGTCACACAACTGTTGGTTTTTCCAATATTAAATCCCTTCTCCACCAAACCGCTTTGAAGTGCATTTACATTTTCCCACAATTTCGTTCTCAGTTCTGGCATGGTTCTAATCATGTCAAGTCTCTTCAATGCTCCTTTTACCATAGTCATTGGTAATGACTTGGCAAACATTTGAGAACGCATATTATACTGTAAGTATTTTATAACATGCTTATTACCAGCAAAAAAAGCTCCAAAACCTGCCATTGATTTTGCAAAAGTAGCAAAATAGACATCTATTTCTTCTTGAACTCCTTGTTCTTCACCTGCACCGGCACCAGTTTTACCTAAAGTACCGAAACCATGAGCATCATCTACCAACAATCTGAAGTTATATTTTTTCTTTAAGGCAACAATCTCTTTTAATTTTCCTTGCTCTCCTCTCATTCCGAACACACCTTCACTAATCACGAGAATTCCTCCATTTGACTCTTCAGCCTTCTTAGAAGCTCTGATAAGGTTCTTTTCAAAACTTTCCATGTCATTGTGTCGAAAAGTAAATCTTTTTCCTTGGTGTAATCTTGCACCGTCAATAATACAGGCGTGAGAATCCATATCATAAACAACTACATCATTTTTTGTAACAAGTGCATCTATGGCTGAAACCATTCCCTGGTATCCAAAATTCACCAAATAAGCCGCATCTTTTCCTACAAAATCAGCACATTCACGTTCCAATTGCTCATGATATTCGGTATGCCCACTCATCATTCTGGCACCCATTGGGTAGGCCATACCATGCTCTTTGGCAGCATCCGCATCGGCTTTAACAACTTCAGGATTATTAGCTAATCCTAAATAATCATTGATACTCCAAGTAATCACCTCCTTACCATTAAACCTCATTCGGTTTGAAATATTTCCTTCCAGTTTTGGAAAAACATAATAACCTTCTGCTTGTTTTGCCCATTTACCAAGTGGCCCTTTATCCTTTGTTATTCTTTCAAATAAATCTTTCATGTATCTATCTCATTTAAACTGATGCTTAATAAAATCGCTCTGTTTTAATTATTTGCAAAAATAGAAAAAATTGCAATGTAAAACTTTCTATGTTTATAGTTTTTAACAAAAAAAGAAAAAGACCATTTGTTAAACAAACGGTCTTTTTCTTTTTTTGTCAATCTTATCCATCTATCTGATGATTTCTAAGGAATTATTTTCTTGCTTTCTTGAATCAAAAAAACCTTGTTCTCTCATCCATTCATCGCTGTATATTTTCTCCATATATCTCGATCCGTGATCAGGAAGTATCATTACAACCATGCTATCCTTATCAAAATATCCTTGCTCAGCGTATTGAGTGGTGGCCTGCAATACAGCTCCGCTTGTGTAGCCAGTAAAAAGACCTTCTTCCAAAGCAAGTTGCCTAGCTTTATGTGCAGCAGCTTCATCTGTCACCTTTTCAAAAACATCAATTACTTCAAAATTAGTAGCTGACGGGATCAAATTTTTTCCAAGACCTTCAATTCTATAAGGATAAATCTCATTTGTGTCAAAATCAGAGGTTTCATGAAATTTCTTTAATATTGAACCAAAAGCATCCACACCTAAAACTTTAATCTCAGGGTTTTTCTCTTTCAAATACTTTCCAACACCTGAAATAG
>CAYMKR010000104.1:0-7969 GCA_964390865.1 uncultured Flavobacteriaceae bacterium | reverse complement strand
TTTTCCAAGTTCTGGCTTCATCATGCGAGAGATATATACCTTCGGTAGATACTGCCATAATTTTTTTTCCATCACCGTCGGGTATGTATTGGACACAACTTATATACCCGGGAAGTTGTTTGTCAGCAACAAGGTTCCAAGTTTCACCACCATTTGTAGTGGTTGCCTTACTTGATTTTCCACTTTTTTTATCTTCCCAATCACCTCCCATAATGATGCCCTTGTTATTATCGTAAAAATCGATACTAAAGATACCGGTCATTTTGCCTCCTTGAACCATAGGAGTTTCAACAACATCCCATTGCTCTCCGTATGACGATGTTCTAAAGACGCGAGCTTTAGTTCCACCAGTTACAATCCATGCATTATTTTGATGGGTAGAAATATTTGTATTACTTGCCGCAAAGGCAGCTTCTCCTTCAAATATATCAGGTAGCTTTTCACACGAAACCTTATTCCAACTATTGCCACCGTCGTTTGTTAGGATAATAGATAAACAGTCTTCAGTTGGGTCGCCCATTGCAATACCTTTTTCTTTGTCGAAAAAAGTAAGTGAGTCATAAAATACTTTCTCATTAGATTCTTGGTAAACTAAATCATACTGACCCAGCGGTTTTGAAGGATCAATTTTATAAAGTAGTGCTGGATTTTCAATGCTTAATAAGAAAATAAATTCTCCGTTAAAGGCAATTGATCTGAATTGAGGAAATTTTCCTTCATGACTTATTGAATCAATTTCTAGATGCTCATTTACAATTCGGCCATATTTACCTTGAGAACCAGCAAACCAGAGCGTATGATCATCAATAACTTCTATGGCCCTTATACTTGTATTAGCCAATTCGAATTTGGCTAAAACCTCAACTTCTCCTTGAATTTGTGCCTTCCCGGAGACCTGAATGAGCATGAAAAAGGTTGAAATAAAAATTAATTTTTTCATCGATATGTGCTTATAATTTTCCAAAAGTAATTTTTTTATATTTATCAGACTAAACTTAGAAAAAATAAATGAAGGCATTAGTCATTTCAGGAGGAGGAAGTAAAGGAGCGTTTGCAGGTGGCGTGGCCCAATATTTAATAGAAGAAAAAAAACAAAATTATGATATTTTTGTAGGAACTTCTACCGGTAGTTTGATGCTAACCCATTTGGCTCTGGGTAAATTGGATGAATTAAAAGATATTTATTCAAATGTAGATCAAAATACCATTTTCAGTAATTGTCCCTTTAAAATTAAAAAGTATAAAGGGCATACTACTGTAGGAATCAATCATTTTAATACGATAAAGAATTTCTTGAAAGGCAGTAAAACTTTTGGAGAAAGCCTTCATCTTAAGGATATGATTGATAAAACGGTTAAGGATAATTATCTAAGAAAAGTAAAGGATCAGCATAAGAAAATATTAGTGACGGTTTCAAATTTAACACTTAATCAGGTTGAATTTAAGGATTTAGATGACCATACTTTTGATGATTTTAGAGACTATATTTGGGCTTCAAGTAATTTTGTCCCGTTTATGAGTTTGTTGGTCAAGAACAATTATGAATACGCAGATGGTGGCTTTGCAAATCTGGTTCCGATTCGAGAAGCTATTCGGCAAGGGGCAACGGAAATCGATGCAATAATTCTGGAAACAGAAGTTACACAACTCAATAGAATGCCTTCCAAGAACCCGTTTAGCCTTATTACCAATTTGTTTAACTATATGCAGATTCATATAGAAAAGTATAATATTTCTATTGGGAAACTTGCTGCCGATCACAAAGATGTTAAACTTAATTTATACTATACTCCAATGGTACTCACAACAAATACCTTAGTTTTTGAAAAGAAGAAAATGCAGAAATGGTGGCTAGAGGGATTTAAGTATGCCAGCGAGAAGGAAAGCTGAATTATTTTTAATTTCTCTATTGAATTTTTAAAATATATGTTTACATTTGTGCCTGATTTTATTAAAATGAGAATAAACACTTTACATCGCCATCATATTCATACTTGCACTCAAGCGAGCTAAATATGTTGTGATTAAAGTCAAAATATTTAAAACCCGTTTGAGCATTCAGGCGGGTTTTTTTTATGACTCAATTTGATGTTCAGAACTAATTAGCAAAAATGGAAAGATTAAAAATAGCGATTCAAAAATCGGGAAGATTAAATGAAGATTCCCTTAAGATTCTTAAAGAATGCGGAATTTCAGTCAGTAATGGCCTCGATCAATTAAGAGCAACAGTATCCAATTTTCCAATGGAAATTCTTTATTTAAGAAATAGTGATATACCTCAATATTTGATAGATGGCGTGGTAGATATTGCAATAATTGGGGAGAATTTATTAGTAGAAAAAGACCAGGGAAATATAGCTATTTTGGAAAGATTGTCCTTTTCTAAATGTCGAGTTTGCCTTGCAGTTCCCAAAGCTTTTGATTATAATTCGATCGAAGATTTAGATGGAAAAAAAATAGCCACCTCATATCCTAATACCTTGAGCTTGTATTTAAAAGAAAAAGGTATTCAAGCTGAACTTCACCAAATCTCGGGTTCTGTTGAAATTGCTCCAAATATTGGATTGGCAGATGCCATTTGTGATATCGTAAGTAGCGGCAGTACTCTTTTTAAGAACAACTTGAAAGAAGTGGAAGTTATTGCGAATTCTGAAGCTGTTTTAGCAGTTTCTCCTTCTATTAGTAAAACCAATCAGGAAACGTTAGGAAAATTGAGGTTCAGACTTCAATCAGTGCTTAAGGCAAGGAATTTTAAATACATTTTGATGAACGTTCCTAATGAAAATATTGAAAAAGTGATAAGCATTTTACCGGGAATGAGGAGCCCTACGGTTCTTCCATTAGCCGAAAAAGGATGGAGTTCAATACACACCGTAATTGAGAAGAATAAATTCTGGGCTGTTATAGATGAGTTACAGGCGCTAGGAGCAGAGGGGATCTTGGTCGCACCTATCGAAAAAATGGTGATATAACTTTAATCTTATGAAAAAAATATTTGACCCTAAAAGAGATACTTGGCCAAGGCTATTGCAAAGGCCTACACGAAGCTATAGTGATATAGAGCCCATCGTGGCACAGATTTTTGATGAAGTGTCTGATAAAGGTGATCTTGCCCTGAAAAAGTATATAAAAAAATTTGATGGAGCAGATCTTGGGAATTTACAAGTTTCTCAAGATGAAATTGACCTTGCCAATGAAAGTATTGGGGAAGATTTAAAGAATGCGATTGCTTTGGCCAAGGCAAATATTGAAACTTTTCACGCAGCACAAATTATTGAATCTAAAAAGACTGAAACTTCAAGTGGTGTTGTTTGTTGGCAAGAAAAGCGTGCCATAGAAAAAGTAGGTTTGTATATTCCCGGTGGCACAGCGCCTTTGTTTTCGACGATATTAATGTTGGCTGTTCCAGCACAAATTGCTGGTTGTGAAGAGATTATTATGTGCACTCCAAGTGATGATAAAGGAAATATTCATCCTGCAGTTTTATATACAGCAGATCTGTGTGGTGTAAACAAAATATTTAAAATAGGAGGAATTCAAGCTATTGCCGCGATGACCTTTGGAACAGAATCAGTTCCTAAAGTATATAAATTATTTGGGCCAGGAAATCAATATGTTACAGTAGCCAAACAAATGGCGATGAAATTTGATGTTGGTATAGATCTCCCAGCCGGACCAAGTGAATTATTAGTTTATGTTGATGACAGTGCTACGGCGAGTTTTATGGCTGCTGACTTACTGTCACAGGCTGAACATGGCGCAGATAGTCAGGTAATTTTAGTTTCTAATTCTATGTCGAAATTAGAAGAAATAGAGAAAGAGGTGCATAAACAACTAGAGATGTTACCAAGAAAAGCAATAGCCGAAAAGGCGATTGAAAACTCGAAACTTATATACTGTAGTAAAGAGATTGATGCTATAGATCTGATCAATTCTTATGCGCCAGAACATTTAATTATCAGTACTTTGAAAGCGAAAAGCATATTAGGTTTAATCAAAAATGCCGGATCAGTTTTTGTTGGAGATTTTACACCCGAAAGTGCAGGTGACTATGCTTCAGGTACAAATCATACTTTACCTACCAATGGTTATGCAAAGAATTATAGCGGGGTGAATCTAGATGCATTTCAAAAATCAGTAAGTTTTCAGGAAATTTCAGAAAATGGTTTATCCTTGATTGGGAATGCTATTGAACTAATGGCTGAGGCTGAAGGACTTTTTGCTCATAAAAATGCGGTAAGTCTGAGGTTAGAAAAAATAAAAAGCAATTCATCTGAATAACGTTATGTCAAAAGCTATAATAGATATATTGGGAATGGCAAGGCCTTCGATTAGAGGCGTAAAACCATATGCATCAGCCAAAGATGAGTTTAAGGACTTTGATAAAGAATTGACCTATCTCGATGCAAATGAAAATCCATATGAGACAGGTTTAAATCGATACCCGGATCCTCATCAAAAAGAATTAAAACAAAGAATTTCTCACATTAAAAATGTACCAATTGAAAACATATTACTTGGAAACGGAAGTGACGAGATTTTAGACATGATTTTCAGGGTATTTTTTGAACCTGGTCTTGATAATATTATTATAAATACACCAACCTTTGGTATGTTTAAAGTTTTATCTTCGATAAATAACGTATCGTGTAAAGAGGTTTTATTGACCAATGATTATCAATTAGATGTAATGCCTATCAAGAAGTTGGTCAATAGTTCTACCAAGGCGATATTCATTTGTTCTCCTAATAACCCAACCGGAAATTTAATGGATGAAACATCCATAATAGAGTTACTTGAATTAGGTATTCTAATTGTCATTGACGAAGCTTATATTGATTTCTCTGGTTCTTCAAGTTGGTTGTTGAGATTAAAAGAGTTTAAAAATTTAATTGTGAGTCAAACTTTTTCAAAAGCTTATGGTCTGGCAGGGTTAAGACTAGGTGCTTGTTTTGCTCACACTGAGATAATTGAACTATTGAAAAAGGTAAAGATGCCATATAATGTCAATGTGCTTACACAAAGAACTGCTTTAAAATTCTTAGAAAATGAGAAATTAAGAGAACAGGAGATATATCAAATAAAGGAGAATCGAAATAAACTATCAAAGGATGTTTTGAAAATAGGTTTTGTTAAAGAAGTTTATCCATCTGACAGTAATTTTATTTTGGTGAAAGTCGATGATGCTAATAAAAGATATGCTCAATTAATTGAAAAGGAACTGGTAATTAGAAACAGAACGAACGAACCTTTATGTGACAATTGTTTAAGGATTTCAGTTGGAACTCCTGAAGAGAATAAATATTTATTAAAATCTATGGCGTATTTGGACGCAAATAAAAGGAGTAACAAATGAAAAGAGTATTATTTATAGATAGGGATGGTACCATGATTAAGGAGCCAGCAGACGAGCAAATAGATAGTTTTGAAAAGCTTGAATTCTATCCTAAAGCATTATTCTATTTATCAAAAATTGCAGCAGAACTTGAATTCGAGTTAGTCATGGTTACGAATCAGGATGGTCTGGGAACCGAAGCATATCCTGAAAATACTTTTTATCCAGTTCATGAATTTATTATTGAAACATTTGCCAATGAAGGCGTTGTTTTTGATAAGCAGTTGATTGATCGCAGTTATGCAAAAGATAAATCTCCTGATAGAAAACCTCAAACGGGTTTGTTGACAGCATATTTTACAGAAGCATATGATTTGGCCAATAGTTATGTGATAGGCGACAGGATGACTGACATGGAGTTGGCTAAAAATCTGAAGGCAAAAGGTATTTATATCAATAATAAATCAAATTTAGGCGACGGAGAAACTATTGTTTCTGACGATAAAATAAGCCCATTTATTGCTTTAGAAACAGAGGATTGGAAAGATATTTACGAGTTTTTAGTTTTGAGTGAAAGGACAGCCGAGATATCGAGAAAAACAAAAGAAACAGATATTTATATTAAGCTTAATCTTGATGGTACAGGAAATAGTAAAATAGATACAGGCCTGGCCTTTTTTGATCATATGCTTGATCAAATCGCAAGACATGGAAACATGGATCTTGAGATTAAGGTAAATGGTGATCTGGAAGTAGATGAGCACCATACTATGGAGGATACAGCAATAGTATTAGGGGAAGCCTTTGCACAAGCTTTAAGCGATAAAAGAGGCATGGAACGTTATGGGTTTACGCTTCCTATGGATGATTGTTTAGCTCAAGTAGCCATTGATTTTGGAGGAAGAAATTGGTTGGTTTGGGATGCGAATTTTAAAAGAGAAAAGATCGGAGATATGCCCACTGAAATGTTTTATCATTTTTTCAAATCCTTTACCGATGGAGCAAAAGCTAATTTGAACATAAAGGCTGAAGGTGAAAATGAGCATCATAAAATAGAGGCAATTTTTAAGGCTTTTGCAAAAGCTATAAAAGTAGCAGTTAAGAGAGATGCTGAGAAAATGATTTTACCAAGCACAAAAGGATTACTATAAAATGAATATTGTCATCATAGATTACGGAGCTGGAAACGTCAAGTCTGTTCAATTTGCGCTCGAAAGATTGGGTTATAAGGCAGTTTGTACGAATAACATTTTGGAAATTCAATCAGCTGATAAGGTTATTTTTCCTGGAGTTGGAGAGGCACAAAGTGCCATGAATGAGATTGTGAAATACGGTTTAGAAAAGGTAATTCCAGAATTGAAACAGCCTGTTCTGGGTATTTGTTTAGGGATGCAACTGATGTGCGATCATTCAGAAGAAAATCAAACAGAATGCTTGGGTATTTTCCCAATTAATGTAAAAAAATTTGAAGTTGACTTTAAAGTACCTCATATAGGATGGAATCAGATAAAGGAGATTAAGAGTGATCTTTTTAACGATGTGCCAGAGGATTCGTACATGTATTATGTCCATAGTTATTATATTCCTGAAAATAAATACAGTATTGCTAGTACAGAGTATGGAATAAAATATTCAGGAGCTATCAGAAAAGATAATTTTTATGCCTGTCAATTTCATCCAGAAAAAAGTGGAGACATGGGCGAACAAATATTAAAGAACTTTATAAATTTAGTTTAAAATGAGGATAATTCCAGCTATCGATATTATTGATGGAAAATGCGTCAGACTTTCAAAAGGAGATTATTCAACTAAAAAAATCTATAACGAGAACCCTTTGGAAGTTGCCAAGTCATTTGAAGGGGTCGGAATCAAATATCTACATCTGGTGGATCTTGATGGGGCTAAAAGCAAACAGATCGTCAATTATAAAATTTTGGAACAAATAGCCGGCAAAACAAATTTGAAAATTGATTTTGGAGGAGGATTGAAATCTGATAAAGATTTAAATATCGCTTTTGAATGCGGCGCCAATCAAGTTACAGGTGGAAGTATCGCTGTTAAAGATCCTGATGTATTCAAGACATGGTTAAAAGTATATGGGCCTGATAAAATCATTCTTGGTGCAGATGCTCAAAATGAAAAGGTGGCAATATCCGGATGGTTAGAATCTTCAGATAAAGAACTTATCCCTTTTATTGAAGGGTATAAAAATGAAGGCGTTAATTATGTGATTTGTACAGATATTTCAAAAGATGGTATGTTAGAAGGGCCTTCTTTTGAACTTTATAAAAGAATTTTGAGGCAAGTTCCAACTATTGCGTTGATAGCCTCAGGAGGTATTTCGCATTTTGATGAATTAGGTCAATTGGCTGAATTAGGATGTGAAGGAACCATTATTGGGAAAGCGATATATGAAAACAGGATTAGTTTGAAACAATTAGAAGCTTACATTCTTTCAAATTAATTCTAAAATATAATAAAGCTGAATACAGCAGATTAAAATGGTAAGTAAAAGAATTATTCCTTGTTTGGATATCAAAGATGGTCGTACAGTTAAAGGTGTAAACTTTGTAGGCCTTCAAGATGCAGGAGATCCGGTAGAATTGGCAGAAAGGTATTCAAGAGAAGGAGCCG
>CAYMKR010000103.1:0-7976 GCA_964390865.1 uncultured Flavobacteriaceae bacterium | reverse complement strand
ATTATATCTATACCTATGTATCCGGATTATCTAAGTAATTTGTTTTTGTTAAGTACTTATTCACCGAATGGAATCAACTATTCGGTGAATATTTTTTAAGCCCTTTTCCTAAATTCTGAAGGGGTGATTCCTTTTATAGATTTGAACTTTCTATTGAAATTTGTCAAATTGTTAAATCCTGATTTATAAGATACTTCGGCAATACTAAGATCCGTCTTCTTGCTCAGTAGTTTACACGCATTTCCGATACGTATGTCAAGAAGGAAATTGATATAGGTTTTATTGGTTCGTTGTTTGAAATATCTACAAAATGCATTTGGTGTCATATTTGCAATATCTGCTACCTGATCTAAATTGATTGTTTGATCAAAGTTTAGCAGTGTAAAATCAAAAATGTTTCTCATTCTTTTTCCTTCTTCTTCTCCATATGCTTTTCTGTGAATAGCGGATGATAGAGTAGTAACAGATGCCTCCGAAATAAATTTTAAAATTTCCATAAACGAGATGAATCTATCTAGTTTGGATTGATCAACAAGGCCCTCTATTAATTCAGCTATAACAATTTGTTTTGATTCAATTTTAAAGCCAAGATTAGAGGTTGTAAAAAAGGGCTCTAATTTTTTAAATTCCGGGAAATCAAAAAAATTATCACCATAGCTGGATTTCATAAAAAACAGAGAAATCATGTGAACAGATCCTTCAATTGCATCATTGTTGAACACATGAGCTAAGTTCTCTCCTATAACAAAAATATCACCCTGCTTGAATTCACCAACATGATCGCCAATGATAAAAGTGCCTTCACCTTTTTTAATCAGGCTTATTTGTGTTTCCTGATGTTGGTGAAGCTTGTCATAAAACATAGCACCCTCATCTTCTTGTATAACTAAGGTCGCATTTTCAGGTTTTGGGATCTTAAATGGGAGTACCTTCATTTTATTTTTTAGATAAATATTATTCAAAAATATACAAATTTTACAATATTGAGTTAATATAGTACTACTATGTGCTAATTTATATGAAAACTAATAAGATAGCTTCTTCTAATTTTGCATAAAAACAAACATAATTATGAGTATACAGTGGAAAGGGGTAATGCCTGCGGTAACAACCAAATTTAACGATCAAGACGAATTGGATTTAGAGAATTTTAAAGTGAATATTAAAGCTCAGCTCGATGCGGGTGTACACGGAATTGTTTTAGGAGGAACTCTTGGAGAAGCAAGTACGTTGACCGAACTGGAAAAAAGAACCTTAGTACGTGAAACTGTATCTTATGTAAATGGATCAGTTCCTGTGATCATAAATATTGCTGAACAGTCAACAAAAGCCGCTATTGAATTGGCTGCAATGGCCAAAGAGGATGGGGCAAGTGGCTTGATGATGTTGCCTCCTATGCGTTATAAAGCAGACGATCGTGAAACCGTAACCTACTTTAGAAAAGTAGCCCAAAGTACGTCCTTACCCATAATGATATACAATAACCCTGTGGATTATGGTATAGAGGTGACATTGGATATGTTTGAGGATTTACTAAATGATTGTCCAAACATTCAGGCAGTAAAAGAATCTACAAGAGATATTTCAAACATTAATCGAATTAGAAATAGATTTGGCGATCGATTGGCTATTTTATGTGGTGTTGATACTTTGGCTCTTGAAAGCCTGTTGATTGGAGCTGATGGATGGGTTGCTGGTTTGGTATGCGCATTCCCGGCAGAGACTGTAGCTATTTATGAATTGGCAAAAGCAGGAAGAACCCAAGAGGCCATTGAAATATATCGATGGTTTTTACCATTGTTGGAATTAGATATAAACACTAAATTAGTACAGAATATCAAATTAGCAGAAGTAGCAACGAGAATTGGTACTGAGAACGTAAGAGAACCTAGATTACCTTTAGCTGGAGAAGAAAGACAAAAGGTTTTAGGAATAATTGATCAAGCACTTAAAAACAGGCCCTTATTGCCAGATTATCAGAATTTATAAATGTTAGAAATCCGCCTGAATTGTGAGAATTGTAAAAAGCCATTGGCTAACGATTCAAAGGATGCAATGATTTGTAGCTTTGAGTGCACATTTTGTGCGTCATGTGTTGAAGAAGTATTATTAGGCGTTTGTCCAAATTGCGGTGGAGATTTTATGCCACGGCCTATGCGCCCTGAAAGTTTATTAATTAAATATCCCGTTTCTGATAAATTGGTTTATCAACCAGTTAACAAAGAAACGCATATTAAAAAATGGAATATCAAATGATTACAGGAAAGAACCATATCGGATTTGAAAGAAGCGCCTTAGGAGAAAAAGTTTTTAAGACCCTTAATCCAAAGTTAAATATTGAAAACTCAAGTACGTTTCATGAGGCTTCGGCTGAAGAAATTGATCATGCAGTTAGTTTGGCATGGAAGGCTTTTCAATCTTATCAGAATTTTTCTGGTGAAAGAAAGAGTGAATTTTTAAATGCGATTGCTGATGAAATTGAGGCTTTAGGTACTGAGCTGATAGAAGTCTATTGCGAAGAATCTGGATTACCAGAAGGCAGAGCGATGGGAGAAAGAGGTAGAACCATGTTCCAGTTGCGAACTTTTGCAGAATTGGTTAAAAAAGGAGATTGGGTCGATGCACATATTGATACAGCACAACCTGAGAGAGCTCCTTTAGCCAAACCTGATATTCGCAAAATGATGATTCCCTTGGGGCCAGTTGTTGTATTTGGAGCAAGTAATTTCCCTTTGGCATATTCTACAGCAGGTGGAGACACAGCAGCAGCTTTGGCATCGGGTTGTCCGGTAATTGTTAAATCGCATCCAATGCATGCTGGAACTGGTGAATTGGTGGCTTCAGCTATAAGTAAGGCCGCCCAAAAAACAGGAATGCCTGACGGTGTTTTCTCTAATTTAAATAGTAGTGGGATAGAAGTTGGCGTTCAATTGGTACAACATCCTAAGGTCAAAGCTGTAGGATTTACAGGAAGTATAAAAGGAGGTAGAGCCTTATATAATCTTGCTGCCAAAAGAGAGGAGCCAATACCCGTTTTTGCTGAAATGGGAAGTGTAAACCCTGTTATTTTTCTTCCTGATGCCTTAGATGAAAGAGGTAGTGATCTTGCCAAAACATACGCAGGATCTGTAACATTGGGAGCGGGACAGTTTTGTACGAACCCAGGTTTGTTGTTAGGAATAAGTGATGAAAACCTTGATGAATTTATTCTTACACTATCCGAAGAAATAGTCAAAATTGAACCAGGATGTATGTTACACCCTAATATTATTGGCGCATATGAAGCAAATAAAGGCAAAGCCATGGCTCAGCAAGGACTTCAAATGGTGGCTGAGTATGATTTAGAAGTTGGCGTTAATGTTGCCAGACAGGCTGTGACTACTGTAAAAGGCAAAACTTTTTTAAATAACCCTACTTTACACCAAGAGGTATTTGGACCTTTTACAATGGTTGTTCAGTGCAAAGATAAAGAAGAACTTGAGGCTATCATTTTAGCGATGGAAGGCCAATTAACAGGAACACTGATAGCACAAGGAGATGAAGCAACAGCTTATTCGGGTGTTATTGAAGCGCTTAAAAATAGGGTAGGACGTATCATTTTTAATGGAGTGCCTACTGGGGTGGAGGTTTGTCCTTCAATGGTTCATGGTGGTCCTTATCCTGCATCTACAGATAGTAGGTTTACTGCCGTAGGAATCAATTCAATCAAAAGATGGGTAAGACCATTTAGTTATCAGGATTGGCCAAACGATTTATTGCCAGAGGCTTTGAAAAATGAAAATTCACTTGGAATTAAAAGATTGGTCAATAATGAATTGACATCAGATAACATATAGCATTACTGAACTAAGACGATTTAGAAAAGAATCGAGCAATACCTTGATAAGAAAAAGAATGGCGCGTAATATTTTTAAATGTATTGACGGGCATACCTGTGGGAACCCTGTCAGACTTATAACTAGCGGAGGACCCAAGCTTCATGGTAATAACATGAATGAGAAAAGGCTTCATTTTATGAAAGACTATGATTGGATCAGACAAGGGTTGATGTTTGAGCCTCGAGGGCACGATATGATGAGTGGAAGTATTATTTATCCACCTCATGATCCGAATCATGATTTTGCTATTTTATTTGTTGAAACTTCGGGCTGTCTGCCCATGTGTGGTCATGGAACCATAGGTACCATAACCATTGGAATTGAAGAAGGGTATATTAAACCAAAAGTGCCAGGTAAGGTCAAAATGGAAGCTCCTGCGGGCCTAGTAGATATTGAATATGAGCAAAAAGAAGGAAAGGTGACCTCAGTAAAACTGAGAAATGTAAAAAGTTACCTTGCCGCAGAAGGGCTTACAGTAGATTGTCCGGATCTGGGAGAAATCGTTTTTGATGTAGCCTACGGAGGAAATTATTATGCCATCGTTGATCCACAAAAAAATTATACCGGAGTTCAGGATTTTACAGCTGGACAGATTATTCAATACTCTCAAATTGTTAGGAAGAGAATTAATGAAAAATATCCAGATTATTTTGTTCATCCTGAAAATGATTCGATTAGAAATGCCACCCATATGCTATGGACAGGGCTCCCTATAGATCCAAATTCGTCTGGAAGAAACGCAGTGTTTTATGGCGATAAGGCTATTGATAGATCACCTTGTGGGACAGGTACTTCTGCCAGGTTAGCTCAGTTGCACGCCAAAGGTAAATTGAAAATAGGAGAAGCTTATATTCATGAAAGTTATATTGGATCAACCTTTATTGGAAGAGTAGAAGAAGAGACAAGCATCAAGGGAAGACCGGCCATTATTCCTAGCATTGAGGGTTGGGCAAAAGTATATGGTTACAATACAATTGTCATTGACGAGAAAGATGATCCGTATGCACATGGATTTCAGGTGATTTAGCAATGATGGAATGATATATTGATTTAATGCTTGATGATAACTTTGACTTATTGAATTTATTAAGAGATAAAAAGAAAATCTTTAATAAAAATGAAAAAGAGTTTATTTGTCAAAGGGCTAAAAGATAGAACTAAAAAATTTTCAATGGATATCATAATGTTTTATCTATTGATAAAAAAATCGGAACCGGGTAAGATTATAGGACGGCAGTTAATTCGATCAGCAACATCCACCGCAGCCAATTATCGGTCTGCATGTGTTGGGAGGTCAGGACGAGAGTTTTTTGCCAAAATGTCAATAGTTGTCGAAGAAGCTGATGAAACTTTATTTTGGTTAGAGTTGTTGAAAGAAACTAAATTGGCTCAAGAAGAAAGGTTAAAATACTTATTGAATGAGTCTCTAGAAATATTAAAAATTATGTCAAAAGCAAAATCAACAATGTTTGTTGTCAATCAAAAAGGTTAAATGTTCAAAAGTTCATCCATTATGTGTCAAGACATCATTATATCATTATATCAAGACATCATTATATCAAGACATCATTATATCATTACATCAATATATCATTACATCAATATATCATTATATCAATACATCATTGTCCTATGAAAAAATGTGTCATTATTGGAGGTGGTGTCATCGGACTTTGCACTGCTTATTATTTACAAAAAGAAGGTCATCAGGTTACTGTAATTGATCAATCTACTATGGATGCAGGAGCTTCCTATGTAAATGCTGGTTATATTTCACCCAGTCATATAATTCCTTTGTCTGCCCCTGGAGTTGTGAAAAAAGGAATAGAATGGATGTTTGATCCATCAAGTCCATTTTATGTCAAACCGAGATTAGATGCAGATTTTTTACGCTGGACATGGGCTTTTAATAAGAGTTGTACGGAGAAACATGTAAAGGCTTCGATGCAGGTCATTAGAGACATAGCTGTATTCAGTCGTGAATTGTACCAAGACATAAGTAAGGAGGCTGGTTTTGATTTTCACTTTGAAAAAAAGGGCTTGTTGATGTTGTGTAAAACTGACAAAATGCTCGAGGAAGAAATTGAGTTGGCTGCATTAGCTGCTAAGGTTGATCTGGAGGCTACGGTTTTGGACCGAGAAGGATTAAAAAAACTTGAGCCCAATCTTAAAATTGATGCCATTGGCGCTACTTTTTACAAATGTGATGCGCATTCTACACCACAAGAATTTATGAGCAACATGAAAAGGCATTTGCTTAAAAATGATGTTGAGATTCTTTCAAATGAAGAAGTTGTAGACATTGAAATTAAAAACAATAAGATAAGCACTTTAATTAGCAGTAAAGGACAGATTCAAGGAGATGAGTTTGTTCTTGCAGCAGGTTCCTGGACTGGTTTGGTCGCCAAAAAATTAGGCATGCGTTTATTGTTGCAGGCAGGTAAGGGGTATCGAATCAATGTAGACCGAGAAACGGGTATTCAATATCCGGCAATTCTCTCTGAAGCCAAGGTAGCGGTTACTCCAATGAACGGTTTTACCCGTTTCGCAGGAACCATGGAGATTAATAAGATCAATGATGACGTGAACCCGGTTCGTGTCAAAGCGATTGCAAAAGCGGCAGCAGCCTATTATCCTGAAGTAGAGATCAAAAACGAGGAAATGCAAAACGCTGCCTCGGGCTTAAGACCTCTTTCTCCCGATGGACTTCCTTATATTGGTAGAACCAATAATTGTTTGAACCTGACTATTGCAACTGGGCATGCCATGATGGGCTGGACAATGGCAACCGGTACAGGAAAAATGATATCAGAAATCATATCCTCCAAAAAAGCATCTATTGCCTTAGATCCATTTAACCCAGATAGAAAATTTTAATCATTTAGTATCTTATGAAGTATCAAGCCATAGTCAACAGTCTTTTTATCAAGAATCGGAACAATTTCAGTGATGTTATGAGTGCAAATGCCATTGCATTACTTTGTTCAAACGATGTACAATATACCAATGCTGATGACAGTATGGGATTTGCACAGAATAATGACCTTTTCTATTTGTCAGGCATTGACCAGGAAGAAACTACTTTATTGCTATATCCTGATGCTGATAAGAAAGAAAATAGAGAGATACTTTTTGTTAAAAAAACGGATGATCACATTAAAGTATGGGAAGGAGAAAAACTAACAAGGGCTGAGGCAAGCACTATTTCTGGAATAAAAAGAGTTGAATGGATCGAAGACTTCGAAAAGATTTTACAGTCTATGTCTTTCGAAGCGGATTCTATTTATCTGGGGCATAATGAGCACGTAAAAAGAGCGACAAGTGAATTAGAAACCCGTCAAGACAGATTGATTAAATGGTGTAAAAAGCAATATCCCTTGCACAACTATAAAAGGGCAGCAAAACTTACGCGTGGCTTAAGACAAATTAAATCTGAAGAAGAAGTCAAATTGATTCAGAAGGCTGCTGACATAAGTGTTGAAGGTTTTGAACGAGTTTTAAAGAAAGTGAAGCCAGGGATTAAAGAGTTTGAACTCGAGGCTGAACTGAGTTATATTTTCTTCAAAAACGGTGCCATCCGTCATGCTTTTAAACCCATAGTTGCATCGGGTAAGAATGCCTGTGCTTTGCATTATAATACCAATGATGATCTTTGTAAGGCTGGCGAAATGATACTGATGGATTTTGGTGTCTGTTATGGCAATTATAATTCAGATACAACGAGATGTTTCCCTGTGAACGGAAAATTCTCATCGCGTCAAAAAGAAGTCTATCAGGCTGTTTTAAATTGTTTGAAAAAAGGCTCAAAATTGTTAAAACCAGGAGTTGTTTCAGAAGCGTATGAGGCTGGTATGGCCTCATTAGTTGAAGCGGAGCTAATTGGTTTAGGCTTGTTAACTGCAGATGATGTTGCCAAGCAAGATCCTGAAAAACCCCTGTATAAAAAATACTTTATGCACGGCACGGCCCATCATATTGGATTGGATGTTCATGATGTTGGATTATACGCTCGCCCCTTTGAAGCAGGGATGGTTCTTACCTGTGAACCTGGAATTTATATTCCTGAAGAAGCAATAGGTTGCCGATTGGAAAATGATT
>CAYMKR010000102.1:0-8069 GCA_964390865.1 uncultured Flavobacteriaceae bacterium | reverse complement strand
CATCACAATATGGAGATTATTAGTATTCCATTAAAAGGAGGACTTAAACATAAAGATTCTATGAGTAATTCTTGGATTCCATTGCATGCAGGGGAAGTTCAGGTGATGAGTGCAGGAAGCGGAATTCAGCATGCAGAGCGAAACGTATCTTCAAATGAACTTTTGAATTTGTTTCAAATATGGATCATTCCTGATTCGAATAATGTGAAGCCAAGTTATGGTCAAAAGACCTTCGATCAGGAGGCTAGAAAAAACATTTTGCAAGTGTTGGTGCATTCTTATAAAGATGAATTGGATGATGAATTAAGAATTCATCAGGATGCCCAAATTTCTAGAATTGATTTGAGTAAAGGAAATTCATTTGAATATAAACTTAGATCTTCAAATCATGGTGTTTACCTGATGCTTATTTCAGGTAAAGTTGAATTAAATAATGCTACATTAGAATCACGTGATGCTTTAGGTATTTGGCAAACCGACTCTTTTAAAGCAGAAGGGGAGGAAGACGCGGAAATTTTGCTTATAGAAGTACCTATGGTTTTTTAAGTATTCATTCGGATCAATATAAGATCCTTAATCTTTATTTAAAAGGATTCAATATATTGTAAATTTATAGCGTTTTCTATTCCAATTCTGCATCGCAATTCTTATGTTTGCAGCAAATTTTATAAGCATTTATTGATCCTTACTGATGAAGAAATTCAATGATTTTATTTGGGAAACACATGGCATTCATGCCGGAACTGAAAATGACCATGTTAAACACGGCATTGATAAGCTCGAAGATATAGTTGATAAAGCTATTGAACAGGAGCATCCTAGTATTACATTTATTATTCATTCTCCGAGATTGACCAATTTCAGATACGAAGCCGAGAAGGATACAAATGTAAAATTTATTAGAGGGGATCGATCATATCTCAATTATCCTAAAAGAATAGCAAACCTTCGAAAAAAGTACAAAGGTCGCATCATTATTAAGTACGGAGTAGAACTTGAATGGATGGGCCCCGATCTTGGCTTACTTTGGTCAAGATCTAAAATTTTTCAAGCTGAAGATGCTGACTTTGTTATTGGATCTGTTCATTTTGCTCCAGAGGGCCTGCCTTATGATGGTTCAAAGGAAGAAGCCCTTGAATTATTAAAATTAAGAGGTTCATTAGAAGCTTACTGGAATGGTTATATCAATGAAATGATTCAAATGATTGAAAGTTTTGGGGATATGATACAGGTTGTTGGACATATTGACCTTCCAAAGCTAAACGTTGAATTACCTGAAGTTTTGAAAAATTTCGAAACAAGTTCTCACCCGCTAGCTAATAAATTTAGAACCTTACTTGAAATTATAGCAGACAGAGATTTGGCTTTAGATGTAGATATGGCTGGTGATTTTAAAGGAGTTGGAGTTTATCCAACTCAGAATATTTTAAAACGAGCTTTTGAATTGCAGATTCCGGTAGCTTTAGGGACTGATACACATCATGTAAGGTACTATGGTCTTAATTTTAAGGAAAGTTTGGAATATATATATGAGGCAGGTTATGAGCAGTATGTAAGTTTTTCTAAATTGATTCCTGAAAAGCGAACCATATTTAATGATCATGACTTAAAGGTTAAATATACCATACTTAATAAGGGGATAG
Organism: uncultured Flavobacteriaceae bacterium; assembly: GCA_964390865.1. Taxonomy (GTDB): domain Bacteria; phylum Bacteroidota; class Bacteroidia; order Flavobacteriales; family Flavobacteriaceae; genus Lutimonas. The sequence continues at coordinate 6,426 of CAYMKR010000102.1, read as the reverse complement.
AATTACTGAACCAAAGGTTTCATCATGGGAGCAGAAGAATCATTCCTGATTTTTCTTTTGGAGGGTCCTTCTCTGAATTTATTGGTATCTATAAGAATGCCACGGGCATGGGTGATTACAATGCAGTTAGAATAAGAAAAGGTAATAAGTCTATTACAGTTTCGAATGAAACGCCACAATCTCAGGCATCTCAAGTCAAAGGATTGTTTTCAAAACATTTGGATCAGGCAGGGGTTTTGTCTTCATTGTTCAATTCACTCGCATCTGAAAGAGTTAATGTTGAAACTGCCAGATTACACTCAAATAATGATGGTACTGCTGTAGCTTTTTTAACCTTGGAACAGGAAAATGGCAATGTGACAAATGCCATTGATTTTGTAAATGGAACTGATCAACATACTTTTTTGGAACTCAATTATTCTGAGAATATTGAATTGCCAGAGTTTAAAGGTAAAGCCGTTTATCTTTATGAAATGGATGGAGTAGAATTAAAAATCGCTTTGAATTCGAAGATGATTTTAACCAGGCACGAGAATTCACCAGGTGTATTGTTGATCCTACTTTCAGCCCTGGCTTCTAAACACATTAATATTATTGACATGCGATTAGGAAAAAGAAATAAGCTAGGTTATTCAGCCTTAGCAGTTGATGGAGATTCGAATGTGATCAAAAGCCTATTAAACAAATTAGGAGAGCAGTATTATGAAGCCAATCTAATTGAGTTTCACAGTAGGTAAGCTTGCTCTAAACTTAGGATGCAAATAAATTTTCAATGTTTTTAAAAGCTTTAAATTCTAAGGCATTTCCTTCAGGATCCAAAAAAAACATGGTGGCCTGTTCACCAGGGGCCCCCTTAAATCGGATATAAGGTTCTATGACAAAATGAATTCGCTGGTTATTTAAGTTTTGTTTTAATGCTTCCCATTGATCCCATCCTAATACAACACCAAAGTGAGGGACAGGGACCTCGTGACCATCAACAGCATTATAAACTTTTTTTGGAGCCTTTTCATCCTCGGGCCTTTGATGAATAACTAGTTGGTGTCCAAAAAAATTAAAATCTACCCAGTGGCTGGAACTTCGACCTTCTGTACAACCCAAAATTTTGCCATAAAAATTTCTACATAGGCTTAGATTATCTACTGGAATAGCAAGGTGAAAAGGAGATACTTCATTCATAATTTATTCTTTTTAAGATTTACATGGCCCTTTAGATGTTTTTTAGACCTGTATAAATATATTCATTTTACTTATTTAGTCGCATAGAAATGTATCTTTATCAAAAATAATTAATGAAACCAATATACCTATGCCTTGCTGTTTTTTGTCTTGTAAACCTACTTTCTTGTAATATGGAAAAAGAGAATAAAGCTATTATAACTGGAAAGACTGTTGAGATAAATGATGCCAAAAAATTGAGGCATGTAGTATTTTTTAAATTTAAAGAGGAAGCTTCAAAGGGTGATATCCATAAAGTAGAAGCGGCTTTTGCTCAACTACCTGCAAAAATCAAAGAAATTAAGGAATTTGAGTGGGGTCTTAATAATTCGCCAGAAAACTTAAATAAAGATTTTACACATGGGTTCTTGTTGACTTTTGATAATGAAGACGCAAGAGATATATATTTACCTCACCCTGATCATAAGGCTTTCGGAGAAGTTGTGGGCCCTATCTTAGAAGATGTAATGGTTTTTGATTATTGGACAAATTAATTAATTCTACTATGAAAATTTTTAAAATCACCTTATTTTTATTAAGTCTAAGCTTGTTTGGTCAAGAAGATGAAAAAGCACTTAAGTCTATTTACGATAGCTCATTGAGTAATGGTATGAGCTACATTTGGTTGGAGCATTTATCAAATAATATTGGAGGACGTTTATCAGGGTCTGAAGGAGCTCAAAAAGCAGTTGAGTATACACAATCAGAGTTATTAAAACTAGGTCTTGATAAGGTTTGGTTGCAGCCGGTTATGGTCCCGAAGTGGGTTCGAGGTGAGAAAGAGATAGGATTTGTAGAATCAAATAATAAACGATATGAATTGAATATTTGTGCACTGGGAGGATCTGTTGCAACACCAAAAGAAGGGCTTAATGCAGAGGTGATTGAAGTACAAGGTATTGAAGATCTTAAGGCAATGGGTGAGGATGCAGTTAAAGGTAAGATTGTGTTTTTTAACAGAGCCATGGAAGAAACATTAATTGAAACGTTTCAAGCTTACGGAGGCTGTGTCGATCAGAGGTATGCAGGAGGTATGGAAGCTGGTAAGTTAGGGGCTTTGGGTGTAATAGTAAGATCCCCGAATTTGAGGCTGGATGATTTTCCGCATACAGGAACCATGACTTATGGAAATCTTCCTGTTAAGCAACGGATTCCTTCGGCAGCTATCAGCACCAATGACGCTGAAATGTTGAGTTCATTCTTGAAAAAAGACAAAAATTTAAAACTGGGTTTTAAGCAAACTTGTGAGCAGTTGGATGACGTTGAATCTTTTAATGTAATAGGAGAAATTACTGGTTCAGAATTTCCGAATGAATATATTGTAGTAGGAGGGCACCTTGATTCATGGGACTTGGGAGATGGTTCTCACGACGATGGAGCAGGTGTTGTTCAATCTATGGAAGTGGTGAGATTGATGAAGTTAAATGAGAATAGGCCTAAAAGAAGCATTCGGGTAGTTCTGTTTATGAATGAAGAAAATGGTTTAAGAGGAGGTAAAAAATATGCTGAGGAGGCGAGATTGAATAATGAAACTCATGTCATGGCCCTAGAAAGTGATTCAGGAGGATTTACGCCTAGGGGATTTTCATTTGATTGCAGTGATGAGGAGTTTGTTCAGATCAAAAAATGGGAACCTCTTTTTAAACCTTATTTAATTCATTATTTTGAGAAAGGTGGGAGCGGAGCAGATATTGGTCCTCTAAAAACAGAAGGAATGGTACTGGCTGGATTAAGGCCTGATTCACAAAGATATTTTGATTACCATCATACCGCGATTGACACTTTTGATGCCGTTAATAAAAGAGAATTAGAACTCGGGGCAGCTACCATGACCTCATTAATATATTTATATGACAAATACGGAACGGCGAAAAAAATTACTTTGCCGGTGAAAAATTAAATCCGCATGAAGAAAACATTGATAATTATAACGTCTCTTTTAATAAATTTCACCATGAATTCACAAAACACCAATGAAAATCTGCCATATCGAGAAATAGCAGAAGCACCAAGTGAATATTCAGCAGGAAGTGTTGTTGCTCGCATGATTGATGGTTTGGGATTCCGATATTATTGGGCTTCAGAAGGGTTGAGACCTGAAGATTTGAAATATAAACCTTCACCCGAGGCGCGAACTTCTTTAGAGACAATTGATCATGTTTTAGGCTTATCGACTACGATTTTAAGTTCAGCCATACATAAGGTTAATGATGGTAATGATTTTTCTGGATTGAGTTTTGATGAGAAAAGAGAATTGACACTGACAAATTTGAAATCCGCTGCGGATATTTTTCGAACTGCTGAAGATTTGAGTGAATTTAATATAGTATTCAAAGGCACAAGAGGTAACAGTGAGTATCCTTTTTGGAATCAAATTAATGGACCTATTGCTGATGCAATTTGGCATTGTGGTCAGTTGGTTAGTTTTAGAAGATCCTCGGGCAATCCTTATAACTCAAAGGCGAGTATGTTTACAGGAAAATTAAGAAAATAAGTGTCAAAAGGAAGTGAATATTTAGCTTTGCCCCTTTTAGATTTCCACATTTTAGGAAATAACTTTAAAGATCTAATTCCATTTTAATGTTGCTTCTGATATAGGGATTATTCTTTTCGATTGGTATTTCTTCAAAGCCAAATTTTTTATAGATATAAATTGAATTATGAAGTTTAGTGCTTGAATAGAGCAACAGTTTAGACCATCCTTTATTTTTTGAAAATTCTATACAATAATCCATCATCTTCTGACCAATTCCCATGCCTCTTGAATTAGCGCTTACCGCCATTTTTCCCAATTCATAAATGTCAGAACTCAGTTTGATCAAAGCAAATGTTCCTACAATTATTCCTTGGTCTTGATAAAAGAAAATAAAACCTCCTTTGTCAATGATCATTTCTTGACAAGATTCAAGCAAGTCACGATCATGTACTTCAACATAAAAGTAATGCTCTAGCCATTCTAGATTTAAATCTCTGAAACTTATGGCAAATTCAGGACTATAAGGAATTATGTTAGTCAATATTTTTTAGTAGCGTATGTAATTGAGTGATTTACATTTTAGAATCAATGGTTTGCATCATTTCGTCTTCAATCTTTAAACTTGCTTCAAATACGTCTTTAGCCTTCGTGAGAATGGTTTCTACAAAGATTTTATCAGCAATATCTTTGGCATTTATTCTTACGTTAAAATAGGCCCCTGTAACAGCGGTTCTAGCACATAAAATTCCTACGGCTGCATCTGATAATGAATTTGCCAAGCCCTCTTTGATCATTGCTTGCATCACTTCCATAGAGGCATATGCCGTTTCCATTACTTGAAAAGGAATTTCTGTGGCATATTTTGTAGCCGATTGAATGGCCTCTTTTCTAATAAGTTTTTCTTCTTCAGTGCCTTTCGCCAATCTGAAGGATTCTATGATTTTATTAAATGAATTGGTGTCTTCATCTACCAAGAATAAAAGCTTGTCTTTATAGGCTTGACCTTTCACGGCCCAATCAGAAAAACCTTCCCATTTCTCATCCCATCCTGGCTTATGAGCCGACAGATTTGCCACCATCGTACCTAAAGAAACTCCCAAGGCTCCAACATAAGCTGAAATAGAACCACCTCCAGGAGCCATAGATTCACTTGCGGTTTCTTCGGCTAGACTTTTTGCGGTTAGGTCAATAAGTCTTGGAGCCTGGCCACTTGATAATTGATATTCAATAATTTTCTCTTGGGGATTAAATGGCTTTAAATCATCAAGTCCTAATGATTTTACTGCAATTTTTATTTTTTCACTTTCTGAAATTCCTAATGATCTTTCTTGCTTTATCAAATAATAATCCGCTGCGTCAAGCATTGCTTTTAGTGGAATCAAGCCGATGAGTTCTGACCCTGTAACGCGCAGCCCTCTTTCATCTGCTGACTTACAAGTTGCGTCAAAGGCCTCGTGCATTGATGTAATATTGATATTGGTAAGGTTATATGAAATTTGTGCAATTCCATATTCATCAATATACCATCCTATTCCTTTAACGGCTTTTAGTTTCCCAGGAATTCTAACAGGCTCGCCATTAGAATCAAGTACCTTTTTACCAGTTGCTTGATTTCCCGTTCTTTTAACCCTTCCTGCTTCTCGTATATCAAAGGCAATTGCATTGGCTCTCCTTGTAGAAGTAGTATTTAAATTCACATTATAAGCGATAAGAAAGTCCCTTGCTGAAATTGCAATAGCTCCCGTTTTTACCACCCCTGGCGTAAATTCTGCTGGACCAAAATCAGGTTTCCATTCTGCTTTGCTTAGTTTGTCCTTTAAGCCTTCATATTCACCAGATCTACAATGTGCCAGATTAATTCTTTGTTCTTTTTTAGCTGCTTTTTCATAAAAGTAACCTGGAATACCCAATTCATTTCCTACTTTTTCTCCTAATTGATGCGCGTAAACAGCCGTCTCTTCAAGCGTGATTCCCGAAATCGGAACCAATGGGCATACATCGGTTGCACCGAACCTTGGGTGCTCACCTGAATGCTTACTCATGTTAATCAGTTCAGCTGCTTTTTTGATCAATAGAAATGCAGCTTCGATTACTTTTTCAGGAGTGCCTACAAAGGTAATTACCGTCCTGTTAGTGGCGTTTCCAGGATCTATATCTAATAATTTTACGCCTTCAATGGTTTCCACTACATTGGCGATAGTTTGAATTTTATCAAGATCTCTTCCCTCACTAATATTAGGGACGCATTCAATTAGTCTTTTTTCCATGATAGTCATTTTGCTTGGCCAAATTTAGGAATTGCAAGAAGAAAAGATTGGTTTTGAGATTAAAGTTTTCAACCTTATCCTAGAATTGATCCAACCTTGTATGAGAATTCTAAAGGAATTTAAAATTAAGCCCCAGAACCATATTACGCCCGGGATTAGGAATCATATCGGCTTTAAGAACTGATAAATGCGAAATATAAGTTTCATTTAGTAAATTATTGAAACTTAAATTGATGCCTAAATCCATTTTGTTGAAGCTCAGATTTCCTCCCATTCTAACATTGAAAAGATTATATGCCGGTGTGTTGGTTTCAAATTCGCTGACTTTGTTTTGTTCGAAGTAAGAATCCAAGATCAGAGCAGCATAAATCTCACTAAATTTTTTGGAACCCTTAAATTCAGTTCTTATCGTGTTAGCCCATTTATTGGTCGGGATCAAAGGCAGGTAATCTCCATTGTCTTGTT
>CAYMKR010000101.1:0-8075 GCA_964390865.1 uncultured Flavobacteriaceae bacterium | reverse complement strand
CTCATCAATGCTCAGCGCTACCGATTTAGAAGTTTTAAATATGTTAATCATACCTGTACCATTTATAATTCTATAACAAAGTAACCGTTGATTTTACATGTATTCTATGATAAATATCATGTTGAAATTTTACATGAAATTAAAGAGTGTTATGAATTTTATTAAAAGTCTTTTTATCAGGTTATTACAAATCTTCTGTAGTGTTACTATCAAAGACTCGAAAACAATTGTAGTGCTCATGTTTGGTTTTTTTGTAACAAAAAAACTTTTAATATTAAATTTTAAATCTCGAATCGGTAATCTCTGAGGCGATCGGACGTGAGGGTATCAGTTCCGAGGGGGTGACGTTTGAGGGGGTGAGCCTGAAAATTTCACTTCTCGCTTCTCACTTAAACCTTCTCACTTAAAGAACTGGGATTACTTTGTGAACCTTTTCCATGATATCGACTGCAACTAAAATTTTAAGATTGGAGCATTTAAAAGGATTTCCAAAAGGTTAAAAAAGTGCAACTCCTGAATTCCTCCTAATTTAATTTGGAGCCAAATAATGTCAATTCTGGTAGATTCAAATTAGACATGTCTCAAATATCACATGTTCTTTAAACTTGAAAATATTGTTGACAATATCATTACATTTCAATCATCAAAAAAACCTAAAAACTTAACTTCAAATCATTTATATCATTAGCCACTTAAAAAATAATACAGTCTAAAACTTTATGCTTATTTTTCGTAGATGCGACAGAACCGACGGTATTAATATGAAAATCAAAAGGATGAAAATATGATGCAATAATGAGAATGTAATTATTTTTAGGATATTCAAGTTGTATTTCTCCATTGAAAAAAAAAAAATTTGAATAAAATTCAAAACTTAACAGATTATTAATTAATAATCTGTTAAGTAGATCCTATTATGTTTGCTTTAAAACTTAAATAAAAGAAGATCATGTGTAAGAAATATAAATTCGGTGTTTACCTTAAGATTAAAATTAGTCTTTTTGTTTGTTTAATGTTATTTACTTTTACTTCGTTTGAAGTACAATCTCAAGCTTCTAAAGTCAATTTAGAAATCAAACAATTAACCTTTGGGGAGAAACACCATTTCTTTGGATATATCGGCCAATGCAGAACAATTCCATGGAATGAGAGTGGTCAATATATTTTAGGTTTAGAAATTGACAGAATTGATCGTATGCCTGAACCAGAAGAAGGTGCCAAAATATTTATTGTCGATACACAAAACGACAACAAAATTATTTATTTAGACGAAACAAATGCTTGGAATCCGCAACAGGGAACCATGTATTATTGGAATCCGAATAAGCCCGAAACTCAATTCTTTTTTAACGATCGTGATATAAAATCAGGTGAAGTGTTTACCGTTCTCTATGATATAAAAAAGAAAAAGAGAATTAAAGAGTACCGTTTTAAAGACACCCATATTGGAAATGGTGGCGTTGCATGGGATGGTTCTTTTTTTATGGGTATTAATTATGGGAGATTGGCACGTTTGCGTCTAGTAACGGGATATCCAAAGGCATTAGATTGGTCTAAAGATGAAGTTGCACCCGCAAATGATGGGATCTTTAAGGTAAATATTGCTACAGAAAAAAAAGAATTGTTAGTCTCGTATCGTCAGATGGAAAATGAGATTATAAAACAGCTTGGGGAGTTTAATAACACAGGAATGTTTATCAATCATACGCTTTTAAACAGGGATGGAAACAGACTTTACTTTTTTGCTCGAGAAGGCTGGGTTAAAGGAGGAAATAAAACGAACGTTGCATTTAGCGTTCATCTTGATGGAAGTAATTTAAAGATACATAAACAGCATATTGGAGGTCATCCAGAATGGGCAGGAGGTTCTGTATTAATTGGTAGAAAAGGAAAAAATCAAATCTTATATGATGTAGATAAATCTGAAATTGTAGGCCAACTTGGTACACCGGAGCAGTTTCCAAATCCAGAAGGAGATATTTCTCTTTCACCAGATGGAAACTGGTTTGTAAATGGTTACAAAAGAGAAAGTAAAGAGAAGGGGAATAAAAATTTCTATGCTGTTTATAGAAAAAGTGACAGTGCCTTTGCAAGAAGCACTGGAATAGATAAAGGTGCTTATTTAGGTAATATTCGTATTGATCCTGCTCCACGTTGGAACCGGACGAATGATGCTATTTTGGTGCCGGGAATTAGTGAAAATAAAACACGCCAAATGTTTGTGATACGTGTAAAATCGGAATAGAGAACTATTCGGTCCGTAGCCATAATTGAAGTGTTTAAAAATAACCAAAATTTATAGTATGATAAAAAGTAATATCAAATAACAACTTTGAATAACCAATAAAACATGAAGAAACATATTTTTATTTTTTTAGTACTTGCATCACTTCAAGTTTATTCCCAACAATCAGATATCCAGTATTTATCTGGAACAGATGCTGAAAATACCGTGACTTGGGATTTTTACTGTTCTGATGGTATGAATAGCAAAAAATGGTCAACTATTGAAGTGCCATCATGTTGGGAACAGCAGAGCTTTGGCCAATACCATTATGGTCGTGATAAATTCGAAGATCGACTAAAAGAAATAGGAACCTACAAACACAGTTTTAATGTGCCACAAAGTTGGAAATCAAGTGAAATTAAGATTGTTTTTGAGGGAGTGATGACCGATGCAAAGGTTAAAATAAATGGTAAATCAGCAGGAGATTTGCATCAAGGCGCTTTTTATGAATTCGAATATGATATTACCAAACATTTGAAATTTGGCGAGCAAAATTCTATTGAAGTTGAAGTAGCAAAATTTTCGGGAAATGAATCTGTGAATCTAGCAGAAAGAAAAGCTGATTTTTGGTTATTTGGGGGGATATATCGTCCAGTATATTTAGAAGCAAGACCTAAGATAAATATTCAAAGAGTCGCTATTGATGCAAATGCAGATGGATCTTTTGATGCCGATGTGTTCACATCTAAGATTAAAAAAACCATCAAGTTAGAGATTGACATTCAAACGTTAGACGGCAATGTTGTGGCAACTTTTTCCGGAGATGCATCGAATCAAAAGTCGCACATTTCAGGAGTTGTAGAAAGTCCCAATCTTTGGAATCCTGAGGCCCCATTTATGTATCAGGCCGTATTCAAATTGAAATCAGGAGAAAAAACCATGCATCAACACGAACAAAAGTTTGCGTTTAGAACGGTTGATATAAGGGAACAGGATGGAATTTATATCAACAATGTAAAAGTAAAGTTAAAGGGGGTTAACAGACATACTTTTCATCCCGATTTTGGGCGAACCTCTTCAAAAAAATTAAGCATAGAGGCAGTAAACTTGATGAAGGATATGAATATGAATGCTGTTCGAATGTCCCACTATCCTCCAGAAAAACACTTTTTAGACGTTTGCGATTCATTGGGTCTATTTGTAATTGATGAATTAACAGGATGGCAAAAACCATCCTATGATGAAATTGTTGGCAGAAAATTGCTGACTGAAATGATGGTAAGAGATGTAAATCATCCAAGTATAATTTTATGGGCGAATGGTAATGAAGGAGGTTGGAATAATGAATTAAATAATGACTTTGAGAAATTGGATATCCAGAAGCGAGAAGTCATTCATCCTTGGCAAGATTATGGAAAAATTAATACGAAGCATTATATCAGTTATGATTACTTAGCGTTAGATGGGTATGCACAGCGAAGCATTTTTCTTCCTACAGAGTTTTTACATGGGTTGTATGATGGCGGACATGGAGCAGGTCTAGAGGATTATTGGTCTCGAATGTGGAGCCATCCTTTAGCGGCTGGAGGATTTCTGTGGGTGTTTGCCGATGAAGGAATTGCAAGAACTGATAGGAATGGAGAAATTGATTTAGATGGAAACCATGCGCCTGATGGCATTTTAGGCCCGTACATGGAAAAAGAAGCTAGTTTTTACACGATTAAAAAAGTATGGAGTCCAGTTTTTATTGAAAAGAAATACATCACTCCTCAATTTACAGGAAAGTTTAATATTGAAAATAGATACCATTATACAAATCTTGATCAAGTGAGTTTTTTGGTAGAGTGGATTCAATATAACGAGCAAACTGAGCCTATGCTGAAGGCAAGTGAATCCATTAAATTAGCTTTAGAGCCTAGTCAAAAAGGAAAACTGGAAATCGATTTGCCAGAAAATTGGAATACAAATCATACTTTAAAAGTTTCTGCTCTAGACAAAAAAGGGGATGTTATCAATTCTTGGTCTTACCCTGTTCAGCAAGCATCAAAAATTTCCTTGCCAATTGTAACTCATATAAGTGATTCTGAAGTTAAATTAACAGAAAATAAAAATACTTTTCAGGTAAACACAGTAAATCAATCCTTCACTTTTGATAAAGAAAGTGGATTGCTTTCAGCTGCTTATTCAAATGGAAAAAAGATTCCATTAACCAATGGGCCAGTGTTCGTGAGTCAAGAAAAAAAGGTGGAAAAAGTCCTAACTGAAGAGGAGGAAGATGGCTCTATTTCCATTATTGCTATTTTCCAAAAGTCTGGTGATTCTATAACTTGGAACATTCAAAAGACGGGCTTATTGGATTTAAAAGTGGCTTATGAACCTACCAAAAACACACCTTTTGCAGGTGTTTCGTTTTCATTTCCCGAAGATGCTATTTCTGGCATGAAATGGATGGGGCAGGGCCCTTATAGAGTTTGGAAGAACAGAAAACAAGAAACTAGTTTTGGAGTTTGGCAAAAGCAATATAATAATACAATTACGGGGCATTATGGTTTTGAATATCCAGAATTTAAAGGATATCATTCCGAAGTGTTTTGGGTTGATGTACAAATAAAAGATGCACCAGGATTTAAAGTGTATGTAAAATCGGATGATATATTTTTAAGGATGTTAACACCTGATTTCCCTGAAGATGGGCGGAATACCAGTGTTAAATTTCCAAAAGGAGATATTTCTTTTTTGCATGGTATCAATGCTATTGGAACCAAATTTAAAACTCCAGTGACAACAGGACCTCAAGCAACAAATTATTCATTTAACATCAATGCATTTTACGGTGAAAAACTACGCATGCATTTGGTATTCGATTTTAGGAATTAATAATTATTTAACAATGAAAAAGTTAGCCATTATTGCCTTATTTCTTTTTGTTGATTGTCTTAATGCTCAAAATTCAAAATTAACAATCCTTAAAGAGCATAGGTACATTGCTGCTCATCGTGGAGGTTATGAAAATGAGTATCGTGATAAAGCTCCTGAAAATTCAATAGCAAATATTCAAAACGCCATCAATCATGGTTTTGAAATATATGAGTCTGATGTTCGTAGAACCAAAGATGGTGTGTTTATAATTATGCACGATGGTACCATTGATAGAACAACCAATGGAAATGGAGAAGTGAAAAAATTAACAAGTGATGATTTAAGCAGGTATCATTTAACTTATAATAATGGCGAGGTAAGTAACGAACCTATTCCGCTTCTGGAAGATTTTATTTCTAAAGGAAACGGAAAAATTATATTCAAGATTGATTATAAATCAGAACCTGTATATTTAAAAGATTTAATTAAAAAAATACAATCTCTTAATCTTACAAAAAGAGTTATCCTGCGGTTTTCATATAAAGAAAAAATTATAAAAGAGTTAGTGCATTATAATTTAGACGAAATCCCTCATATTCTATTTAGAGTGGATACCCCATCACAATTCGAAGCATTAAAAAGTTCCTTTAGTCCTAGGATGATATCCATAGTAACAAAAGAAAACACTTTTAGTAAAGCGCATTTAGAAATAATTAAAGTGGCTTCAAACGAAAATATACTCATCGAAGCTCACACGTTTAATGATCATAAAAAGGATAGAGAAATCTATTGGGAAGAACAAATAAAACAACCAATAACCATTTTTCATACTAAAAAGCCAATATTATTTAAGGCATTTTTAGAGAAAAAAAACAAATAAATATAATGAGAAGAGTTATAGTACTGTGTTTATTATCCATACTTATATTTTCATGTAGTGAATCGGAAAAAGTCACAAAAGCCGAAGAGGACGATAATAACGATACAGGAGAAATTATCAACAACGATTTGGGCAATCAACCAACTGAAATTATTTATGAACCATACGAGGAATTGGCCAAATCTGCTGATGCCAGGATAAATGAGGCTAGTGGAATTACCGCTTCTCTTTATGTTCCAGAAACATATTGGGTACTTAACGATTTTATTCCTTGGAAAAGAGGAATTTCATTATAAAAAAGATTAAAATGAAATTATTAAACAGAACTACAGTAGAAGCAAATACATATACTGAAAGAATTTTACAATTTGGTGAAGGTAATTTTTTAAGAGCCTTTGCAAACTGGATGATTCATGAAATGAATAAAAAAGCAAACTTTGATGCAGGCGTTGTTGTTGTACAACCAATTGATCAAGGTTTAGTTCAACTACTAAATGATCAAGATTGTTTATACACTTTATACTTAAACGGAATTAAAAACGGTGAAGTTTTAAGTGAAAAACAAGTTATTGATTGTATTCAAAGAGGAATTAATCCTTACGAAAACTATGCTGATTATTTAGCAAATGCTGAAAACCCTGATTTACGTTTTGTTATTTCTAATACCACTGAAGCTGGTATTTCTTACAATGCTGATGATAAATTAGAGGATGCTCCTCAAAAGAGTTTCCCTGGAAAATTAACAGCGTTACTATACAAAAGATTCCAAGACTTCGGTGGTGCTTCAGATAAAGGTTTAATTATAATCCCTTGCGAATTAATTGATAGAAACGGAGATAACTTAAAGAAAATAATCCTTCAATATGCTACTGACTGGAATTTAAGCTCAGCCTTTGTTGAATGGATTAATGAAGATAATATTTTTTGTAACACATTAGTTGACAGAATTGTACCTGGTTATCCAAGAGATAATATGGATGCAATTACTAAAGAATTAGGTTATAAAGATAATTTAGTTGTTGAAGGTGAACAATTTCATTTATGGGTTATTGAAGGACCCGAATCAGTAAAAGAGGAATTCCCTTCTGAAGCTTGTGGTTTAAATGTTGTATTTACTGACAATATGGAACCTTACAGAACACGTAAAGTACGTATCTTAAATGGTGCTCACACTACGCTTGTTCCTGTTGGTTATTTATATGGTATTGATAGAGTTCGTGAATCTTTAGAAGACGAAGTTGTAGGTAAATTCTTGAAAAATGCTTTATTCAATGATATTTCTCCAACTTTAGATTTACCTGCTGACGAATTAAGTCAGTTTTCTGCAGATGTTTTAGATCGTTTCAGAAACCCTTATTTAGCGCATGAATTAATGAGTATTTCATTAAATTCTATTTCAAAATACAAAACAAGAGTTTTACCTTCTGTTTTGGAATATGTAAAACGTAAAAATGAATTACCTAAAAACTTATTATTCTCTTTAGCTGCATTAATTGCTTTTTATAAAGGTGATAGAAATGGAACTGAAATCGTTTTAAAGGACAATACCGCAGTATTAGATTTCTTTAAAGAAGTTTGGAGTAGTAATAACTTTGTTGAAGTTGCTGAAAAAACCCTTTCAAACACAGATTTCTGGGATACAAATTTAACTGAAATTGACGGTCTTCAAGAAGAAGTAACAACACATTTAGAAACAATTTTAAACAACGGTATGAAAGCAACTTTAGATGCTTTTGTAAAATAATTTTTGAACTATGATTATTGCTTCACATCAGTATTTTTAGAAATACGAACCTATAAAACACGAATGAATAGACGATGAAATGTCTGTAATTCGGAATGATTTTTTACCTGAAGATTTACAAAAGGTTTATACCGAAAATGGAATTGACGGCTTTAGAGTTTCCACATTTAGTCGGACATTATTTTAAGACAGTTTTGGATCAATCATATTGAAGTCAAAAAAAAAATAACTACCTATCAGCACGAATAATTGGCTAACAAAACAAGAACGGTACATTTTAAAAACTAGAAAACTGTAACCTCTTAAATACAATATAGTTACGGTTTATCTTGGTGGGCGACGAGGGACCGCGACTGCAACTAAAA
>CAYMKR010000100.1:0-8086 GCA_964390865.1 uncultured Flavobacteriaceae bacterium | reverse complement strand
AGCTTTTTCTTGTTGTGCGGGCGAAAGGACTCGAACCTTCACACCGTGAGGCACTAGATCCTAAGTCTAGCGTGTCTACCAATTTCACCACGCCCGCAAAATTTAGGATTGCAAATATAATCATTTTTACAAATTAGCAAACATAGTTTGATAAAATTGTTCTTGTTTTTAATGGGAATCTTTGATCCAATTATAAGGCTTCCTTTTCACCCATAAACCACGTGTAAAATCAGGGAAACTTTGAGGTGCTCCGTTGTTCTCTATCGACAACTCAGATAAAGGCGTAATGGCGCTCCATGCAGCTGCATCATAGGCATCCATAGGAGGTGCTATTTGTTGTTTAACAGATTCGACAAAGGCATGAATTACAAAGAAATCCATTCCTCCATGCCCTGCCCCAGTAGCATGTTCTCCATATTTTACCCACAAGGGATGATCGTACTTTTTCAACCAGGGGTCAGCATCGTCCCACTTATGTGGTTCAGAAACGCCTTCAACATAAATTCTGTTGCCATCAACTTCCCAAAGGCCTTTGGTTCCTTGAACTCTAAAACCTAAAGAATAGGGTCTTGGTAAACTTGTGTCATGCGTCACAATGATCGTTTCACCATTTGCTGTTTCTATGGTACTGGTAATGATATCACCCATCTTAAAATTTAGCTTGGCATTTGGATGATCCTCTCCCCCATTTTCAACTATATAATTATGTAAACCCCTACTTTTTGTAGCATGAGAAGTAAGTGATTCAAACCGATTTCCTCTATTTATATCAGTCATTGCAGCAATTGGACCTACCCCATGTGTGGGATAGACATCTGCATTTCGAAGCAAAGAATGTTGGGTTCTCCATTTGGCTTCAGAAATACCTTTATCTCCAAATTCAACCCCCTTACCATAAGCTGATTTTCCGTCATTCAGTTTTACAAAACGCAGATCATGTTGGTATCCACATCTGAAATGCATGGTTTCTCCAAATACATTTTGCTTTACCATGTTTAACACAGCCATTACGTCTCTGCGGTAATTCACATTTTCGAGTATCATTAAATGTGTTCCGGATTGTTCATGGGCATTTACCAAATCCCAACATTCTTCAATCGTGTTGGCAGCAGACACTTCAAGACCAGTATATATACCGGCTAGCATAGCATCTTTTGCCATTCGTGTATGCCATAACCAGGGTGTTGCTATAATAACCGCATCTAAATCCTTTAACTCTAATAAGTTTTTATAATCCAGATCATTCTTTCCAAAAACTTCAGGTTTCTTCTTTCCTGATTTTTGAATTAAATCAAGAGCAATTGAAATTCTTTCTTGATCAATATCACAGATCGCCATCACCTTCACATCATCTCTTGATAATAGGTTATTAAGGTGGTTAACACCTCTTAATCCGACCCCTATTAATCCAATGTTAATTGAAGTTTTCAGGGTATTATTAGCAAACACCAAATTAGGTGCAAGGCTCAGTCCTGCCCCAGTCAAAGCGGTATTTTGAATAAAAGTTCTTCTTGAATTCATTCCTAATTGTTTTTGATAGAAAATATTAATGTTTAATCTAACAGACCTTAAAAATAGGTATTTTCTTTTGTCTATATTTGTTTATACAAAAAAATACATCCCTATATGTCTTCCATAAAATCCTATATTGATCAAAATAAACAAAGGTTCATTGATGAATTAATAAGCCTGTTAAGAATTCCTTCCGTCAGCGCTGATAAAGATTTTAAAAATGATGTTTTAAATACTGCAGAGGCTGTTAAAACGGCCCTTGATCAGGCGGGTTGTAATAGGGTTGAGATTTGTGAAACTCCTGGTTACCCTATTGTCTACGGGGAGCATATTCTTGATGACAAATTGCCTACAGTTTTAGTTTATGGGCATTATGATGTGCAACCGGCTGATCCAATTGATTTATGGGATTCACCACCTTTTGAGCCCGTAATTAAAAAAACAGAAGCGCATCCCGAAGGGGCCATTTACGCCAGAGGATCTTGCGATGACAAAGGGCAAATGTACATGCACATTAAGGCTTTTGAAGTTATGATGGAGCTCGATATATTACCTTGTAATATTAAGTTCATGATAGAAGGTGAAGAAGAAGTAGGTTCTGAGAGTTTGGAATGGTTTGTTAAAAGAAATCAATCTAAATTGACCAACGATGTCATTCTGATATCTGATACTGGAATGATAAGCAACCAGCAACCTTCAATCACTACTGGTCTTAGAGGGCTTAGTTATGTGGAAGTTGAAGTCACCGGACCAAATAGAGATTTGCACTCAGGTCTTTACGGAGGTGCTGTAGCAAATCCTATCAATATTTTAACCAAAATGATTGCCTCTTTACACGATGAAAACAACCATATCACCATCCCGGGATTCTATGATAAAGTAATCGAGGCAAGTCAAGCAGAAAGAGCTGAAATGGCAAAAGCTCCATTTTCATTAGATGCCTATAAAAAAGCCATCGATATTGAAGACGTATATGGTGAAACTGGTTATTCTACAAATGAAAGAAATAGTATTAGACCTACCCTTGATGTGAATGGCATTTGGGGAGGCTATATCGGTGAAGGAGCAAAAACGGTTATCGCCAGCAAGGCCTACGCAAAAATATCAATGCGTTTGGTTCCTGATCAAGACCCAGAAGAAATTACAAAAATTTTCGTAGAACATTTTGAAAAAATAGCTCCAAATGTTGTGAAAGTAAAGGTAAGCCCGCATCATGGAGGGCATCCCTATGTTACTCCAATCGACAATATTGGTTATAAGGCGGCAAATAAAGCTTATTCAGAGACATTTGGTGTACCTGCAATTCCTCAAAGGTCAGGTGGAAGTATTCCGATCGTTGCATTGTTTGAAAAAGAATTGAAAAGTAAAACCATATTAATGGGATTTGGTCTTGATAGTGATGCCATACATTCACCCAATGAGCATTATGGAATTTTTAATTATTTAAAAGGCATTGAAACCATTCCGTTATTTCATAAGTATTTTACTGAAATGTTTAGGGAAGCTAATTGAGAATTAATATTTTCAATTCTAGATTAATTGATTATAAAAACTAATGTCCGAAGCATGGACGTGAATTCCAAGCTTTAACTACTTGGCGGAAATGTGATGCTTACCCTATTTTTTTAACGTATTTTGTTATAATCACAATTTGAGTTGGCCCTACTTTTCCTTCTATAAACTCAGCATTATCTCTATCTAGTGAAATTCTACGCACGGCGGTCCCTTGTTTTGCAACCAAACTTGAGCCTTTGACTTTCAAATCTTTAATCAACACTACAGAGTCTCCAGTTTGCAACACGACGCCATTTACATCTCTGTGAACAATTTCATTTTCAGGATCTTTATCCTCATCTGTTGCTTTTGCCCAGGCCAAATTATCTTCATCAAGATACATCATGTCTAAAAGATCCTGTGGCCAACCTTCTGATTGAAGACGGCTAAGCATTCTCCAGGCAACTACCTGCACAGCAGCAACCTCGCTCCACATACTATCGTTTAAACAACGCCAATGGTTCACTTTAACATGATCAGGATTTTCTATCTGGTCAGTACAAATGTGGCAAGCCAAGATGCTGTTACTTTCATCACCTGAAGATGTTGGCGGAACTTCATACACATCTAATTGCTCTTCAGATGCACATAATTCACATTTAGAATCACTGCGTTGTTGTAATGTCTTCAATAAACTCATAGGACCATATATTAAGATGGCAAAAGTACATTTTAATATGTTCTAAATACAAAATTTGATATTCTAACAATTAAGATTCTTGATTTATGAAATTAAAACCCGTCCTGGAATTATAAAAAAATTTGTACTTCAAATTATTCCCAGTTGCTATAAGGAAGAAGATATGCTTCCCAAGCAAGGTTCATTGAGGCTAAAACTATGGAAAGTGTAAACTTTAACAAAACTTTATAATAACGAAAGCAATAAGGAGGCAACATATAGGAGAATTATTACGTTGTTTTTAACTAAACCCTCCTCATTATGATAAAAGAATTCTTTTGGATGTGCTCAGGCGCAGACACCGACCTTCTTCAAGAAAGTCCAAAATCAGAACAGATTAAATATGCCGGTATTGGCGGAACTGTATTTTTTACAGCTATCATGGCATTAGTATCCAGTGCCTATGCCTTGTATACTGTTTTTGATAATGTTTATATGGCCGTTCTTTTTGGTTTAATATGGGGTCTGCTCATTTTCAACCTTGACCGATTCATCGTTGGAACAATAAAAAAACGAGATTCCTTTTGGAAAGAATTCCTTCAGGCGTCTCCGAGGCTGGTTTTGGCATTGATCATTGCTATAGTCATTTCAAAACCTCTTGAACTAAAAATATTTGAAAAGGAAATTGACCAGGTTCTTTTAGAACAAAAAAACGAAATGACATTGTTAAATCAAGGTCAAATTGCCCAACAATTCACGCCCGAAATAGAGAGAGTTGAAGCTGTTATTATTATAATTCAGGATAATGTTGCGGCTAAAGAAGCCGAAGTAAACGCCTTATATGACACCTATATCACGGAAGCCGAAGGAACACAGGGAACTATGAAACTGGGGAAAGGGCCTGTATATGAAGAAAAAAGAGAAAAACATGATACTCAACTAAAAGAATTGCAACAATTAAAAGAAAGCAGTGCGACCAAAATAGCACAAAAAGAAATTCTCTTATCAGACCTTCGTGAGAAACAAAAACTACAAATTGCCAATAGCCAACCCATCATTGATGGATTCGATGGTTTAATGGCTAGAATCAATGCTCTTGAAGAACTTCCTTCAATGCCTTCTTTGTTTATCTTATTATTATTTATCGCAATAGAAACCGCTCCTGTTTTTGCCAAAATAATGGCTCCTAAAGGGGCATATGACTTAAAATTCGAAGAGCAAGAGGAGGCTCTGAAAGCTTGGGTAACTCAACAGAAAAATCAGAGAGATGCCGTTTTAAATACTGACAGCGCTTTGAATGAAAAAGTGTATTATGATGTGGCCAATGATGAGGAGATATACGAATACAAAAAACAAAAAGCCAAAGACCTGTTGAAATTACAATCAGACACTTTTTACAAGAATCAAAGTGATGTATTGGGCTAAATAATTAGTTTATATTTGGGCTTTAAATTATCCTGATGAATATAATTACTACCGATAGACTTTTGATCAATAGAATCACTCTAGACGATGCCACATTTATTCTAAAGTTGATGAATGACAAAGACTGGATTAAAAATATTGGCGATCGAGGCATGCGATCCATTGAGGATGCTGAAGCGTATATTCGAATTCGGTTTTTAAAGACCTATAAAGAATCTAATTTCGGTTTTTACAGCTTGATCCTGAAAAGCTCCCAACAGTTTATAGGAATTGCAGGATTTGTTGACCGAGATGGTATTGACGACATCGATATTGGTTACGGCATGCTACCAGAATTCAGAGGAAAGGGATATGCATTTGAGGCTACAAAGGCCCTTTATGATTATGGTTATAACGATTTGAAACTTCAAAAAATCGTTGCCATAGTAAATCCTGACAATCCTTCATCCATCAAATTATTATCAAAACTAGGTTTGGAATTCGAAAAAATGGTTCGATTGCCAGATGAAGAAAAAGATATTATGCTGTTTTCGTAATAATTTTACTTACATACATTGCTAAACATGAAACTTACCAATAGAAATATTCACAGAGACATAGCTTTTTTTTATGTTGGCTTACTTATCGCTTTTTCTTTTTCCGGCATTATATTGAATCACCGTCAAGACTGGTATCCAATGGACTACACCTATGAATCTATGGATGTTGAACTGACCATCCCAAACGATGTAAGCTCGATCGACGATAGTTATTTAGAAGAGGCTACTGCACTTTGGGAAACTGATGCTGAATTTGATAGCCACAGACTGAGAGAAGAATCTTTACGCGTCTATTTTAAGGATAATGTAGTGGCTGACATAGATATCAAAACCGGTAAGGGAATTCTTGAATATAAAAGAAAGACACCTTTTTTAGGGCATACCATGTATTTGCATAAAACGACCAATAATTTTTGGATATGGTATTCGGATATATTTGGGGCAGCGATGATTCTTATCGCTATCACTGGAATTCTGATTCCTGTTGGTAAAAATGGTTTCAAGAAACGAGGCTGGAAATTAGCCCTAGCCGGCCTGATATTTCCGCTTATTTTTCTTTTTGCGCTCTCTTAAATAATTTTAAAAGGTTTTTAAATTTTTCCATGGCCCATCCATTCTTCTAAATCCTAATATATTTCATTCTGATCCTCTGTAGAAAAATCTTCGATTCGAGTTTTATGGGACCCTTCTTTTAATGTCAACCTAAAGCACCCCATTTGGTTTTGATTGCGGATTATTGGCACCCCAGGTATCATATCCTCAATAGATATAAAGAATCCGAATACCATCATTTTCAACATAATCATCTACATTTTTTATATAAGAAACGTTCAGACTTAGGTCAACACCCTTAGGGACAAACCTCCGATTCGTTGGTTGATGAACTACTTGTAACAAATCCTTTACTGGTTCGATATCAAAACCATAGGATCCCAATTCTATCATGTGATGATAATAAGATCAGCAGCATGCGTATTTTATAAAACGCCTCATTGTTGATTTATTTATCTTGATAAAATTAAAGATTACCCAAAGCTGCTTATGGTACTTTTTTAAGCCATAACCATATTATCCTATCTATTTATAAGGTAATATAGGATTAATAGGAACTAATAATTACTTTTAATAAAAAAATTCAATGGATCATATTCCTTTTATAAATAATGAATTTATGGAGTCTCATACTGACTTTAAAAAACTCATCAAATCTTTGGAAGAAGGCTTCGCCTTGAGGTCAGTTGAAACCCCAATGAGGCATCACCATGATTATAAAAATCCTGAAGAAAAAATTGATTCAACACTTTTATTAATGCCTGCTTGGAGAGAAGGCAATGACCTAGGAGTTAAAGTTGTAACTGTCAATCCTAATAATGGAAAACATGATTTACCCTCTATTCAGGGTACGTATTTATATATGGATGGGCATAAGGGCACCATTCGCGCTATTTTAGATGCAAAGGCCTTAACCGCTAAAAGAACTGCCGCTACTTCAGCTTTGGCAGCATCCTTTCTAGCGAGAGAGGATGCATCTGTGCTGCTCATGTTAGGAACGGGTGCTCTTTCTAGAAACCTGATTAAAGCTCATGCCAGTATCCGACCTATTACCAAGGTGTATCTTTGGGGAAGAAATTTTAAAAAATCAAATGAAATCGCTTTGGAGTTTGAAAATGATCCCTTAGATATAATCCCTGTTAAAGATTATATCCCATACCTTGGAAAAGCCGATATTATTTCTTCTGCAACCTTGTCTAAAACACCATTGGTTTTTGGAGAATATTTGCGAGACGGGCAACATTTGGATCTTGTCGGGGCTTATAAAAAAGATATGCGAGAAGCAGACGATGCGGCTATTCTAAAAGCAAATATATTTTTAGACACTTTTCAAGGGGGATTAAAAGAATCCGGTGATATTGTTATCCCCTTAAATGAAGGAATCCTCAATAAGAATGATATTAAAGCTGACCTTTTCGACCTGTGTTCTAAGGCGAAAAAAGGGAGGAAATCTCAAAATGAAATCACATTCTTCAAATCCGTAGGACATGCCTCAGAAGACCTCATCGGTGCAAAATATTATTTCGAGCAATGGTAAAATTGAAGGTTTATTAAACAAATCCAATGACAACTTATCAAAAAATACTTAGTAAAAAAACATATTCACCCAACCCCGAATGGCTTCAAATTAGCACCATTGATATGCATACAGGAGGTGAACCCCTTAGGGTAGTTGTCAGTGGCTTTCCTGAGCTTAAAGGAAACTCTGTTTTGGATTACAGAAAGTATTGCAAGGAAAATCTTGATTATTTGAGAACGGCACTTATGTTCGAGCCCAGAGGTCATGCAGACATGTATGGTTGTATTCTAACGCCTCCCAATGATGAAAATGGTGACTTTGGGGTGATTTTTTTACATAATGAAGGTTATTCAACCATGTGCGGAC
>CAYMKR010000099.1:0-8116 GCA_964390865.1 uncultured Flavobacteriaceae bacterium | reverse complement strand
CAAACAATATCGATTTGAACAGAAAAGTTCTTGCCGACCTTGCAATGAATAACCCTGAAGCTTTTAAAGCGATCATAGATAAAGTTAAATAAAAATTAATTCTTGCTTATAATAAAAAAACCTGAGGCTTCCGCCTCAGGTTTTTTTTGTATCCATTTTATTGTTTTCGAATTTTTATTGATCACAAAATTAGAACTCATTTTCTGTTGATCTCAATTTTTCTGAATTTTCCTCCAGTTTTAATTCTTCAATTATTTTTCCAAGATCTCCATTAATGACATTACTCAGATCATATAAAGTTAGGCCTATTCTGTGCTCAGTTACCCTACCTTGTGGATAATTATAAGTTCTGATCTTTGCTGACCTATCACCACTAGCAACCAATGTCTTTCGCTTGGCTGAGTCTTCTTTTAATTTTTTCTCTAATTCCACCTCATAAATACGCGCACGAAGCACTTTAAATGCTTTGTCCTTATTCTTATGCTGTGACTTCTGATCTTGACATTGAGCTACTATTCCAGAAGGAACGTGGGTTAACCTAACCGCTGAGTAAGTTGTATTCACAGATTGCCCTCCTGGCCCCGAAGCACAGAAATAATCTACCCTGACATCACTCATCTTCAGATCGATATCAAACTCTTCAGCCTCAGGAAGTACCATAACAGTAGCCGCAGATGTATGCACCCTTCCCTGAGTTTCTGTTTGAGGAACTCGCTGTACCCTGTGTACACCAGATTCAAACTTCATTGTGCCGTAAACCTCTTCTCCGCTCAAGCTAAAAATAATCTCTTTAAAGCCGCCAGAGGTTCCTTCACTAAGATCTTCTAATTCAACTTTCCAGCCATTATCAGATGCAAATTTGGTATACATTCTATATAAATCCCCTGCAAAAATACTTGCCTCATCTCCGCCTGTACCAGCTCTAATCTCAACTATAACATTCTTAGCATCCTCAGGATCCTTTGGAATCAGTAAAAACTTGATCTCTTCTTCAAGTTGCTTTATCTTTTCATTAGCTTCTTCAAGTTGCATCTTAGCCATTTCAACCATTTCAGCATCAGAACCATCAGAAATAATCTCCTTGGCTTCCTCAATATTTGAAAGAGCACTTTCATACTTCTCTCCTTTATCCACTATTTTCTTAAGATCCTTATATTCTTTGTTCAATTTGACATATCGCTTTTGATCTGTGATTATATCCGGTTGGATAATCAAGTCAGAAACCTCATCAAATCGTTGTTTTACAAGCCGTAATTTATCAATCATCATCTTTGAATTATACGGTAAATTTAACACTTTTTATCCTTAGTAAGGCATAAGAATCTTTAAGCTTAATTATCTCATTTTACTTGCATGGGTTTGCCAATTTTATAATAAATTTGCAGTATTAATTTAACCAGTAAATTTTTTACCATGAAAAAAATACTTTTTGTATTTGCTATCTTTTCCTTGACAATAGTAAGTTGTGGGGAAACAAAAAAAGAAGACGTTAAAAAAGAAGTTGAAACTACTAAAGAAGAGGCTAAGGAAGCTCCAGTTGCAGGAAATGATATGATTGCATTAGGAGAAAAACTTTTTACAGATAAGACCTGTGTTTCTTGTCATCAATTGGATGCAAAAATTGTTGGACCATCAATAAAGGATATTGTAAAGGTTTACGAGCAATATGATGCCAGTCTGGTTGATTTCTTAAAAGGAAATAAAGAAGCCATCGTTGATACAGATCCAGGTCAAGTAGCTATTATGAAAGCTAATCTTGACGGTTTTGTGAAAGACTTAAAAGAAGAGGAATTACAAGCCTTAGCAGCTTACATGAAAAGCGCAAAATAAATACTTTCAATGTAAAGTAAAAAAACCTTTCGCCATAGACGAAAGGTTTTTTTTTGAATTTGAATTCAGGTATTAAACTACACCTTGGGCGAGCATAGCATCAGCCACTTTAACAAACCCGGCAATATTAGCACCTTTTACATAATCTATGTAACCATCATCATCTTTACCATATTTAATACAAGAATCATGAATATTGGTCATAATATCTTTCAATTTCCCATCAACCTCTTCTCTTGTCCAATTTAACCTCAATGAGTTCTGACTCATTTCAAGACCAGAAGTAGCTACCCCCCCTGCATTTGAAGCTTTACCAGGTGCATATAAAATTTTAGCATCAATGAAAGCATGCACAGCTTCTAAATTTGAAGGCATATTGGCTCCTTCGCTCACAGCGAAACAACCGTTTGACAATAAAACTTTAGCATCATCTCCGTTTAACTCATTCTGAGTCGCACAGGGCATAGCTATATCACATTTCTCACTCCAAGGAGTCTTACCTGCCACAAATTTAGCAGAAGGATATTTCTTTACGTACTCATTGATACGTCCTCTTCGTACGTTCTTAAGCTCCATTACAAAAGCTAATTTCTCGGCATCAATACCATCCGAGTCATGAATATATCCAGATGAATCAGACAAGGTTACCACTTTCGCTCCCAACTGCGTTGCTTTTTCTGTCGCATATTGGGCTACATTCCCTGAACCTGAAACAAGTACAGTCTTGCCTTGCATTGAATCATTTCGCGTTTTTAGCATATTTTCTGCAAAATATACAGTACCATAACCTGTAGCTTCAGGTCTGATCAAAGAACCTCCCCAAGACATTCCTTTACCTGTAAGAACACCCGTAAATTCATTCTTAAGGCGTTTATACATTCCGTACAGATAACCGATTTCTCTACCTCCTACACCAATGTCACCAGCTGGAACATCCGTATTAGGACCAATATGGCGATACAATTCAGTCATAAAACTTTGACAGAATCTCATTATTTCAATATCCGATTTTCCTTTTGGATTAAAATCAGAACCACCTTTACCACCACCCATAGGTAATGTTGTCAAACTGTTTTTGAATACTTGCTCAAAGGCAA
Organism: uncultured Flavobacteriaceae bacterium; assembly: GCA_964390865.1. Taxonomy (GTDB): domain Bacteria; phylum Bacteroidota; class Bacteroidia; order Flavobacteriales; family Flavobacteriaceae; genus Lutimonas. The sequence goes on along the minus strand of CAYMKR010000099.1, from coordinate 5,189 downwards.
GAAACTTCAAAATACTCATATTAACAGTTGGATGAAATCGCAATCCACCCTTATAAGGACCAATTGCTGAATTCATTTGAATGCGATATCCACGGTTGACACAGATCTCTCCTTGGTCATCAACCCATGCAACTCGAAAGGTAATAGCCCTTTCAGGTTCAACCATACGCATTAAAATATTCTTGCCATGATAAATATCTTGAGTGACAATATATGGAATAACAGTTTCGGCCACTTCCTGAACTGCCTGCATGAATTCTAGCTCATGTCCATTACGCTCCTCTATTTCCTTCATAAAGGCATCTATTTTTGACTTCATAATTTTATATGGATTAAATTATTAAAATATGATTTTTTCATAGCAAAAATAATTAAATTCTCAATATAGAACTACTGAATAGTCTATTTATTTCCACTTATTTTAATTGATAAATAAACTGTTTTAGAAAGCCAAATTGGCCCTTAAAAATTGCCGCCATTGGGAGCTGAATCCAACAAAAAAATGTAGATTTGCCATCTAAATTTATTGGCCGGAATGAAGAATAAAATAGATGATCATTTAAATGATATCCAAGATTTTAGGACAGATAGCGTCGAGAAAATCGAGGCGTTCAGAATTAAGTATTTAGGAAGCAAAGGACTTCTTAAGCAGCTATTTTCAGAATTTAAAGAGGTAGAACCAACTTTGAAAAAGGAAATTGGTCAATCTTTAAATCAATTAAGAAATGCCGCAACTGAAAAAATTAATGAACTTAAAAATAGCCTTGACAATTCAGGTAGCGATAAAAATGTCTATGATGACCTTACTCGTCCTGGTGAACGAATTGAATTGGGTGCAAGACACCCTATCTCAATTGTAAAAAATCAGATTATCGACGTCTTTTCAAGAATCGGTTTCAATGTTTCAGAAGGTCCCGAAATTGAAGATGACTGGCATAACTTTACCGCACTTAACCTTCCTGAATATCATCCAGCCAGAGATATGCAGGATACTTTCTTTATTGAGCAAGATCCTGACATGCTTTTGAGAACACATACATCTTCAGTGCAGGTTCGTTATATGGAAAATAACAAACCGCCTATCAGGACTATTTCTCCTGGAAGGGTTTTCAGAAATGAAGATATTTCAGCAAGAGCACATTGTATATTTCATCAAGTAGAAGGTTTATATATTGACACTGATGTCTCATTTGCTGATCTAAAACAGACTTTGTTATATTTCACAAAAGAAATGTTCGGAAAATCGAAGATCAGACTAAGGCCTTCTTACTTCCCTTTTACAGAACCAAGTGCTGAAGTAGATATTTATTGGGGGCTTGAAACCGAAACAGACTATAAGATCACCAAAGGAACTGGTTGGCTTGAAATCATGGGTTGTGGTATGGTTGATCCTAACGTACTTAAAAATGCTAATATTGATTCTGAAAAATATACAGGGTATGCTTTTGGCATGGGAATAGAAAGAATTGCGATGTTACTTTATCAAATTCCTGACATCAGAATGTTCTATGAAAATGATATCAGATTCCTTGACCAATTTAAATCTGTAATTTAAATTATGCAGGATCTTAAAGAATTTTTAATTCAACAAGGATATGTGCGAGTTAAATTAAAAAAAACAATCACAAATCACTTTGAAATAAAGGCTAAAATAAACGGTATAAAAGGAAGCTTCATATTAGATACCGGTGCTTCTAAATCATGTGTAGGAACCGAAGATATTGAATATTTCAATTTAATGTCCGAAGAAACAGAACATAAAGCCAGTGGGGCTGGTCCGAGCGAAATTGACACATTGATTTCTAGTAAAAATGACATTATTCTCGGAAAATACAAACTCAAAAAAATGTCTTTAATTTTGATTGACCTAAGTCATATCAATAAAGCACTTGAAAAGCAGGATGCAAATCCTGTAAAAGGAATAATTGGGGCTGACATTTTAATCAAAGGGAAAGCCGTCATTGACTACAATAAAAAGTACTTATATTTATTGAACAAAAAGAAAAAATAATGAGCACTGAGGATAACAGATACAGTCGAAGAGGGGTTTCAGCTCAAAAAGAAGATGTCCATAAAGCGATCAAAAATGTAAATAAAGGTCTTTTTCCAAAGGCTTTTTGTAAGATTGTACCTGATCACCTTACCAATGATGATGATTATTGTTTAGTAATGCATGCCGATGGAGCAGGAACAAAGTCATCTTTGGCCTATATGTATTGGAAAGAAACTGGTGACATTTCTGTTTGGAAAGGAATTGCTCAGGATGCTTTAATCATGAATATTGATGATTTGTTATGCGTTGGAGCCACCGACAACATTATTCTTTCTTCGACAATTGGAAGAAACAAGAACCTTATTCCCGGGGAAGTAATCTCTGCCATTATAAATGGTACTGAAGAGCTACTTAAAGAGCTTGATGGCTTTGGTGTTAAAATTCATTCTACCGGAGGTGAAACAGCTGATGTGGGTGACTTGGTCAGAACGATTATCGTTGATTCAACCGTTACTGCGAGAATGAAGAGAGACCAGGTAATTGACAATGCGAATATTAAGGATGGAGACGTTATCGTTGGCTTATCTTCTTTTGGACAGGCTTCTTACGAGACTGAATACAACGGCGGGATGGGAAGTAACGGTCTGACAAGTGCCCGTCATGATGTTTTTGATAACTACCTTGCATCAAAATACCCTGAAAGTTATGATGCAGCTGTACCATCAGACTTGGTATATTCTGGAAATGTAAAACTTACTGAAGCTATCGAAGGAGTTTCAATCGATGCTGGAAAGTTAGTATTATCACCTACCAGGACTTATGCTCCTATTATCATTAAAATGTTAGAAAAATATAGGCAAAGTATTCACGGAATGGTGCATTGTAGTGGAGGAGCACAGACCAAAATACTTCACTTTGTGGAGAATCTTCATATCATAAAAGACAATCTTTTCGAAGTTCCACCTTTGTTCAAATTAATTCAAGAGCAGTCAAAAACCAATTGGAAAGAAATGTATCAAGTGTTTAATTGCGGACATAGAATGGAATTGTATGTTCCGGCTGAAATTGCAGAAGACCTAATTGATATTTCTGAGTCATTTGGAGTAGATGCTCAGATTGTAGGAAGGGTTGAAAAATCTGAATCTAAAAAACTTAGTATTAAAGGTCCTAACGGAAATTTTGAATATTCTTAGGTATATTTGAGTAACAAATTCTAAATTAGCGATACCGATAACCCAACCCAACCCATGGTATCCGATTTTATTCGATTAGAATGGAAACAATTCATTCGATCATCCTATTGGCAAAAAAGCGTAGCCTTAAATATTTTTCTAGTTTTTATTGCGCTTTATTTTATACTTATTTTTTTCGGGCTAGGTATTGCCCTCTTCCCTTTATTAAAGGACAAAATGCCACAAAAAGATCCATTTGACACCGTCAATCAATTTCTTTTTTTCTGGTTTCTAACAGATTTACTGATGCGCTTCTTTTTCCAGAAACTACCTGTAATGAGCATTAAACCCTTGTTAATCCTTCCTGTTAAAAAGCACAAAATAGTTCATTATGTATTGGGTAAATCCGTGTTATCGTTTTTCAATTTCCTCCCTTTATTTACTATAATCCCTTTTGGTATAACACTACTTCTGGAAGGATATGACACCGTCAGCACCTTTAATTGGATGGTTTTACTTTTTATTGGCACACAAATAATCAACTTCCTCAATTTTATCATAGAAAGTAAATCAGCAGCAACTGATCTGGCTATGTTACCCATATTGTGTTTGGTGGGTCTGCTCTATTTTCTGAATCATTTTGAACTAATAGATCTTGACATCTATCTTTCCATGGCAATCCACTGGCTCATTTCTAATAGCTTATACCTACTCATTCCCTTAGGTATATTGGCCATTCTATACAGCGTCAATTTTACGATGCTAAAGCAGCAATTATACCTTGACCAGTCTTTGAAATCAAAAGTTAATGTGGCTAATGCTTCCGATTTATCTTGGACTGACAGATTTGGTAATAGCGCTCCTTTTTTACAATTGGATCTTAGAATGCTATGGAGAAATAAACGACCAAGATCTTCAGTTTTCATTGTCTTCCTTGGCTTGTTTTATGGTTTAATCTTTTATCCTAATCCTCAGTTTCAAGACATGCCTGCTATGTACGTTTTTGTTGGAATTTTTGTAACCGGAATCTTTCTTATCAATTTTGGTCAATTTATTCCCGCATGGGATAGCGGTTATTACAAGTTACTAATGAGTCAAAATATCCAATATAAGGACTACCTCCAATCTAAATACCTGTTGATGGCTGGCAGCGCCTTTTTGATGTTTGTATTAAGTATCCCTTATGTATATTTTGGATGGAAAGTTTTATTAATCCACTTTGCGGCTATGATTTACAACATCGGTATCAATACGCATGTTTTGCTTTTTGCCGGATCTTTTAACAGAAAGAAAATAAACTTAAGTGAAAGGGCTGTTTTTAACTATCAGGGTACAGGTGCCGTTCAATGGCTGGTAGGAATCCCTCTTTTACTCATACCCATAGGATTCTTTTACTTAGGTTATAAACTTATTAATTTTCAGAGCGGAATTGCTCTAATCATCTTGTTTGGAATATTAGGATTTCTATTTCATGAAAAACTGATGAAATTCATCACAAAAAAATATATTGAAAACAAATACATTATGATCAATGCTTTTGATCAGGACAATTAATTATGATAAACGCAACAGATCTTTCAAAAAAATATGGAGGTAAAACAGTTCTTAATATAGCCTCTCTTGACATTCCAAAGGGTCAATCTTTTGGGCTCGTAGGAAATAATGGTGCAGGTAAAACCACCTATTTCAATTTGATCCTTGACCTTATTAAACCTTCTACCGGGTATGTTACGAACAATGACATTCAAGTGAACACTAGTGAAGATTGGAAACCTTTCACTTCGGCATTTATTGACGAAAGTTTTTTAATCGGTTATTTGACACCTGAAGAATATTTCAATTTTATAGCAAAATTGAGAGGAGTAAATAAGGTTGACTTGACAGTTTTTCTAAAACAATTTACTGAGCTCTTTAACGACGAAATACTCAGCCAGAAGAAATATCTCAGAGATCTCTCTAAGGGGAATCAGAAAAAAGCTGGCATCGTAGCTGCTTTGATCGGACAGCCTGAAGTTGTGATTCTT
>CAYMKR010000098.1:0-8135 GCA_964390865.1 uncultured Flavobacteriaceae bacterium | reverse complement strand
CGATCAATATCCTTTGTAGAGACTTTAAGTGTTTGTTCGTTTTGGATAGGTTCTAGCCATTGTTTGAATTTTATATCCTTCTTAGCTACTCCATAAAGCGTTATCGGAGCCGGAAAGTTACTTTTATTCTGAATAGTTACTTCTGCTGAATCAGCTTCTTTCTTAATGTTTTTTATGACGTAATTAATCTTGTTGTTTGTTTTCAGGTAGTTTCCAAAAAACCAGCTCAGGTCTTTATCAGTTTTTGATCTAATAATATCACCAAAACTTTCTGTATTAGCAAGCTTCAATCTATTCGTTTTATAATATTCTTGTAGGCTGCTTTTAACAATATCTTCATTTAAGTAAGAATCCAGGTATCTTAATCCAAGACCTGCTTTATATCTATTGACCAGTTTTAAATTAAAATTTGATAATGAATCGGATGGAGTTGTCAATGACTGATCTAATTCCTTCCTTGCTAAAAATTGATATACAAACGGATATTTGCCATTAAATTCCAACTTCGCAATATTGTATCTTCTGATACCCCATTTTTTTGATATGCTGCCTATGGCCTTTACTTCAGGATAGTGTTTTTGAACATATGCCATCATCAAATAAACTTGAATCCCATCTGCAAGCCAAGCATCATCTCGTTTGTTGGTTATTAGGGTGTTTGCAACGTATTGGTCTGAAATAGCTTTGAACATTTTGATATCCCATTCAAATATGTCTGAAAATGGATTCAAGGATTTTGGTAGCTGATTGAAGCCGTATACCGGATGCTTCAGATAAGTTGCGTAATTAACAAGCATTTTGGGATGTGGATAATCACCCAAATACTCCTTGATAAAGTTGAGCTGCCTTTGTAAAACATCTTCCTTAATATTTTCAATAAGGTTTTTAGCCTTAATGTTGGTAACAACATCAGGACCTATAATTTTGTAAGTAGAGAAGTCGTTATTAACTTGGATATTGAGTTCAATATCCATTTGATTTTCTCCATGTAATTTATACAAGACATGGTCTTCTTTTATTTCAGCTTCTTGCTCAAGATCACTGTTCAATGTGTAACCCAGTGGAATGGCAAACTCAATATTGAAATCGGTTGGTTGCATGTAATAATCATCCATATTCAAATTGCTGAATAGGTTCCATTTGGTATCAAATACAGCGGGTGTTAGATGCCAATATCTCAAATTGTAGACGAGTTGATTGCGCCCATATCGAGTAAACTTATCACTAGGAACTTTTAGTTCGTAGATAGCATGTAATTTTATCGATTCAGATGGTTGAAGTGAGTTTGGTAAGATTACTTGAATAATGTCGGAGGCATCATTGAGTTCACTAAATAAGAGATCAACTCCGTTGGATTCTAATGTTTGAATGGTTGAAGAGCCCCGTTCTTTAATCTTTGCAAAATAAAGGCTTTTGTTATAATCTTCTATCAGCCTTTTGCTGAGCGGCGTATTTTTGTCCTTATAGCCATTAGCCCAGTTCAAAAGGTAAATGGTATCCATGGCTTGATCAGAAGGATTAAAATACGTAATTTCCTGATCAATTAAAACCTTATAATCCTTAAGGACAATAGCTTTTATTGAAATCTCATTGTTTTGCGCATGAAGAAAAAAGGGCATCAATAATAATAACGCCGGTATGAATTTTTTATAATGCAAATTTTGAATATGAACTGTTGCTGGTTACAATTATTAAAAATTCGGGCTCAACTGATGCTGGGTGTAGAAGGCATTGATAACGTCAACCACTTCGTCGGCTGTGTCTACAATCTTAAATAAATCCAAATCAACCTCACTGACGTTTCCGTTTTTTTTAAGCATCATTTCTTTGATCCAACTCATTAAGCCTGACCAAAAACTGGTTCCAACTAAGACAATAGGAAACTTACCTATTTTTTTTGTTTGGATAAGCGTTATGGCTTCGAATAATTCATCGAGGGTGCCGAAACCACCAGGCATAGCTACAAAGCCTTGGGCGTATTTTACAAACATCACTTTCCTAACAAAAAAATAATCAAACTCAAGACTCTTTCCTTTGTCAATATACGGATTGTCATGTTGTTCAAATGGCAGGTCTATGTTAAGTCCTACAGAAACACCACCACCTCGTTGCGCTCCTTTATTTCCGGCCTCCATAATTCCTGGGCCACCTCCTGTAATTACTCCATAGCCATTTTGTGTTAACTTAAAAGCAACGTTTTCAGCTAATTCATAGTACTTTTCACCTGGTTTTGTTCTTGCCGATCCAAAAACACTTACACAGGGGCCTATTCGGCTTAATTTCTCATAGCCATCAACGAATTCACTCATCACCTTAAAAATGGCCCAAGAATCGTTCGTTTTTATTTCATTCCAGGTTTTTTGCTTTAATTTTTCCCTGATTCTTTTATCTTCATTTGGTGTCATAGTCAATTTTTTTTATTCAGAAATTTCCATTTTGGAGCTTATAAATTTAATTCTTTTTTTAAGAAACGTGCCGTATAGCTTTGCTTATTCCTACAAATTTCTTCTGGAGTCCCTGTGCAAAGAATTTTACCGCCCTTCATGCCGCCTTCTTTTCCAATATCTATAATGTGGTCACATAGCTTGACCACATCAAGATTATGCTCTATGATCAATACGGTATTTCCTTTGTCTGTTAGTTTATTCAATACCTTCATGAGTATATTGATGTCTTCAAAATGCAAACCTGTAGTGGGTTCATCAAGGATGTAAAAAGTGTTTCCAGTGTCTCTTTTTGACAATTCAGCCGCTAGCTTTATTCTTTGCGCTTCTCCTCCTGATAAGGTTGTAGATTGCTGCCCTAAGGTAATATATCCTAATCCAACATCCTCAATGGTTTTTAATTTGATATAGATTTTTGGAATAAGCTTAAAGAATTTTACAGCCTCTTCAATAGTCATATTCAATACATCTGATATGGATTTACCTTTATACCTGATTTCTAAAGTTTCACGCGTAAATCTTTTGCCTTGACAAGTTTCACATTCTACTTCAACATCCGGTAAAAAATTCATTTCAATAACTCTGACACCGCCCCCTCTGCAAGTTTCACAACGCCCATCTTTTACATTAAATGAGAACCTTCCTGGTTTATAACCCCTGATCAGGGCTTCTGGTGTCTTTGCGAACAAACTTCTTATTTCCCCAAAAACCCCAGTATAAGTGGCCGGATTTGATCTTGGAGTTCTTCCAATAGCAGTTTGATTAACATCAATGATTTTGTCAATATGTTCTAATCCACTTATTGAAGTGTAGGGTAGTGGTTCTTTAACCGCTTTGTAAATATATCTGTTTAATATTGGGTACAAGGTTTCGTTGATCAAAGATGATTTACCGCTTCCAGACACTCCTGTAACTCCAATTAATTGACCCAAAGGTACTTTTAAAGTAACATTTTTAAGGTTATTGCCTTTTGCGCCTTTAAGTACTATTTCATTGCCGTTTCCGGTTCTTCTGACTTTAGGAATCTCAAAGGTTCTTGTACCGTTGAGATAGTCGGCTGTTAGGGTATTACTATTCAACAATTCTTTTGGACTACCTATGCTGATGATCTCTCCACCGTGTTTTCCAGCTTCAGGACCAATATCAATCACATAGTCTGAGGCAATAATCATATCTTTATCATGTTCAACAACCAGTACCGAATTTCCTAGATCACGCAATTTTTCAAGCGACTCGATCAGTTTCATATTATCCCTTTGATGCAGGCCTATACTTGGTTCGTCAAGAATATACAATACACCTACCAGTTGAGATCCTATTTGTGTGGCCAAACGAATTCTTTGCGCCTCTCCACCTGAAAGTGTTTTAGATCCCCTACTCAGTGCAAGGTAATTAAGACCTACATCCAATAAAAATTGGATACGGGTCCTTAACTCTTTTATGATTTCAGAACCAATGATCAGTTGTTTCTCAGTTAGTTTTGGTTCTAATTCATCAAACCAAACAGCCAAATGGTCAATGTCCATTCCAGAAAGTTCGGCAATTGATTTTTCATTGATTTTAAAGTAAAGGGCCTCCTTTTTTAATCGATCACCTTTACAAACATTACAGTTAACTTCATCCATGAACCCTTTGGCCCATCTCTTTATAGATCCAGACTGACTATCATTATATTGATTTAATATAAAATTACTGATTCCTTCAAAGTCAATTTCATATTTTCTTGAAACACCAAGCTCTTTTGAATTTATTTCAAGTTTGTCTTTACCACCGTAAAGAATAAGATTCATGGCAGCCTCAGGGATATCTTTTATTGGGTCAGTAAGACTAAATCCAAATTTATCTGCGATATGCCCTAACTGTTTAAAGATCCAAGATTTCTTTTCTTCTCCTAAGGGTGCAAGACCTCCATTTTTAATAGATAATTGATGATCAGGTATGATTTTGTCTAAATTGATCTCATGTACTTTTCCAAGGCCGTTACAATTGTCACAAGCTCCCTTTGGAGAATTGAAGGAAAACGAATTTGGTTCGGGCTTGGGGTAGGAGATACCGGTAGTAGGACACATGAGGTTTCTGCTAAAATACCTGGGTTGCATCGTTGTTAGTTCCTCAGTTTGCTTGACAATCATCAAAGTTTCATCTCCATGATACATGGCCGTCCTTATACTTTCCATGAGGCGCTTGCCAGACGAATCATTGATCAGAAGACGATCTATTACAATCTCAATGTCATGAGTTTTATACCGATCCAGTTTCATTCCCCTTTCGATTTCTTTGATCTCTCCATTCACTCGAACTCTAACAAATCCTTGTTTTGAAATTTGTTGAAACAATTCACGGTAATGTCCTTTTCTTGATTTGATGACGGGAGCCAAGATTATGGCTTTCTGATCTGCAAAATCATTTTTTATTAACTCATGAATTTCTTCATCACTATAACTAACCATCTTTTCATCAGTATTATAGGAGTAAGCAATTCCGACTCTGGCATAAAGAAGTCTTAAAAAGTCGTAGACTTCAGTAATAGTTCCCACAGTTGATCTTGGGCTTTTGCTTGTCGTTTTTTGTTCAATGGCAATGACTGGCGACAGGCCTTCAATTTTATCTACATCAGGCCTTTCGAGGCCTCCCAAAAACTGTCTGGCATAGGCAGAAAAAGTTTCGATATACCGTCTTTGTCCTTCAGCATATATGGTATCAAAGGCAAGTGAAGATTTGCCACTACCACTTAAACCAGTGATCACGACAAGTTTGTCCCTTGGGATTCGAACGTCAATATTCTTTAAATTATGAACTCGTGCGCCTAGTACTTCAATATAATCTTGCTTTCTACTCATATGGTGTCAAAAAAGAGCAAATTTAATTAATTGAAAGCAGTTTTAAATTATAGATGCATTGTAAATTTAATTTTTATAAATTGCATTCAAAAATAAGCTTGCATTTTATTCATTCCATACGCCATTTTTTCGAGACCAGAGGTTTCGACGTGTCCGCCAGATTTGCGGACAAACTAGGGATACGTGCCACTAATGTTAGATTATTTTTTATATATATATCGTTTGTAACCGTGGGTCTATCCTTTGGAGTTTATCTTACTTTAGCCTTTTTGTTGAGGTTAAAGGATATGATCTATACCAAGAGAACTTCTGTTTTTGATCTGTAATCTTTAAATTTTATTTCGTTGGCGTTTAAAAGTAGTTTTATAAAATCAAGATTCTATATAGCATTGAGTTTGCTGTTCTTAATTATTTTAGTTGGTACTGTAGGGTTTGTTTACATTGCTGAATATAGTTGGGTCAATGCTCTTTACATGACTGTAATCACAATTTCAACAGTAGGCTTTAAAGAAGTTCAGCCTTTGGATGTTGATGCTAAGATTTTTACAATTTTTCTGATTATAACAAGTATAACAATATTCGGTTATATCGTTTCGGTGATCACCGATTATATAGCAAATAATAAATTCATTGAGGAACTAAAATTTAAGCAAGTGCAAAAAAAGATTCAACGTTTAGAAAATCATACCATCGTCTGTGGATTCGGACGAAACGGTAAGCAGGCTATGGCAAGGCTTAAAAGTTATAAAAGAGGATGCGTAATTATTGAAAGTGACCCGGAACTGATCGAAGAAATAGAGCTTGACGGTGAAATGCTATATATAAGAGGTGACGCCACAAGTGATGAAGTATTGCTTTCAGCTGGAATTGATCGCGCCTCAAGTTTAATCACAACGCTTCCTTCTGATGCGGATAATTTGTACGTAGTTCTTTCGGCTCGGCAATTAAACGGTGAATGTACCATTGTAAGTAGGGCTTCCATAGATACTTCTAACAGGAAATTAAAAGTTGCTGGAGCTGATAATGTAATCATGCCAGATAAGATTGGTGGAGCTCACATGGCGTCATTAGTTGTAACCCCTGATATTATTGAGTTTATTGACCGCTTATCAATCGAAGGAGAGAGTTCTTCTAATATTGAAGAATTGGTAATTGAAAATTTACCAAATGAGTATAAGAATAAATCCATTTTTGATCTTGACCTTAGAAAAAGGACGGGATGTACTGTAATTGGCTTTAAAACTCCTGGTAAAGAATATATCATCAACCCTGATGCCTCTACCAAGCTTGTACCGAAATCCAAATTGATTGTTATTGGAAACCCCGAAGAGATTCAAAAACTTCATAAATTATTTTAATAAGACGAGATTTGAAAAGAATAGTAATTACAGGTAGTAATGGTCTGTTAGGGCAAAAGCTTGTAAAATTGTTTTTGACTAAATCAAATTATGAGGTTCATGCCTTATCCAGAGGAAAGAATAGACTATATAATAAGGAAGGTTATTCCTATTATAACATTGACTTATTAGATAAAGCTGAATTACTTAGCACTTTGAATCAAATAGGGCCTAGTGTGATTATTCATACGGCAGCAATGACAAACGTTGATGCCTGTGAGCAACAGCAGGATGAATGCGATCGTATGAATATTGATGTTGTTGCAAATATTCTCCATTATTGTAAGGGAAGTGATGTCTATTTGGTGCATCTGTCGACTGATTTTATTTTTGACGGGACCAAAGGGGATGTATATAATGAAGATGATATTGCCCATCCGGTAAACCACTATGGCTTGTCAAAATGGAAGTCTGAAATGATGATTGGGGAGGCTAAAATTGATTGTGCTATCCTAAGAACCATATTGGTTTACGGTTTAGTTGACGAGAATGATAGAAGTAACATTGTACTTTGGGTGAAAAATTCGCTCGAAAATCAAAAAGACATTCATGTAGTTACAGACCAATTAAGGATGCCAACTTATGCCGAAGATTTAGCAGAAGCTTGTTGGCTTGCCATTGAAGCTAGGGCGAAAGGAGTCTTTAATGTGTCTAGTAATGAGCTGATGAGTATTTATGACATTGCTTTATCCATAGCCAGCGCCTTTAATCTTGATAAAAAATGGATACACCCAGTTGTTACAAATGACCTGAGCCTACCGGCAAAAAGGCCTTTGAGCACGGGGTTTGATCTTGATAAGTCCATTATCGAAATTAATTTACCTTCACATTCATTTGTAGAAAGGTTACAAGTTTTTAAGCATCAGTTAGATACCTATGATGTCTAGCGAGAGGCTTGAAAAAACCTTTAATTGTTAATAAGTTTGATGGCTTTTTTATTTTCTATTACTAAGATTTGTTTTACATTTGCAGTCCCAATTTTTATGGGATCGTTCATTGTTAAATTCTGACAGTAAAGAAAGGCAAATAAAATTCATATTTTATTTGCGGATTAAATAAAAGGGTTATAAATTTGCAATCCCTTTTTTTTATGACTGCTACCTAGTAGTGGCCAACTTTCTTGCGGCAATTTAGAGCCAAAAAAGTCCACTAAAAAAATATTTTATTTTTTATTAGGTAGAAAGGAAAAAAGGTTTTAGTTTTGCACCCGCTTTCAGGGGTTAGATTGAAGATGAAGAAGGGAAGAGAGCGAGAGAAAGAATAATTAGTTCATTGAAAATATTGAAGATTGACAGCGTAACAAAGAGAGTAAAATTATTTGTTTTAGTTTATTAATTTATTAGTAGACTATTCCGAGTCATATTTTTTGAGAAACTTAATGTCGTACAAGAAATTTAAGAAATTTATACGATGGAGAGTTTGATCCTGGCTCAGGATGAACGCTAGCGGCAGGC
>CAYMKR010000097.1:0-8136 GCA_964390865.1 uncultured Flavobacteriaceae bacterium | reverse complement strand
TTTTCCTACCCTTCTGGTCTTTACCATTGATTATTTTTCAATTGATAAAAACAAGAAGAGTCTTTTACACGATATTAATTTCTACGTTTTTTGGGCTAACTGCTTCGCTTCTGGCTCCCACCGGAGATTTATACAGATTATATGTAATTTATTTTGATTTTCAGGAATATAGTTTTGACGCTTTTATGAGTTTCCTGGGTACCAAACCCGATTTTCTTTTTTATATGCTTCTTTATGTTTTCGCAAAGCTTGGCTTATCAATCAGAATTATCATTTTTTTAATGACCTTTTGTTTTTTTCAATTGTCATTCAACTTATTATTAAAACAGCGCAAGAAAATCAGTATTCTTATAATCCTCCTGTTTGTAATGCAGTTTGATTTCCTATTACAAGGATTGTTTTTAAGATTCCCCTTAGCCATACTTTTAGTGGTATATGCCTTTCTCAATAAACTGGAAGGCAAAAAATTCAGTCTCCTACTTTTAATCCTTGCCTCTACAATTCATTTTGGAGCTTTGATCTCCATTCCTATCTATTTTTTATCTCGTTTATCTCTGAAGAAACTGAATATAGGCCTCCTAATTTCATTATTAATTATACCTTTTGGAAGCTATATATTTATTTTCTTAACAAATAACTTGTTAGAATGGTTTCCAAACATCCCTTTTAAAGAAAAACTAAATGATTATTTTTTAGGATATTGGGCTTTAGAATATTTCGAAGAAAGAACTTGGAAAGCGCTTTTCCAAATTTATATGGAACGTATTTTATATTTCCTTGTATTGGCTTATTTCTTAGTTACCAAAGGAAGTTCCACGTATCGGAAAATGGCCATACCATTTTTAATATTGATAAATGTGTTGTTTTCTTTCCCAAACCTATTCAATAGGTATTTAATTTTAGCCACATTTTTTGGGATCCTTTGCATTATTTTCGAAAACAAAAAGAAGGCTTCTATTAAATTCATACATCTCGGTCTTGCACTAATTATAACATTAGTCTTTTCATCAAGAATCCTTGCTCAACAAAAAAACATTAGGGTTGGATATATTCCCCAAATCACGTATAGTAATATCCTTTCACTTTCTTTTAAAAAATATGACATCAATTGGATCAATAGTTTTATAGATGATAAAACAGCTAGCCCTAAAACAGTCAAATCACTATGAGAATTAAAAACATTTTTAAATATTTGTTTGTTTTAATTGTACCTAGTGTTGTTGTTTCATTTGCAGCGAATTCAATCATATTTGTATTGACTTCAATTCTTTCAATTTGGTTATTAAGAAGGAATCCTCCTAAAGATATTTTGAATAAATACATATTATTCAATGTATATACAATATCTGTACTCATTGGTTTTTTTGTGGACATCTTAAATCAAAACACCATAAATCTTGATCAATTCATTAGAAGGTTAAGTTTTGTTCTTATGCCGATAATTTTTTGTGCGGCTTCAAGACAAATCCAAAGTTTGGCCTTGAAAACCTATGTATATTTTTTAACCATCCTTTCATCAGTCCTTTTGGTTGCTGGATTTATAAGAGGATTGTTAAACAAAAATAAAATCATATATGGCAATTGGGACAGTGAAACTACTGAAAGGTTTTATGAAACAGAAATGCTCATCAATTGGGGAGAGTTAAGTTATAAAAAATTATTCTTTTTTTTCGATATGCACCCTTCATATTACGCTCTTTTCTCAATTATTGCAATTATGATCTTCATTTTTACACAAACGATTGACTTAAAAAAATCAATAAAATGGACCTTGATCTTTATCCATGTATTAATGATTATTCTGGTTAGTTCTAAAACAGGGGTAATTTCATTATTTATGGTACTTCTTGCTTATTTATCTATCACCAAATCAAAGAAAAATATTCTAATAGGGTTATCTGTTATGGTTCTATTGGCATTGGTCATAGCAAAAACACCTTCAACAGAGATACGCATAAAGAGGGCTTATAATTCATTCATTTTAGATAATGGCTTCATGAATAAAAGCAGTACGTCAGATAGAATGATTCTGTGGAAATCTCTTTCTGACCTCAGCTACAAGGAATTGTTTATTGGAGTTGGAAACGTTGGTGGACCAAACAGAATATTGAAAAACACAGGGATTGACAAGAATATGCACAATCAATTCCTTCAGAACTTACTTAATTCTGGTATAATTGGGATTTCCCTCCTGCTCCTTTTTGTAATTTCACCCCTTTTCTTTAAACGAAATATTTTTACAGTGTCACTGGTTTCTGTCGTTTTCCTGAACCTACTATTTGAAAACATGTTGGATCGTGTATGGGGAATCACAGTAATTTCATTCTTCTATGCCTTTATTATTTTTGGGTCCTCAGAAATGCTTAATTTCAATTCTGAAATAGATTGAACTCTAATTAGAACAATACGTGTCAAAACGAAACAAACCTGAACAAAAGATAAAGATACTATATCTGATTTCCGCCCTTAAAAAATGTGGTCCGATCAATGTCTTGTATAATATCATTAAAGGTTTAGAATCAAAAAAATTTGACATTTTCGTTGTTGGTTTATCAGAAGGAGAAACTGGCTCTATTGTCGATCAGTTTGAAGCGCTACATATTGAAATTGTATCCTTAAATCAATCAAGAATAAAAGGTCTTTTTGTCAACCAGCGAATTATACAAAAGATCCTAAACGACAAACAAATAAACATTGTTCATTCTCACGGCTTCAGGGCAGATAAAATTAACTCTAAACTCAAGAATGTCGTCACAATTAATACTATTCATAATTTTCCTCCAGAAGATTATATACATCGGTATGGGAAATTAATGGGATCTTGGATGTCGATAGTACATAAAAATAAGATCAAAGACATTCAATTTCCTGTAGCCTGTTCCAAAACTTTAATGAAAAAATTTAATGATGTTTATCACATTAACACTGAATTTATTCAAAATGGTATAGACATTGAAAAATTCAGTCCATTAATTGAGAATAAAAACAAACTTAGAAAGTCATTAAACCTTCCAATTTATCCTTTAATCTTTATTGTTAGCGGAGCATTGAGTCAAATTAAGAATCCAAAGGTCATTATTGAAACTTTTCAGTTACAAAAAAATGAAAATCATTTATTATTATTCATAGGGAGTGGTGAATTATTTGATTCTCTTTCAAAAACTTACGGGTCTACAAACATATGTTTCGTTGGAAGAGTAGATAAGGTAAATGAATATTTACAGGCCAGTGATTTTTATATATCTGCCTCTTTAACTGAAGGATTTCCTAATTCAGTATTGGAGGCCATCAGTACTGGACTTCCTACGGTTCTCTCCAATATCCCTGCTCATGTTGAAATAATTGGAGATAATTATCCATATTTGTTTGATCCTAAAAACTCCGAAGATCTCAATGAGAAATTGAAGTTGATTATTGAAAAGGAGAATAAACTTTATAGCCAAATGCATTCGCTTAAAATCAAAAATGAATTTAATGCTCAACTGATGTCCATTAAATATGAACAACTTTATATAAGCTCAGCCAAGCGCTCCAAAAGTATTTAAATGATGAAGGTTTCTATCGTTATGTCAGCTTATAACAGTGAGCTCTTTCTTGAACAAGCCCTAGAAAGTATTATGAATCAATCCAATAAGGAATTTGAATTCATATTATTCGATGATGCCTCAACAGATTCGACCAGGAAAATTATTCAAAAATACGCGCTTAACGATTCTAGAATTATTCCGGTGTACAATGAAGTTAATAAAGGACTAACCGTCAATCTTAACAAGGCTATCTCCCTTTCTAATGGAGAATATATTGCTAGAATGGATGCTGATGATATTGCCTTTCCCAGCAGAATTGAAAAACAAGTCAAATTCCTTGATGATCAACAGGATATTGACCTAGTAGGGTCGGCCGCTTATGATATAGATGAAAATGGAGAACAGATTCAATTGAGAAAATCACCTGAGTTACACGATGATATTATTGCTCTTTTACCGAAGGCCAATCCTATAACTCATTCCACTGTCATGTTCAGAAAAAAAAGCTTTGCCAAAATTAACTTTTACAATGAATCCTACAGAACAACCCAAGATTATGAAATGTGGTTTAGAGCCGCCGGAAAAGGATTGAAGTTTCATAACCTGCAGGAAATTCTACTAAAATACAGGATGGACAATAATTACCATAAAAGAAAATCATTTAAATATAGACTTTACGATTGCAAACTTAGGCTTCAAGGTTTCAAATACATAAATCTTCCATTTTACAGATACTATTATGCAATGATTCCAATCATTCTGGGTTTGCTACCTGATAGGTTGTATGGCTCAGTAAAAAAGTTCGATCCTAGAGTCAATGAAATAGATTGATTTCGATATAAATTAAGTTTATCTTTGTGCAAAATGAATCACTTTGAATTCAATTACAGAAATTCAACAAAACTCTAAAAGAACCTTTGTCTTGCCACAGTTTGGACTTTGGCATAAGAAATTGTTATTGGCTATAGTAGATTTGTGTATTTTAACCTACAGCATATTTTACTATCAGAAAAATAGCTCTGAATATCTTTCTTTTTATGACTTCTTTCAAGTTAATATGCTAAACCTTTTGTTTGGTGTTGGTGTTTTCTGGGTTTTAACTATCATTTTCAATTTTTACGACCTTGACTACGTCAATAAAACACGGAAAGTACTCCCACTTTCATTTTTTATTGGAATCATTTTTACGCTGACATATTTCTTAACTACTTCAATAAGCTCGAATGTTGCAATTAACAACAAAAGCCTTCTTTTTTTTATTGCTGGATTCACCTTAGCGCTTATGTTCTGGCGCGTTTTTTATGCCTCCGTTATCCATTCTAATGTATTTGCTAAAAATTGCATTATCCTTACTTCAGATGAAACTGATAAAACCCTTTTAGATCGAATTATCGAATCGATTGAAGGAAACGAATTTGAACATGGCCTTAGAATTTTAAGAACGTATTCAGTGAGCCATGAGCAAAAACAAATTGATCGACTTTCGAGGGCCATAGAAAGAATGACTTCTAAAAAACTCATAGACACTGTGGTCATAATGGATAAGGATCAAGGAACCATCTCCAATTCACTAAATACTACCTTAGTAAAAGCAATTGGAAACGGTGTACAAGTAGAGACCTATTTTAAACTGTATGAAGATGTAAAAGAAGCCATCCCGATACAATTCGCTGGAAATCAATTATACACAATTCTTCCTATTTCCAAATACAACCATAATTACATATATCTCTTATGGTATAAACTAGTTGATATTGCGTCATCAATACTAGGACTAACCACCATGATTATCGTGAGCCCTATTATTTTCATTACCAATTTATTTCTAAATAAAGGCCCCCTATTTTATAGACAGTATAGAGTTGGTAAAGGAGGGAAAGAAATCGAGATCATTAAATTCAGATCTATGATTGTTGAAGCTGAAAAACACGGGGCCAAGATGTCTTTAAAAGGAGATCAACGGGTAACAAGTTTCGGTAAAATCCTAAGAAAATTGAGGATAGATGAATTGCCTCAATTTTGGTCTGTTTTAAAAGGAGAGATGAGTCTAATAGGTCCTAGACCTGAAAGAAAAGTGTTTATAGATCAATTGGTTAAAAGCATCCCTTTATATGACTCAAGACATCTTATAAAACCAGGAATTACAGGCTGGGCACAGGTCAAGTATGCATATGGGGCAAATATCGAAGATTCATTTAAAAAATTAGAATATGATCTGTATTACGTTAAAAATAGATCTATTACCCTTGATATCCGAATAATATTTAAAACTATAAACACCATATTATTCTATAAAGGAGTCTAATTCATAGGCTTTAGGATTACATTTTACTCATTACTATGTTTTTACATAAACATCCTTACACTCCTTTTATTCCTGAAAAAACTACAAAACTTATTGTAGGTACAATTCCTCCGCCTAGGTTTTCAACTGGGGATTTATTTTCTGATGATGTAGATTTTTGCTATGGAAGTAAGTTTGGTTTATTGTGGCCTATTTTAAACCGAATATTTGATCTCGACCTAAGCTATGAAAATACAAATCAGGCCATTGTTCAAAGAAAAAAATTTCTATTAAACAATAGGATTGGTATTTGTGATATCATAGACAATTGTAAAAGATCAAAAATAGATGCTTCGGATGTGGGAATGGATGAAATCAAAATGAGAAACCTCTTACATTATATTCACGAAAATAAAGACATAGAAAGCATCCTGTTTATGGGAGGAAATAGTAAAAACGGACCGGAATATTTATTTAGAAAACTGATAAAACCACAGGGACTTAAACTTATAAATATAGGCCAGGATCGTCCTAGAATTCATGAATTTCGCCTAAACAGTCGTGTTTTACGAACTGTATCTCTTATTTCACCCTCAAGCGCTGCCAACAGGTCAATTGGTGGAGATCCCTATTATAAATCACAAAAAAAAGTCAATAAAAACTATTCCACATTGGAGTTTCGCATAGAACAATTCAGAAAACACTTTACTTGATTCTAATTTTTTCGTATTTTCGAAACTTCATAAAACGTTTCTATGAAAAAGACAACAAGCATTCAAAGAATAACCATTGCAATGCTTATAGGCTATTTTTTTTGGGAAATAGGAATATGGATCTGGGCCAGAAACCTTCCTGAAAACGACACTTTAATCAGGGTCGACTTGATGTTTATCTATCCCTTTTTACTCATTATAATCTTTATTTCGATATACCAATATTTTAAAACTAATTCTTCCTCACTATGAAAGCCATTTACCTCCTATTCATCTTATTATTGATAGCAAGTTCATGCAAACAAGGTCAATCCTCTGAAAACTCCGATAAAGTTGAGGGTGCCGGCAAAACTGTAATTGAGCATCAAGAGATTTCAAAACAGACCAAACCTGTTATCTATAAGACAGCCACTGGTAAATTAATCGAGCTAATTATTGACAAAAAAAGTAATAGCCTAAGTGACTTTACGATTGTGCCAAAAGATTTCCCAAACAGTGGAGATAGCCTTCGCATAGAAGATGCTGATCCTTTACAGCAGGCTAGGATCAAAGATTTAGATGGAGATGGTTTTGATGAATTCTACCTTGTCACTTCATCGACAGGATCTGGTTCTTACTCGACAATTTTCGGTTTTGCCTCAAATCAAGATTTAAGTCTTACGCCAATTTATGTCCCAGAAATTTCAGAAAAAGACCTTCAATCTAATGAAGCATTTTATGGTTACATGGGTCATGATTCTATCTACTTTGACAAGGGTGACATCTATAGAAAATTCCCTATATATAAAGAAGGAGATCCTAATTGCTGCCCAACAGGAGGAGACAAGACCCTCAGCTATCAGCTTAAGGCTGGTGAGGACTCTTGGATCTTAGAAATTAAAAAATAGGAGCCATAAACAAAATTAAAAATGAAATTAAAAAAAGTCACCATATTTTTAATCTTTATCCTCAGCTTTCATATCGGCATATCCCAAGAAAGAGTCGCCATACTGCCATTTATTTTTGCTGATGACGGTCATATTTCAGTAGATAAAGGAAAGGAGGCCCAAGAATTTTTGATTGATTATTTCAATAAAAAATCAAAACATATAAAAGTGTCAACCCTTAACGCCCGAGAAGTTAATGTGGCGCTCAACAAAGCCGGAATCACATCAGAGACTATCGACAACTTCACAACGCAAGAGATCGCCGAAACCCTAGGAAACCCAGACTACATTTTAATGGGATCAATTCACAGATCCTTTGAAGGAACTACGCAACTTGAATCTGGGTTTGGCAGTATTAATGACTCAAATTGGAATCAAACCAATGTTTATAGTGCTTCTAGCAGCAGCTCCACCAAAAAATACACTGCCACCGTTTCAGTCAGTATTTTCAAATCTTCAGGAAGCGCAATTTACGAGAAAAGTAAAGGGAATATATTTATTGATTCGACACCTGACAGTTGGAAAAGCTCAATGATTTGGCATGTAAGACACTTCCCGTTTTATGATTAAACATTTTAATTAAATCATTCTTTGAACACCGCCCACATGAAATATTCAACATTAGTACTTTTTATCTTCTCCTCTCTTGCTTCGTTCAGTCAGGAAAACTTGTCGAGTTCTTCGAT
>CAYMKR010000096.1:0-8146 GCA_964390865.1 uncultured Flavobacteriaceae bacterium | reverse complement strand
AGGTCTGCCAATATTGCGCTTTTCTTGTTGCCTGTTCTGTTATACTCGATACTGGAACATCCTTCATGAATTCTGGTAAATATTCTTTTTCCCATGCCAGTACATAAGCCGTTCCTTTGGCATTTACTCTGGCGGTTCTTCCATTTCGATGCGTAAATTCTTCCTTTGTCCGTGGTAATTCATAATGAATGATAAATTTCAACTCTGGAATATCAATTCCTCTAGCTGCCAAATCAGTAGCTATAATCAGTTGGTAGGTCCCGTTTCTAAATTTTATTAAGGTTCTTTCACGGTCCTTCTGCTCCATACCTCCATTAAAAGAGCCATGACTGATATTGTTCTTATCTAAGAAACTACTAACTTCTTGAATACTATCCTTCAGATTACAAAAAACAATACCTGGTTGATTGCCCAGGTGATTTAACAATTCTAATAATCTTGGCAATTTGTTTTTTGAAGATGACTCAACTCTTTTGATCACTAGTTTCGATATCGCATCTTTCAAATAATTGATGGTCTTCGGATTTTTTAAATCTACAAATGAAGGTATCTCAACACCATGGGTAGCAGAAGTTAATATTCTTTTGCGAACACTCGGTAATTCCTTAATGATCGCTTTCATTTCATTTTCGAATCCGGTCTCTAATGATTTATCAAATTCATCTAAAACCAGAGTGTCAATATGATAGGTAGAGAACCTATTGCTGCGCAAATGGTCATTTATTCTACCTGGTGTACCTATCAAAATAGCGGGTCTATGCTTTAGTTCGATCTTGTCTTTAGAAGTAGCCCTACCCCCATAAACAGCGTTAACTTTAAAACCAGAACCCATCTCTCTGACAACTTGTTCGATTTGAATTGCTAATTCTCTTGAAGGTACTAAAATAAGTGCCTGAACCTCTTTGCATTCAACATCCAAAGCATTTATAATGGGCAATAAAAACGCAAGCGTTTTACCAGTTCCTGTTGGAGATAAGAGTATGGTATTTTCATTGGTCTCAATCACAGGGATTGCTTCCTTCTGCATCTTATTCAACTCATGTATTTTGAGTTTTTCGAGAATCGCCTGCTGTTCTTTTATATTGTTAGCCATAATTAATCAGGTAGAAAATGAATTATTTTCTTTTTTTTACTGCGGGTGTTTTAACATTCTTCTTCAAATAATCAGCCAATACCTTTTCAACTAATTCATCTTTAGTAAGGTGGTGAAATACGGTATGAATTTTCTTTTTAAATTCATCTGAAACTTCACGGTTTGGTTTGGTTTTGAAAATTTTCTTAGCCCATAGCAAACCATTGTTCTCTTCAATGTTCTTTGCGTCTGCTTTTTGATATTTTTTAATTGACAATCCTAATTCCTTCTCGAAATCAGGGATTTCAAACTCCTCTTCTTTTTGGATGATACTTAAGGAAAAACCTTCAGCTCCTGCTCTGGCTGTTCTTCCACTTCTATGGACATATGTTTCATAAACATCTGGCAAGTGGTAATTCACAACATAAGAGATTTCTTTAACATCTATTCCACGAGCGGCTAGATCTGTTGCCACCAAAATATCAATAAACCCCTCTCTAAACTGACCCATGATTCTATCACGAATGGCCTGACTAAGGCTTCCATGCAAAGCTCCAGAAGAAAATTTATTAATGGCTAAATTCTTAGCTAACTTATTAACTGCAGCTTTTGTTTTGCAAAATATTATGCCTCTTTCGCCTTCTCTTGTGCTTAAAAAATGCATCAATACGTCGAGTTTTTCTATAGGCTCCACTACTACATATCGATGCTCTATACCTTGATGTCCAACTGAAGCCATATCAACACTCACTTGAACTACATGTTTTGACATGTAATTCTGTATCAACTGCTTGATAGTGCCTGGCATTGTTGCGGTAAAAAGCAAGGTTCGTTTATCTTTAGGAAGTGAAGTGAATATTTCATCTAATCCTTCCTTTAAAGATCCAATCATTTCATCAGCCTCATCAAGAATAAAATAATCAACATTCTTTAAATTAACTGCATTGCGCTTCATTAAATCAATTAACCTTCCTGGTGTTGCAACTAAGACATGTGTGGCTTTTGTCAAACGCTCAATTTGGGGTTTAATAGGTATACCACCACAGGTTGCTGCAATTGAAACTTCTGGCATATGTTTGGCATATGATTCCAAATTCTCAAATATCTGTTGTCCTAATTCTCTTGTAGGTGCTAAGATCAAGGCTTGAATATCATCCTTTTCAGAATTCACCAATTGCAATATAGGTAATCCGAAAGCAGCTGTTTTACCAGTTCCAGTCTTGGCAAGGCCAACAAAATCCTTTTTTTGATCTAATAATATAGGAATTGATTTCTTTTGAATATCGGTAGGCACATCAATACCTAATTCATTCAAACCCTTTTGAAGCAGGTCATTAATCCCTAAGGAAGAAAAGTTTTGAGACATAAATCTATTTTCGGCAAAGATAACCACGATATCCTAGCGAATGACAAAGGATTTACAAAGATTTATGGCATAAAAAAGGCCCCTTGAAAAGGAGCCTCAGTTTGTAATTATTTAAATCTGCGTTTGACATTCCAATTGTTTGCCTTCGCATTGCTAAAGTAAAGTGTTTGAACACCCTCTTTAGAACTAATCATTTTCTTTGTTGTTTCTATTTTCATAATAGTATAAAATTTGAGGGTGCAAAATTAACATAAATATTAATATAAACAACAATAATTTATATTTTTTATCATAATAATTTTTAACATGCTTCAAATGAAGAAATTACAAGCTAATTATTTTCAGTATCACAACATATACGGGTCTTTATGTCATTTTTACACATTGTGCTTTTATGTAAAATATAATTAAAAGTATAGGTAATTAACAATAGAAATCGGGTAAAGAATGTATTGTTTAATTTAATAAGACGTCAAACAGATTAAAATTATTAACATAATCTACATACAATATCTGGTAAAATACAACGTTTCAAGGGCCCTTTAAAATCAATTATTTAATCTGTTCTTCAAGTACATACCATTCAATATTTTCTAATTTCTCACGCCTCCCCTTATGGATAACAGGATAATTGGTAAGCAAATAATTCACAATCACTTCTTGGTTCGTTCCTAATTCCCACAAGTTTTGAGTTTCTTGCATCCAACGTATCGTAGCATTCCACCTCTCCCTATTCATTCTGTTTTGAATGATCAACTGAGCCGAATGACAAGCTGTACAATTTGTAACGACGGTCATCAGGCCTTCCCCTTCCTTCAAACCGGTGCGCTGGTGAATTCCATTTATTATTTCTTCGCTAATGATCGTTTTAGAATCATTTACTTGTTCAGCTTTGTCGTTGTGCTTGAAATCGCCTGAAAACCATAGGTAAACTGTACCTGCCATAGCAAGAAGTAAAATAACAAAGAATAGAATTCTCTTCTTTCTTCTTCTACCTTTATATGTATGACCTTTAGAATCCATAATTAGTTAAACAACTTTAACCGCTATTCGATGACAAGCATTATTCAAATAGCCTTTTGGATTCCAACCTGGCACCAGCATGGGTTGAGCAATACCATTTGCATCTGTCGCCTTCGCCCAAATTTCATAATAGCCCAACTCAGGAAACACAATTTCTTCCTTAAAATGTTGCCATGCCAATCTGTTTACAGGTTTTTCTAATGTGCATTGCTGCCAGGTTGCTCCGAAATCAATCGAGTATTCTAAGGTTGCTACTTCTGACTCCCCTGCCCAGGCATGCCCTCTTATTTCTAAAGTCTTAGTCTTATTGAATACTGCCCCTGATTTTGGGAAAGTAATCAATGATTTTACAGGCATTGATTCAATAATTTGCATGTCTTGTTCAGGAACTTCTTGACCTGGAGCCACATTGTATTTAGGAACTCGATATGACATTCCTTTCATTTTTGCTCCGTCGTGTTCTTTATTTCTAATGCTTATTCTATTGATCCATTTGCCAGAGGCAGAAGCCGGCCAGCCACCTGCTATCATTCGTAAAGGAAAGCCATGAATTAGCGGTATGGGTTTATCATTCATCTGATAAGCTATCAATGTTTCATTTTGATAAGCCTTACTCAACGGAATCCCCCTTGAAATAGCCTCCTTACCTGAATCTCCGCTTAAATGAACATCCACTGCATGATAAGCAACGTACACTGCACTATCTTTTATTCCCACATCTTCCAATAGATCTTTTAATCTCACACCTGTCCATTTGGAACAATGCACGGCTCCAATTGTCCATTGATTACCTTTTGCAGGAGGATCAAATTCACTTCTTCCATTTCCGCCACATTCTAACGTAAGTTGATATGAATGGGTCTTAAATTTTTTCTTGAGCTCGGCCAAAGAATAAGTCTTAGTCTCGCTGACCGATTCACCATCAATGGTTAGGGTCCAGTGATCTTCATTAATATCTTCAGGAATAATACCGTTGTTTCTAATAAACATTTTAGAATTAGGGGTAACCTTGTCATCCAGTAAATGTGCTTGGGCTTCAATATTAATGGGCCTGTCATTTAAAACAATCATTTCACTATTCAAACCAAACCTCTTAAAAGGATCAGGGTCTTGAAAAGCTAAAAGTTCGTATCCTTCCGGGATATTTGAAGCAAAAACAATAGGAACACCGGATAAAGATGCCAAAGTAGTAAAACCGGTTTTTCTTAAAAAAGATCTTCTTTTCATATTAAAACAACATATAACAAAATAGAAATGTAAATTTCTTCAAAAACTAAGTCTCTAATTCCATTGCATCTTATTCCGTTCATTCCAATAAGATTCTGAATCAATTGCATAATTCTTCAAAGATATCAATTCTTGATTTTCAAGCTTAAATTTCATGGCTTTCAAATTCTCCGATAGTTGATTTTCGTTTGAAGCGCCACTCAATACTACGGTCGGATTTAGGTGATCCATAACAAACCTTAAAGCTATTGCATCGACACCTACCTGATACTTCTCAGCCAGTACTTCCATAAATAAATAAAGATTCTCATATTGCTTATAATGCGCACTTCTGAATAACCTTCCATTGGCTAAGGCCTCTTTTATAATAATAGTTCTACCTGCATTTATTAAGTCCTTAAGAACTTTATGCGTGCTAGATTCCAATACATTATAGGTAACTTGAAAACTGTCGAAAAGAAATTCATTATCAACCTTGATTTCTGCGGCATATTTTAAAATTGCATCCTGGTTCGCTCCACTTGTGGTAGCGCCTATTTTTAAGCCTGTTTTATTCTTGATCTCAAAAAGCTTTTGTAAAACATCAGAATTTTCAAGAACCCCACTTTCAAAAGTGGCTGAATGAATTTGATAGAGTTTCAATTCAGGCAGTAAGCTTTTCGAAACTTGCCACTGCTCTATTAACTTATCAACTGAATGTTCCTTAATTTCATGCTTGTCAGTAAAACCTATTTCCCAATTCGCCACATATGTATAGCCCCATTTGGTGCTTAAATGCAAATCCTTGCGAGAAGCAGCCTCATTCCATTTCATCAAATAATCTTCACCCCTTCCATACGAAGGAGCAGTGTCAAAATAACGAACACCATGCTGGTAGGCATAATCTAAAACCTTTAGGGCGTTTTCAAAGTAATATGATTCAGATTTATCACTATCATCTTCGTTTCTGACATTGAGGTATTCAGGTCTTCCTAAGGCGGCTAAGCCCAATCCTATTTTAGTTTCTTCCAAACTATGATGCTGGTTTTGATTTCATATGGCAAGTTGTACATTCATAAGAATCTTCCTTGAGTGTAATCTTATCTAATTTCGTCACGACTTCATTGATAAAACTGTTATAGGTATTTGATTCGGGAGTAATATTTTTAGCCTTCATCAACTTGTAATAATTTCCTTCCCACTCCTGTCTCCCCCAACAATTTGGGCATACACCTTCCGGGGCGCTATCTATTGACTCGCTGTTTGCTTTGGCCTTAAAAAAACGTTTGATATTCTCGGCTATATTCATTTCATGTCTAATTTTTATTTAGGCTAAATATAATATTTATTAACCGTTTGATTTGCCAGTTAAACAGCCATTTTATTTAATGCTTCAATAAATATGTCTAATTCCTTAGTGGATGTATATACATTGGGTGTTATTCTGCAGCCATGAACACCCGGCCGATTAATGGCCACAACCCAAATATTGAATGAATCGAACAATATTTTGGCCATATCTTTGGAAGTCATATCCTTGATACCAACATTGGCAATTGCACATGACCTTTCCGATTCAAAGGGTGTATTTATAATAATATTTGGGTTGCTCTTTACTTTTGACGTCCAGTAGTTTTTTAAATATTTAAGTCTTTGTTCCTTTCTTTCCGTCCCAATCATTTTATAATACTCAATAGCTCCTGGAATAGATAATTCCACATGAACCGGAGTTGTACCTGTATGATTTAATCTATCGATATCATCTTTTGGCATTACTGCTTCCGCAAAAAGAGGCCATAAATTTCTGATCTTATCTTTTTTTACATACAACAAGCCAGCTCCCAGCGGGACATTAAGCCATTTATGCAAGCTCGTTCCATAATAATCACAATTCAATTGAGGGATTTTAAAATCGAGATGGGCAAAGGCATGTGCACCATCTACCATAACCTCTACTCCTTTGTTATGCGCCATGTCGCATATTTTTTTGACAGGCAGGACATGTCCGGTTATATTTACCACATGACTGATCATCAATAATTTTGTTTTATCTGTCATGTGACTTGCATACAAGTCAACGATCTCTTTGTCATTCTTTGGATGATTTGGCAAGGATACAATTTTTGAAACGATTCCATGTCGCTCCTCCATGAGCCTGAACATATCCATCATTGATCCGTAATCCTGCTTCGCATAAATAGCCTCATCTCCAGACTTCCAATCCTGACCTGAAATGACCAAATCTAAAGACTCAGTTGTATTTCGTGTAATAATCACTTCATCAAAGGAACATCCAGCCAAATCAGCAAGTCCCTGTCTCGCTATATTTCTATTCTCGAACTGAACCGTTCTCATATACCTGGATGCCAAAAAATTAACCGACTTGACATTTTCCAAATAATTGTTCAAACTTTCCTGAGGCATCATACAATAATAGCCGTTCTCCAGATTGACATAATCCATATTCAGCAAGTAGCCTTCACGTATCGAGGACCAAAAGTCTTCATTAGACGCCAATTCATGGGATGATAAATGGGCAACAGCATCAAAATTCTTAGCCAAGCCCTCCATAAATGGAAGCGTTGTTCCAATGCCTAATAAAGAAAGTTGTTTTAGAAAAGCCCTTTTGTCCATCTTTTAAAGTTAAAAAAGAAAACTATCTGTTCATACTTTTATTGACTTTCTTTGAATTTTTATAAATGGTATCGACCATTTTGGACAATTATTTCGTCATTGGATATGCTTATTTTTGGGATTAGTGGGGCGAGAAAGGTACTTCTGTCCTATTGCCTTGATTCAAAAGGAGAAGAAAAAAGATACATATGAATTATAATCCGCCTTACATAAGAAATCAAATTCAAGACATAAAAAAAACCTTAACAATATTGTTAAGGTTTTTTACGGTGGAATTAATTTTTGTTCCATATTTCGTTAATTCATTTTTTCATCACATCATTAGTTTTTTTTCATCACATCATTACATCATTAAATCATTAAATCAATGACTAATATCCGTAATTTCTGTAGTTTGACCATCTTACCCTCTTACTATCTCTAAAAGTTGAAAAATTACTAAATCTTGTTTCATTTGATGCGTTACTGTCGATTATTGTTTTCATGATATCTATATTTAATTATTATACAACAAATGTATGTTAAGATTACGTTTTGGTAAATTCTGACTTACCGAACTGTTGATAAATTTAGATGAATTGTAAAAAAAATAGCCTTGCCCAGTCTAAATCAAGGAAGGCCGAGTAACAATATCTAATCTAAACTTATTATCACCTTGAAATTTATAAGGACTATCCTTCCATTTTAAGTTTCTCTATATGTTTAATCAATCTTTTAGTTTCTATTGCTAAGGTGCCATTGTATACCCCACGTATTCGCCCCTTTTGATCTATTAGAATGAAGTTTTCTGTATGGATGAATTCGCTTTCATCCTTTGTCCTTTTATAATCTTCATCAGCAAAATA
>CAYMKR010000095.1:0-8163 GCA_964390865.1 uncultured Flavobacteriaceae bacterium | reverse complement strand
TCAAAGTACTGTCAGAACCTTCTTTCCAATAATGTTTTATTGAAGATATTCCGGCTCCACCATGTCCAACCATCCTATAATTGTCTTCTAATCTATAAGCCTCCCAACCTAAGCCAAAATAACCATCCTTGCCATTATTCAGTTTTACAGGAGTCCAAATTTTTTCTAGTTGCTCCTCGGTTACTATTTGCCCTTCTAAAACCGCCTGAAACCATAAAATCAATTCGTCAATTTCGATATTTAGCCCAGCTGCAGCATACATGGGTGGAGAATAGTTTAAAGGGAACATTTCCAACTGCTTATTCATTGGTCTGTAGCTTTTAACTCTTTTGGGAACAACTTTTTTGAATCCACCATAGTTAGCTGTGCTCAATTTTAGCTTATCAAAATATTCAGCTTGCATATAGGATTCAAAATCTTGGTTTGCTAGTTTTTCAATAATAATTCGGAGAATAAAAAATCCAGTTGCATTGTATTTTGATTCATCACCTGGTTTTGAACTAAACGGCTTGTCTTTCATAGCCTCGATAACAAATGTTTCGCTTTCAGGTGATAAGTATATTTGATAATCTATTTGGTCAGGAATCCCAGAAGTATGAGATAAAAGTTGTTTCAATGTTAAGCTTCTCCAGGAATCTGGTAAATCCTCTCTATCGGGAAGAAAATCTCCAACTGTTTCATTTACGTTTCTTTTATTGATGCTTAGCAGATGATGAAGCGCTATGGAACTAAACATCTTGGAAATAGAAGCAACAGCAAATAAATTATCTTGAGTCATTTTAACTTCATGCTCAAAATTAGCCAATCCAAAGGCCTTTTTATGTTTTAGTTTTCCATCTATAAGTATGGCATAGTTAAGTCCAACTATTTCTAAACTGTCAATCATTTTTTCAAGATAATTATCAGTCTTAGTGAATAATTGATTGTCTTTTTCGCTTGACTTTTCTTGGCAATAAGCTTGAGAAAAGAAGATAATCGTAACCAAAATGATTAGAGATCGGTTTCTTGTCATTATTACTTCTATTTAGGGTGGGTGTTTTTGTTGTGCAGGGTATTTGTATATGTGTCCTTTAAATGACTTATAACACTAGTAAGCCTTTTTCATATAACTAAATCGACATCAATTACTGGCAATATCTTTTCAACCAAATTTTCTAAATCTTGATGCGTTTCTTCATTTACTTGTCAATTAGCATTTAGTAATCCTAAAGAACACCAATACTAGAATTGTTTTAGCCATGAATTGTATTTAAAACTGCGCTAAGCCGTTCTATAATTTTCTAGAAATTCGTCCATACTTAAGGCAGGTTTCAAGTTTCTCGACTTATAATGATCTAAATAAATCTTATAACTCCTTCTGGCAAAACTGCCAACCTTTTTGGTCGAATTTACTTCGTCTTGTAGTTCTGTTTTCATAGTAGAAGTTTTAACTTTCCTTATCGATTAAAAATCAACGGAATAGTCAATATTACAAAAATTATGTAATGTGACCAAAATAATTATTACATCCAAAATGGTTCCAAAATAAAAAGAGCACCCTATCATTAGAAAACTCTTTGTTCATGCACAAAGATTTACAGCTTGTATGCAGTAATCAGGAGACCACAAAGAAATATGCTAAGAACTATGAAAGTATAGTAGTTCTGGCCCTACCTAAAGAAACCAAAATCATCTTAATTTGAGGCACAAAGTTTCAAGAAGAAGGCTGTTAAAAATTAAAACTGTTTGGTCTTTTAAACATGATTTTTAATGGTTAAACATCTACTTAAGGTAGATAATAAATCGTTAATAAGTATCTTAATAACTAATAAGTAACCGATAATCAGATATATAAATAAATTACTATGTTGTTAGAGTATTAATCCGAATTCAAATTCTGCTTTGATTTCAATAAAAAAAAGACCGATGAATAAATTAATGACTATGATTTTAGCAGTTGTTCCATTCGTAATGATTGCTCAAGGTTCAAAAGATGTTTCAGCCAATACTGATGACATTTTCAACAACTCCTACGCTGATTTGGGAAATGCATACACAAATGAAGAAGTGAAAGGCAGCCACTCTCCAATTTTGGATATTAGTTCAGAATACACTTCTGATGATAAGATGTTCAAAGTGAATGATTTGTTGCTTGCCGATCCTGATTTTGACATTCAGGAGAACATGATTTCCTATACGAAAGATCAAAAGACCGTTTACTTTAGTGCCAACAGAACAATAAAAACAACGAAAGTCATTGGGGCAGAGGTAAAGATCAAGAAGTCAGTTCAGCTCCAGTTGCTCAAAGCCGACGTAAATGAAAATGGTGAATGGGAAAACCTTGAGATGCTTCCTTTTAACGGCAAACGCCATTCTACAGGACATCCTGCTCTTAACCAGAACGACACAAAACTTTATTTTGTTTCTGACGGGCCTGAATCAACAGGGAAAACAGATATTTTTGTGGTTGATTTACTCGAAGGCGGAACCTATGGGAGCCCCGAGAATCTAGGTGCAAAAATTAACTCCGAAGAACGTGAATTATTTCCCATCATCGATGAAAGTAACGTATTGTATTTTGCATCAGACATTGAGACAGAAGGTGATGAACTGAATATATTCGCCTCTGAAGTAGTTGACAACGAACTATCGACGCCCATTAAACTAGAAGTGCAAGCCAATGGCTCCAAGGAGGATTACATTGCCGCCTACAACACTGCCGATGCAATTAGGCTGGCTGAAGAAGCGGCTAACCTGAAAGACTTAGAAATTCTACTAGAGGCAGAAAACTTGACTGAAATTGTTCGTGTTGAAGAGGTCTTTACAGAATCTATGACTGGTATGGCTTATGATTTTAGCAGCGATAATACGGTGTACACCGTTCAAATAGGTGCTTTTGTTCAAAATGTGAACACCAACAACTATGAAGATTCATCGGTTTTATTCAACCATCGTTATAATGACGGATATAATCGTTTTTATTCTGGAGTCTTTCAATCTCACGATGAGGCCCTCAGTCACTTAGAACAAATGAAAAAAGAAGGTTATGACGACGCTTTCGTTCTTGGCTTAGCAGGAAAGAAAAGATTTTTGCCTTAATTAGAAATAGGCATTTTATCAATTAACTTGAAATATTTGATTATTCGACCCGCCTGCCTCTCCGGTAGGTGGGTCAATAATTTCTATCAAGAATTAGTTAGTGATTTCCAATCCGTAATCTTATAATTTACTGAAAACTTAAACTTTAGATAAACTGGCGTCTGTTTAAACCTCAAGTCTTTTACGATCCAGCCAAGACCCACATAAACCACTTATCAATTTGTAAATCATATTTCGAAAATTGATTCAAGATTCTGAACCTCTTATTCATCTACATTTTCCCTATATTTAGCATTCAGTCTCACACATCATGATCCCTTTCATTCGTGAAATTCGTAAAAAAATGATCACGTGATGCGAACAAAAATAGTGTTACTGCCTTACAGAAATTATAACCAAAAAATTAGAAATAAAAATTCAATCTTTGCAAGTCACAAGATATCAATGAAAAAACTAGGGTATTTCTATAATTCTTAAAAATCCAAAACACAACACTAAAATAGTTTGAAAAGCTGTTTTTAAGTGAAATACACAATCTAAAACTTATAATTATAAAACAATGGTTGTTCAAACATCGAAAACCTCAAATCTTCTAGTTATTCCTTTTTTGCTTGTGTTTCTAAATTATTCGTTTTATTGCTATTCGCAGCCCCAAATTATAAATTACACCAAAGAAAAAATCTACTTGGATATAGATAAATCTGATTTTTATACCGGTGAAAATATTTGGTTTAAGGCTTATTTGATTGATAGTAAAACTCATAGTTCAGAAACCCTAAGCAAGGTAGTCTATGTAGAATTAATTGCTCCAAACGGTTCCATTTTATCAAGAAAAAGAATAAAAATTACAAATGGTGGAGGTCATGGTGATTTTAAACTTGGGTCGAAACTTGAATCAGGAGCATACACCATTAGAGCATACACAAATTATATTCGAAATTTTGACCAGACTTATTTTTTTAGAAAAACTATTAGTATCAATACCTTAAAGTCAGAGGTTAATCGTCTCGTTACTGAGGTCACTTCAAAACCTGATTTACAGTTTTTTCCAGAAGGGGGTTATTTGGTTAACGATTTTTTTAATCGAGTAGGTTTTAAAACACTTGATAGTAACGGAAATGGCGTCAATATTAAAGGAGTAATTGTTGATAATCTGGGTAATAAAATCTCAAAATTTGAAAGCTCTCATGTAGGAATAGGTGTTTTCCATTTTGAACCCAAACGCAATGAAACTTATAAAGCAATTTTTGTTTATCATGGTAAAGAATTTATTTATGATTTACCAAAAAGCCTAGCCACAGGAGTCCTTATAAAAACAGTAGAACACAAGGATCATTATGGAATTTATTTACAGTCTTCTATGACTAACGGATTAAATAATTTCATCCTTTTAGGCTCGCAAAGAAATGGCGTACTATTCAATTCAATAATAAAAAGCACAAAAGATCAAGTAGTTGTTAAAGTGCCAAAAAACATTTTGAAAGAGGGGATTGTGCAGTTTACCTTGCTGGATAATAACAAAAAACCAATTTTAGAAAGATTAGCGTTTTATGAATCTGGTAACTCTCAACTTGATGTTACAATTTCTTCTTCGAAAGAGCAGTATCAAACAAGAGATTTAGTGGAATTAGAATTGTCATTAGATTCTATAGTAAGTAAAAAAGCCCGAACCAATATGTCCATTGCGGTTACTGACATGTCAACCGTGAAATATAATAAGTATGACTTAGACATAAAATCACAGCTCTTATTAAATTCAGAACTTAAAGGCGATATAGAACAACCTGGGTATTATTTTTATTCAAGCAATCCAAAAAGAAAAGAACATTTAGATATGCTAATGATGACACATGGTTGGCGACAGTTTATCATAAATGATACTTTAAATAAAAACACTTTTATAGCTGAAGTAGGAATATCCTTATCAGGTTCAATAAAAAAGTTCTACAATCATAATAAGTCTGTTGCTGCAGAAGTTTCACTGACCTATAACAACCTGAAAGAAATGGCTTATAAAAGTCTGGTTACCGATACTGAAGGGCGTTTTAGATTTACGAATTTAGATTTCATTGATAGCACTTCCATTATTCTCCAGGCCAAGAAGCCTAATTTAGAAGAAGGGAAAAAGATTAAGGGTGCCGATATGAGTTTTCATATAGAATTAGATTCTTTTATCGCTCCACAAGTTACTCTGAGACCAAATCTTAAGTTATCTCAAAAAGAAGCCTTAGAAACAGCTTCCAGGTCACAAGCATATTTGGAGTCTTTAGCTGAATTTCAAGAAGGAACAGAACAACTAAATGAGGTCATTCTGCAATCTGACTATCTAACTAAAAAAAATGGGTATAGAAAAAAAAGAGTGTTGCTCTATAAAGAACCTTCGCAAACAATTGATTTTGAGGAAATTGAATTTTTCCCAAATAATGACATTTTCACTTCCCTTATAGGAAGAGTTCCTGGCATTAGAATAACATCAGAAGGTGTAATTATTCGAGGAAATAGCTCCCTCACGAAAAGCACTACAGCTTTGATACTCGTTGACGGAACACCCATTGAAGGTTCCTTAGGGTCAATTGCGTCTATTCCTGCACAAGATGTACATTTTGTTGATATTTTAAAAGGACCAAGAGCCTCAATTTTTGGATCCAAAGGAGCAGGAGGTGTTATTGCGATTTACACCAAAAACGGTTCTGAAAAATCGAACTATTCAAAAAACTACAAAACAAAAGGGCTCATTAATTTCATACACCCTGGGTACAGCCAAGCTCGAAAATTTTATGAACCAAAATATAATATAACAAATGAAACCAGTAAAAAAGTTGATTATCGGTCGACTGTTTACTGGAATCCAACAGTGAAATTTAACGAAGATGGGAAAGTAAGAATTTATTTCTATTCTGCTGATTTTGAAACCACTTATAAAGTTGATCTTGAAGGAATCACATCAGATGGAGACATTATAAAAACAGAATCCCAGTTAATAATAAAGTAGTTTTAGACATCAATGTCTTGTATAAAAAACGAAATGTATTCAATTAGTGATTAGTTTTAAAGAAGCACGAGGCTTAGCTAAACAGCATTTTAATCAAGTTTAGCTGTTGTTAGAAATGGTTAATAACCTATCGCGGCCCCTTCTGAACTTGAAGAATCGGAAGCTCCAATCATGATATTTTTTTTTACATCCATTTGAATTCCCATCAATTCACCCAATGAATTTCGAGGTATTAACTCATGATTCATCGCTTCAAGTGCTTTTCTTGTATCGGGAGATAATAGTAACCTCTCGTAGATTATCCTATCAGGTAACCACTGATGATGAATTTTCATGGCCTCAATAGCTCTGTCAACCTGCATGTCATATTCTAAAACATTCAGCACTGTTTGAAAAACAGTATTGATAATAGTTCTCCCTCCAGGACTTCCTATAACAAGAAAAGGCTTGCCATCTTTAGCAACAATAGTAGGGGTCATGCTTGAAAGCATCCTTTTTTCAGGTTGAATGATATTAGGATTTGTTCCAATTAGACCAGAGGTAGAAGTGTAACCTGAGACTGGGTTAAAGTCTCCCATTTCATTATTAAAGATGAAGCCCAGCTTATTCGAACCCATTCCTGAGCCATAGGAATGTTCTAAAGTGTAAGTCAAAGAAACAGCATTACCGTATTTATCAGCCACAGAAAAGTGCGTGGTACTGCTTCCATCATAAATTTGTCCAAATTTTAAAGAGTCGCTTATTGAAGCCTTTGACATATCAATATTCTTAAAACGCTTTTTGGCAAATTCTTTAGAAGTCAGCTTATCTAACGGAGTGTCTAAATTAAAATCAGGGTCTCCTAAATGCTCTGCTCTATCAGCATAAGCTCTTCTCATTACTTCAGCCAATAAATGGACATGTTCAGTAGAGTTGAATTCAATGGAGTCAAAGTTTGCCAATTCCATGAGATTCATCATTTCAATAAGTGCTACTCCTCCCGAACTGGGCGGTGGCATGGAGTATATTTCGTAGTCTTTATAGGTTCCTTTTATAGGTTTCCTTTCCACAGCAGTATAACTCTGAAGGTCTTTCATTGTTATTATACCTCCATTCTCCTTCATATAACGGGCAATCTCTTTTGCAACTATTCCTTTATAGAAACCGTCATGACCATGATCCCGGATTTCTGACAATGTATTTGCCAGTTCAGGTTGTGTCCAAATCTCCCCGAATTGTGTTAGCTCACCATTATCCTTTCTGAAATAGTTTTTTAAAAATTGAATTTTGGAATTGGAATCAAAAAAAATAGCAGCTCTTGTAAGGCTCCATGTGAGTTGAAAGCCATTTTTAGCTAAGTCAATTGAAGGCTGAACCAAATCTGGCCAAGGTAGATTTCCATATTTTTTATGAGCCAGATAAAGACCGGCAACCGTTCCAGGTACCCCTACAGATTTTAGACCAATGTGATTACTTGTCGATTCCCTTCCGTAAAGGTTTATTCCTTTCGGAAGATTTCCAGCATCATCAAGAAACATATCCGAAGATGCTTTTAGGGGTGCTTTTTCCCGAAAGTCAATAGTGGTAGTTGTTCCTGCCGAATCCATATATACCAAAAAACCACCTCCACCAATATTTCCAGCTGTTGGATGAGTGACTGCCAATGCAAATGCCGTTGCGACAGAAGCATCAATAGCATTCCCGCCTTTTTTTAGAATTTCGATTCCCACTTCGGATGCTATTTTACTACTTGAAACAACTATGCCGTTTCTTGCATAAGTTTGGCCAATGGCATCGTTAGCTTGCAGAACAACTAAGAGGAAGATGATTATAAATAGGTTTATAGATTTCATAATGATTATTTCTAACGGTTTGCTTATGATTAGTTGTGCTTGACTAAAATAGGCATTTAATAGAAGTTGGTTTATGATCAAGAACCCTAATAATTAAAAAATACCTTTATAGTTCTATAGAACTATAAAGGTATTTTTTAATTAAGATATTATTCAGCGTTAAAGGATATTATTTATCCCCAGCACCTCTAGTAATTGATTCCATAACCTTGTCCAAACTAAAACTTCCAGGTTCTTGACGCGGTGGATATTCTTTAAAAC
>CAYMKR010000094.1:0-8215 GCA_964390865.1 uncultured Flavobacteriaceae bacterium | reverse complement strand
CGGTTTTTTCTTCAGATTGCATAAAGTTCAATTCATGGTATTTACCGGCAGCCCAGTCATCTATAAAATCATCATAGTGCTTACTGCCAGGATTCCCAGATTGTCCTCCGGGATATATACCCAAAGCTTTGGGTGGAGAACTCATCTCTACAATCATGCGCCATGAAGGGCCGTGATTTTCTTTTGTGGCATTCACTATGCCCCGACCTCCTCCAATAGGGATGTTAAACCTGGAAAAAGCGGGTAAACCTTGTAACAAATGATCAACATGAGTTGACTTATATGCATTCCAATTATAGTCTCCATTTTCAGCTTTCCAATTCGTTATAGATTTTACAGCTTCCTTAAAACTAATTAAAAACAGGTCTTCAGCCTTTTCAATTTCAGGCGTATCCTTAATATCCATAAAGGCATCCGCTCCGTTATTCTTTAACAAGGTAACCGTATGAAAAGCGGCAGGTCTACTCATAGCCACATCTTCTATGTCAAATTCATCCCATACCAAATTATAAAGCCTCCACCACCAATTAGTCCAAATACTTGGACCCAATTCTTCGATGTTATTCATATAATTCCAAGTTTTTATCTCTTCTAATATCTGTAATTCTTCATTATTCAGATCAGCAGCATTTATACTTGCAATCATATAAGGCAGCATTTCTGAAGCCTTTAAATTATAATTGTTATTGTGTAAATCTTTAAAATCCTGAATATCAAATTTTTCCTTTGAATTAAAAAAATCATTAATCACCCTATTTCTATAGGTCTCATATCCATCATTAAATACATAATATGGATAGTCATCATCAACAGGGCGTTGATTAGCAGAACTTACAAAGCCTCGCTTAGGGTTCTTCGTATGCGCATTAAAAGGCTGTGGAATAAAACCCTGCCAGTCATGTTCTGGGTTATTTCCATCCAACAGAAATTTACCTTGTCCCTTCCACTTATTAGGTAACTTCCCTTGAATCCATAAGGCAATGTCTCCTTCGGTTGAGGCAAAAACAAAATTCTGAGCAGGAGCTGTATAATATTTAAGTGCATTTACATAGTCATCGTAATTCTTACTTTTATTCAGCTCCAGAAATGTCCTTTGGTTGTTCCCTTCGACATGACCAATCCACTTCATCGCAAATCCTTTGTGACTTCCATTTCCCATAAAATTCGCATCATAGGTCACAGGACCATGATGGGTGTATCGAACTGTATCGATAAAGGTCTGCTCTCCTTTTATTTTGATTTCTTCAATCCTAAAGGAAACATCTTTCCAATGCCCGTCGTATTTATACTTTGATGGGTCATCCATATTAAACTCAATTTTATACCAATCTACCAGATCCCTCCTTGCATTGGTTTCTCCCCAGGATATATAGTTGTTGAAACCTGAAATAACACCTAAAGCTCCGGGCAAAGTAGCCCCAAAAGAATTGTGTTCTGGTGTGCTGAGCTGCATCACAAACCAGATTGAAGGAAGTTTAAGACTCAAATGTGGGTCATTCGCTAAAATTGGATTTCCAGAATAAGATTTATTTCCAGAAACCGCCCAGTTGTTACTCCCATTATCCGGGTCTGGTTTTTCCAGAACCTTGGAAATAGAATCTAACTCCATCTCCGACGTTGGCGTTTTAGTTATCGGAACATCGATAAAACTCCAGTCAGTATCTTCAGGAATCACAGGTTCTCCTGAATCAAGATAATCTGGGAATAAAAAATCAAACCTTTCTTTGCCAAACATTCTTAACGCATTGGTGCGCTCAAGATCATAATCCCCTAATGCTAAATCCTTAGTCATAAGCATCAATAATAAAGCTGTTTTCTTAGAAGTCCATTGTTCTGGATGATAATCAAGCAGTTTGTATTCTACGGGTATATCCTTAGTATTTAATTGATTTATATAATCATTTATGCCTTGTGCATAGGCTTCGACAAGAGCTGCAGTTTCCGGATCTTCATTCATGGCCTTAAGCGCCTGATCAGCCCCATATCCCATACCCTTTCTTCTTTCTTGTCGGTCATAGTTCAAGGCAACTTCTCCTATGATTTCTGAGATGCGCCCGGCTGCCCCATGAGTTTGAAATTCCATTTGCCAAAGTCTGTGTTTTGCTGTGACATAGCCTTGGGCTCTATACAAATCCATATCGTTCTGAGCAAAAACATGAGGGATTAGTTGGGCATCATAATGAACAGTCACCTTATCTTTAAGTCCCTTAATGCTTACAGAACCTTCAATAGATTCATCAGTTTCATTTTGCCAGAATCCGGAATAAGGATTAAGAAATTTTCCGATTGGTGGAATCGATCCAAATTTATTATTAAGCCCATAAAAGACAGCGAAAGTAAGAATTAGAGAAAGTAAGAATTTTAGGTATTTCATAAAAAATTGCACATTAAGACCTTTAAAATAATAAATAAATACGACCCGCAATCAATTTACTTTCAAATCACCAAGCCTAAAACATTTGGGTAAACTTAAGAATAGTTGTAGATTTTAATTTATTTTTTGACCAATTCAACGCCACCCACACGCATGCCAAAATCAAAAACATAGTTGCTCTTTAAATGAAAATTTGCCATAGAATGGCTTGTGTTTTCTCTGTTATTTTCTGGCAATACCAACAAGATAATTACGTGGCCCTTATCAAAATCCACACTTTCTTTAATCGTTGAATTTAAAATACCTTTAATCTCAAATCCATAGTTCGCCTCACTGATCATCATATTATTAATCTGAATCATGATGTCAAAGATTTATTGATTCTAAAGACTCGTAAACTCTCTATAATCACAGTAAATATTATGATACCACCCCCAATAATGGTGCTTGTTTTTGGGTATTCATGTAAAAAGATCATACCTATAATGATGCCATACACGGGTTGGCTACAACTCACTATACTGGCTGTAACCGTAGAGAAGTGTTTTAAACTATGGAGAAACAATGTATGCCCAATGGCGGTTGTCAACAAAGCTAACAGAATGGTTGCCGGCAAATACTCAACAACCTTCGAAGTGTCGAGAAAAAAAGCAAATGGGATAAGTGCTACTGTGATGATCAATAATTGGTATGCCATTAATAGAGACCCATCATAATGATTGATCTTGGTTTTCATAATTATATTTCTAGTTGCATAGCAAAATGCCGAAAACACACCAAACCCTACTGCCTTAAAGTCATCGTTTTGAAGATCAAAATCAGGAACTAAAAAATAGATTCCTACCAACACCAATACACTTAGCACCAAATGAATTTTTAAAATTTTTGTCTTAAGGATAATGGGTTCCAAAACTGCTGTTATAGCCGGATAGGTAAATAATGATAACATTCCAATGGCTACATTTGAGAGCCTAAGTGAATAGAAATAAGTAATCCAATGCAGACCCAATAAAAGGCCTCCTAAGAATATGGTTTTTCTATCGCGGCCTTCAACATAAAAGCTGATTTTTTTCCATCTGCAAAAAAGATATAGCGCAATACCTCCTAACAAAGATCTTAAGCCAATAGTAATGGGTATGGGTAAATCAATAAACCTTCCTAAGGCTCCCGAGGTACTGATAAAAAGGATCGCTAGGTTAAGTTCAATAAAATTTACTGTTTGGATCCTTTTGTTCATTTTTTATTGTCCTTTGTCAACTTTTTGTTTCATTAACTTTTTAGTCAATTTTATACAGCAATCAACTTATTCTTTACAAAATACCTTTGGGAAGAATTTTTCTCGTCCAGGTCTTCACTCTTTTTATCTTACCAACCTCTGAATCAGGATTATAATCAAGCGTAATTCTCCAAGAATTTTCAATTTTAAACTCTTCTTCCATTCCTTGCAACACACCTTTTGAAACTTCTTCAGAATGAATCACCGTGACGCATTCTGTATTCAGATTCGCGCTCCTGGGATCCAAGTTAAAGGTGCCAATGACCGTTACCTTCCCATCGACTACCATTGATTTAGCGTGTAAACCGAAAATGGGCTTATGATCCAGTGTCTTTTGCAATTCTCCGGTCATCACCTTAGTTCGTTCCTCGGCATCCGGACGAAATTCATATATCTCTACTCCGGTTTTTAGGAGGGTATTCCTATCAGATTGATAGCTACTAAAAGCCTCAACGTTATCTGTTGAAGCCAGACTATTCGTTAAAATCCTTACTTTAACTCCCCGATTAACTGCTTGCTTAAATAAATTTTGACTCAATTCAGAAGTAATTAAATACGGCGTTTGAATGTCGAGTGAAGTTTCGGCTTTTTTTACTAGATCTATAAGTGCACTTGTTGTTACACCACCTCCGCCAAGACCACTAGTCTCATTATTTTTGCCTGGATCATCCGAAATAAAATGAACCTCATCAACCCAGATCAAAGTCCCAGACTTTTTAATTTCATTGAATCGATCAGGTAAATTTTCAATTCTAGATCTTACCTGAGGCCAAAAATTTTCGGGGTTACAAGCATATTCGTGTAATGTTTCAAATTTCTCTTTACTACTAAGATCACTTGGCACTTCATCACTTAATTCTCTTATTGGAACACTCAATGAATCATTCCAAAATTCATCAAATGAAGTAGCTACACTTTTTGACGCCTTCCCAAGTAATAAAACATCTCTATCTCTAAAGTTATACTCATGGTCATAGTCAAAATATTCATCAGCAATATTTCTCCCTCCGGTTATCACGACCTGGTCATCAACTATAAAAGTTTTGTTATGCATACGTTGATTAGCTGATCGAAAATCAGTGACAAACTTCTGAGCCTTGGCGAATATGCTCTTAC
Organism: uncultured Flavobacteriaceae bacterium; assembly: GCA_964390865.1. Lineage (GTDB taxonomy): Bacteria > Bacteroidota > Bacteroidia > Flavobacteriales > Flavobacteriaceae > Lutimonas. The sequence continues at coordinate 3,449 of CAYMKR010000094.1, read as the reverse complement.
CCAAATTAACACCTGGATTGTAAATTTTAATGCTAATATTCTCGTGTGAATCAAGACTTAAAACATCTTCAATTTTAGCATTTACCATGATGTCATCTATGATCATTCTAATTTTTACCCCACGGTCAGCTGCTCTCACCAAATAATCAATAGCGATCAATCCAACATTATCAGTTGAAAAAATGAAGTATTGAATATCAATAGTTTTTTCCGCATAAGAAGTAAGCCAGGCTCTTGACACCATTGATCCCGCTCCATCTTCCAAAACATACACACCCGTTTTAGAACTCATTAAGTCTTTTACATCCTTCAGTTGTTCAGACAAACTAATACTATCATTACGATGGATGCTTGCGCAAAAGTCAGTTTTCTCATCATGTAATTTCGTCTCTTCCTTAGCACATGATCCAATTATGAGAAAAATCAAGAGGTAATTAATGTTCAATTTTAAAAATAATTTTAGTTTTTTAATTATCATCTAAGCACATTTTTTCAATGATTATAATTCCATTTTCCATAGTGATAACGCTAGCATCTTCAAAATTTAATACATGGTATTATTATGAGCAGATGTCTCTGGAATCTGTTGCATTGCATCCCAATGTTCTATGATCTTACCTTGCTCATCAAATCTGAAAAAATCCATCGTTACATACTGATCATTACCTGGCCAAATTTGGTGGGTATGCAAGGCTATTAATTGACCTTCGGCAATTGATCGGACAAATTCTATAGATTTATCAGGATAGTCTTTAAACATCCTTTCAAAATAATCAACAAAAGATTGTTTGCCATCTCCAACCAAAGGATTGTGCTGTATATATTCATTTCCAACATATAATTCTACGGCCTTTGCAGGGTTTCCTTCATAGGCCATTTTATAAAAAGCGATGGCGTTTTCTTTGTTTGCTTGTAATTGCTTTGTCATGTTATAATATATCGGAGGGTTACTAATAAACTCAGATTGTGTTACAAATGCTCAAGTTAAGATTAAATTACAAGTTAATGATTGCATTATAATCCTCTTCTGAAATCGCCAATAACCCTGACGGAGGTAAACGTTTAACTAATTCTCTCCAATTTGCATCTTTAGCAAAAACCTGCTTAAAAATAGGCAAGGCTTCATCTAATCTATCATTGTTTACGAGTGTAACGGCCTTCCAGAATTTCATCTCCAAATTATCGGGAAACATCTTTTCTGCCGCTCCATATTCCTCGAGTGCCAGCTTCATATCTCCTTTTTCCATGGCAAGATCACCACGATTCAAATGGGCAAAAGCCTTGTGGACCTTTAATAATCGCACCAATTCTTCTAAGGGTGCCACATGATCATCAACCCGAAGATCTATTTTTTTATCCAACCACGGTTCTTTGACTTTTTCCGCATTGACCACAATCAAAGCTGCTGATTGCTGACCGCGTATATCACCTCCTTCCTCTTGAGCTGCCATTAAGACCTTTAAAACACGATCCCCTAATGGAAGATCTTTGTGTTTTTCAAAAGCTGCAACCATGGCTGGAACCACTTCATCATTGAGCATCATATTAGCCTGTACTGAAAAATTTTCGCCGACATAGTGACTTGCAGATTCAATACATTTCTCACCAGTGTAGGCATTTACCCTACCCATCACATCCAACATAGCAACCTGTCTAACGTCTCTTCCTTCATCTTTAGAAATAAGAAGCTCTAGTGCCTCTGGTGCAGTAGATCCATTGTCCATTAATTTCAGGCCTTCTGGGCCCAAGGCCGGATTCACAAATGACTGGGTTGCAACCACACCGACTCCCGATTGGCCCCACGATACGATCGTACCCACCGCAAACCAATGGCTTTGAACACCAACAGCCATCTCACCTGTTTTATCGTCTCTTGCCACAATTGAAAAAGTGTGGGCAAACTTGTCTTTGTAAACCTGTTGGGCTTCTGTTTGAGACGATATTGCAACTATTAAAATAAAGAATAAGGTTTTGGACATATATTTTTTCATATAAATAAATTTTAAAAATTAAAAGAGAAACAAACCATGGCTTCCTGCTACCACTCCTGCAGTTGTTATTAAACTTAGTAAAAGCAAGAACCAATGTGCTCTATGCATGATCGAGAAGGTTTTTTCTGGATTTTTTTCAGCGTATTTTCTAAATAATTTATGCAAAAATAAGGGTTCCAAAACATATAAAACAAGGGTAAACAAAACCCAAACAAGTGTCATGGCATGAATCCACCAAAATTTTAAATTCAAATACCTGTCCCATCCATCGATCGCATAGAGCATATAAAAACCTGTTATGCCAGTCAATAAAGTAGTTACCTTGGCTTGAACTGCAAACCTCCCTTCAATTTGTTCGAAGGTCTTAATTTGGTCTTCCTTAGATTTTAATTTCTTAATGGCTGGAATTAGAACCGTAGTAACCATACTTACACCACCTATCCATAAAATAACAGCAATTACGTGTATTACTCGAGCCAAGGTATAGTGTTCCATTTCTTTATCAAATTTATATTAGGTCCTAATTAGTGTCCTTTATCCACTTCAGTCTTAAACCAGAATTACCTTTTTCAACAGGCTGTAAGATTAAGGTATCACCTATAAAAGTATATTTTCTCTGTACAACTTCATTCCAAGAACTGGGGTTCGAATGCGATATTCTTGTATGCTCTACGATACCCTTTTCCTGATTGACTTTATATTTTGCAAAATAAACATACGAATGCGTAAGGTGTTTTAAAGCTGCTTCAGAAATGGTATCGGTAAAATTTGCGAATTGAATCCCTGTTTTTTCATATCCTAAGGTTGTCAGATGCACAGACATATTGTTATTTTTATCGTATAAAATATAGCCCTGCATTCCATTTCTCCACAATTGCCATTCTTGCGTTTCAGGATTTAATTGCTCCATAATATATAAAGACCATAATCCGCTGAATGGATTCTCTTCCTTTTGGATTTCTTTTTTACTGCAACTCAATGTCATCAATAAAATCAAAAAAGTAATTAAAATTCTAAAATTTTTCATTGCATCTCATTTAAATAATTGGTATTTATATACTTACACATTGTTAGACTATGTGTCTTTGTATTTTATACTTGTAATTTATGCGCTAATTTCTCTTTGACGTCTCCCTTCCATTCATTCTTTAAAATACTCAGCACAATACTGTCTCTTCTTCCTGTTGGGCTAGAACAATTACTTCTCAATACCCCCTCTTCTATACAGCCAATACTTTTCATCGCTGCGATAGATCTTTTATTGGTATTGTCCGCTCTAAATTCAACGCGTTCCATTTGCCAATTTTCAAAGGCATTTATAAGCATAAGATATTTGCAATTTTTATTCAAACCCGTGCCTTGAAACCTTTTACCATACCAGGTATAGCCCAATTGTACGGTACCATATCCTTCATTATAATCATAAAACCTTGTTGACCCGGCCACCTCATTATTCAA
>CAYMKR010000093.1:0-8243 GCA_964390865.1 uncultured Flavobacteriaceae bacterium | reverse complement strand
GAATTTATCCTGCTGTTGATCCTTTGGATTCAACTTCAAGAATTCTTAGTAGAGAAATTTTAGGTGATGAACATTATGATACTGCACAAAGAGTAAAAGAAACGCTTCAAAAATATAAAGAATTACAAGATATTATTGCAATTCTTGGTATGGAAGAATTAAGTGAAGAAGATAAATTAATCGTTCACAGAGCGCGTCGTGTTCAACGTTTCTTATCTCAACCTTTCCACGTGGCTGAGCAATTTACAGGTATCCCAGGATCATTAGTTGATATTAAGGATACTATTAAAGGTTTCAACATGATTATGGATGGAGAATTGGATAAATATCCTGAAGCTGCTTTCAACCTTAGAGGTACTATTGAGGAAGCTATGGAAGCCGGAGATAAAATGTTGACTGAAGCTTAAAAATCATAAACGATGTTTTTAGAAATTGTAACACCTGAAGCAAGTATTTTTCAGGGGGATGTTGAATCAGTAATTGTTCCTGGAGTAGTAGGAGAATTTCAAATACTGAATAATCATGCTCCTATTGTATCCCTGCTTAAGGAAGGGAAAGTAAGAATTCGAGGTAGTTTTACACTTGATGAGGCTTATGAAGGTAAATTTTCAAATGGCGATAACGGAACTAAGATTTTGGATATCAATAGTGGTACTATTGAGATGAATGATAATAAAATCATTATTCTGGTTGATTAAACCTGGATTCAATGAACTTATAGAAAACCTCATGCCATGCATGAGGTTTTTTTTATATAAATAGATTCATGCCAAAACTAAGACCATTTGACTTTGGTACAAATCGGCATACGCCTCCAACACATATGAGTCCTCCTCTTTGCCGACCATAATTTAGAGTGAACTTTGTTTTTTTATGCCTGAAAGTACCACCTACATTGTAGTAATGAATTCTTTCAATTTCGTTATCATTTCCATAATTATAAAGGTCATTTGCATAAATTGAGAATTTTCTTAAAAAATTATATTCTATAAGACCTCCAACCCAGTTTTTTTGATCGTCTTGTGTCCAGAGATGCTCAAGCTGAAATCTAAGTTCATTTTTAGGATTAATCGTATAATAAGAGTCAATGGCTCCAATATTAGCCGTGACAGTCCCTGAAGCGGCCTCTAACCGTTCTTTATTGTAAAATTGATACATCCAATATAAAGTTGTTCGCCAATGCTTAGACCATTGATTTTTGAGCTCCATATTTAAGTCTGTGTAATACTCATCTCCATATCTAAAAAAATCAGCTGAATATTGCCTGTTTTCAAGATCATAATCAGCATTTAATCCAAACCAGGAAGCGTAGTTAAATGCCAAAACAGTTTCATATTTTTTCGCCAGGCTATTTTCTTTCGAGAATTTATAATAAAGATCAATTTGCTGCCCAATTTCACCAGCCTTTCCTCCAGCAATAAAACTTAATTGAGATTGTGCCTCATAAACATATATGTTAGAAAGTCCAATATTGTGCTGCTTGGTTAAAGCTGGTAAATAATTTACAATTAATTGATTATTTATGTTGCCATAGGCGCTTCGATCAGTATAGAAAGCCATGTTCTCCAGCCTTCTAAAAGTCATGTCAAAGCCAAATCCGGATTTGAAATATCCCAAATTGAATGCAAGGGCATTTCCAGAAAACAAACGACTATCTATTACATTTCCGAATTCTACTAGAGCATCTTTACTTTTGTAAACAACTTCTATTTGGGTGTAGAAGTTACCATCAGTGAAAGCAACCTTAGAAGAATATAGATTGGTAAATTCTAAAAAATCTGGATTATCAGATTCATAGGCTTCATAGCGACTCACGATCCCAATATCGAGATCAAATTTTTGCCCGAGATCAATAATTGTATTTAGCCCCATTAAAGTTCCATTTGATATATCAAAGGCATTTTTTTGTTTTCCTATAAATGCTTTTAACTGTAATTTTTCCGTTGGGCTGAAATCTATATTGGCTCCAACAAGAGCATTGTTAAGACCTAGTTGTCTGTCTTCCCATGATCTATAACTTAAACCTCCGCTGAACTGATCGAAAACATAACCAGCACCGACCTTTAAATTTTTGTTGGCATAGGCAAAAGAGGCCATGGAAAAGGCAAATTTTTGATCTAACTCAGGCGCATAGCCAAGCAATGCTTCTTCTATGTATGATTCAAATTGAATAGATGCCTTGAATTTGTTTTTAAAATAATTGAAGCGCAGATAATTATTGGATCTGAAATCAGTATCTCCAGGATTAGCTACTTTGTCATCATCTGTATAATATGTGGCCAGGGACTCAAGACTTCCACTAAAGTCTTGAATAAATTGAGCACTAACATTAATGCACATCAAAACTAATATCACGAATATGGAATGTGTTTTAAACATCTACTTTCGATTTAATTCTTTTATTTTATTAAAAAGAATTTCTTCATCACCGATTAAGTAGCCCGTGCTCTCATAAACGATTTTATTCTGATAGACGAGCAAAGTATGTGGGATGTCAATAATATTTAGAGACCGTTTTATTTCTTGATTCGTATCTGGGAAAACTTCAAAACCCCAGGAGTTTCCATTAAGCATAGGAATAATACGAGAAACTGTTCGGGAATCATCAATGGATATGGAAATTAATTTGGAGTTCAGCTCTTGCTCAATAAGTTTCAAATTCTTGTTGAATGCATTAAGTTCCTTTAAACAGGGTTCACACCAAGTGGCCCAGAAATTTATGATGACAACCTTCTCCATACTCAGGTTATTGATATTTGTCTGCTTGTTATCAATATTTTTGAGAATCAACTCAGGAAGATTTTTTTGTGATGAACTTATTCCAATGCAGAATAATGCGAGAAGCAGCATCAGATGGATTTTAAAATGGTCGACTTTCATAATTATTCGTCGAATGAAAAATTGTTATAGAAACTTTTCCATGCCCAGAAAAGAGCGAAAAAACCAGTATGGGAGCTCAGTTGATCTCCTTTTCTAGGACCACTTTCAGCTATTCCAAAAACATTCCATTCATTATTGTCACTGTCTTTCATAACAATAGGGAAACGATTTTGAACAGCTTCAAAATCTGCGTCAGAGTCATTTATATATGAGGTAATATAATGGTCATTTTTATTACCAATGATTAAAGTTCTTTTGCTAGCTATAAAGATTGATTTTAATGTAGTGCTTGCCCCAAAGTCATCATAATGATAGATATAAACTTTTGTCGACTTTCCATCACTAGATTCAAATGGTTGCTCACCCGTAGAGGTCCCAATTATGCCATAGACCAAATCGCCAATTTTAACATCAGCTTTATTAGCCGTGGTGTTTGAGTTTGAGGACGCCACGCTTGAATTTGTAAAAACAAGTGCTTCAGGAAAACTTGTTTTGACAGTTTTCCAAGTCATTTCAACAAAGTTAAAGGTGTCAGGAAACTCACCAGCATAAGTGCCCTTTATACATTGACCAAGCATTTGAGACCAATAAGTTTTGCTATTTTCGTCTATGAGGATAACATTGTCAAATAGTAAATATCCTGAGGCTCTTAAAACGAATTCATCATTTTGATAGTTTCTGTTAATCATTAAGGCGCTTTGAGTAAGCGGGCAATAGGTCAAAGCAAATGATTTATCGTTAATCTTATCATTTACTGATTCAAAATTATTCAAATAAACATAAGGATATATTTTGACCACTCCGTCAATATTCACGGCAGCAACCAAGGCATCATCAGATAAAAAGTCAATATTCTTTACTTCGAGTAATTTCGGATCTTTGGCTAGAGGGAAAGGACTATCCGATCCGTTGATCAATGCTTCCGGAATTGTCCATTTAAACTCCTTATCTACAGGCGTAGTTGGGCTGAATTCAGTTAAATCTTCAGAGTCTCCGCCGCATGAGATTGCAGTTAAAGCAAGTAAGATTACTAACAATAAATTCTTCATTTTTAGAGTTTTGTTTATAGTCGTTCAAAAGGATAGCGACTTACAAAATCTAAAAACAAATGCAGGATAAGATTATAGACTACAAATTAGAGCTGGCCTGTCAACCATTTGTAAATATCATTTCCGTTTGCAAATAACAATAAAGAAACTAGTATGATAAAGCCCGTTATTTGAGCATATTCTAAAAATTTATCACTTGGTTTTCTCCCACTTATCATTTCGAATAGTGTGAATACCACATGCCCACCATCTAGGGCAGGTATCGGCAATAAATTCATAAAACCAAGCATTATTGATAGTAAAGCTGTAATGCTCCAAAACGCCTGCCAATTCCATTTAGAAGGAAATATACTACCAATGGTAATAAATCCACCCAATTGAGTTGCCCCTTTTTTAGTAAAGACATATTTGAATTGACCCATATAATCTTTCAAGGTCCAATAAGCTCTTGAAAAGCCAGGTCCTATACTTTCAGCAAAAGTATAATCCTTATGGCTTATTTTAATCACATCATCAGTATATCCCAATCTATATACACCTAATACTTGATCTTCGCTTGGTGTGACCATAAAAGATTCAGAATTTCCATCTCTATTAACAGTTACCTTAATAGCGGTTTCATTCGGATTGTTTTCAACTACACTTGTGAATTCATTCCAGTAAGTGATTTTTTGGTCATTCATTGCTGTTATGACATCTCCTTTTTTCAAACCTCCCTTAAAGGCAGCAGATTCAGGAATGACACTATCTAGAATGGCAGGGGTTCTTGGGGTAAAAGGGTCCATATTACCACTTTGCCACATTTGTAAGCCTATGTCTTCAGGTAAATCAATAATTTCAGAATTACCATCAGTATGCGTCACTTCAATATTTTTTACGTCTCTCAAAAAAAGATGTTTATTTACGTCAAGCACATTGACTGGGGCTTCGCCATTTATTTTTTCAATTTTATCACCATCTTTAAATCCAAGGTCTTTAAATAAGTCAACAATAGAAAACCCTTGTTTAACGTCCTGAGGTGCAACAAAATCATTTCCCCATGCGTTAAACATCATGATATAGATAAAAATTCCAAGAATAAAATTAACAGTAACGCCTCCAAGCATTATGATAAGTCTTTGCCAAGCTGGTTTTGAGCGGAATTCCCATGGTTGGGGAGGTTGAGCCATTTGCTCTTTATCCATACTCTCATCGATCATTCCCGATATTTTTACATATCCTCCTAAAGGAATCCAGCCAATTCCATATACGGTATCACCAATTTTCTTTTTGAAAATCGAAAATTTATAATCAAAGAAAAGGTAGAATTTTTCAACTCTGGTCTTGAATAATTTGGCAGGGATAAAGTGGCCAAGTTCGTGTAAAACTATGAGCAAAGATAAACTCAATAAGAACTGAGTAATTTTTATATATGTTTCCATTGATAAATTTCAAAATTTTAAGGACGACAAATGTACACTTTATGCCTTGTATTAAGAAATGAGTTTTTGAAAATACTTGTTAAAACTGTTATTTTTTTAAAATAGTCTTATGTAGGCTGCCTTGATCAGTATCAATTACCACTAAATGGGCTCCGAAGTTGAGTTGTTCTAGGCTAATTTGATTTGAAGGATCAGCTATTTCCATCATTTTTTCACCAAGCACGTTGTAAATTGTAATATTTTTTATGTGAACAAAACCGTTAGTTGAAATATTTAAGACATCGCTCACAGGATTAGGATATACTGAAACTATATTTTGTAGACTTTCGGTATCTAAACCTAAAACAGCTCGATTGTTTTTTGAAATAAGTTGTGATTCTGGATCAACTTGTACCGAAACAACTTTAAAATTTAATTGAATACTAAATAATTGTTCATCCTCAGATACTTCCAATCGCAATTTTTCAGACTCCCCTGAAGGGCCATTAACGGTGACTGGTAAGGGCATCTCAAAAAACGAAACTGAGGGATGAGATTGATCTTGACTCACTTGAAAGTGTATGATTTGATCTGATTCATTTTGACTCCAAACGAGATCATACTCGGGGTAGCCTTGTCCATAAAACCAGTCAGCAAAAAACTCATCCAAGTCTAAAAGACTCGTTGCTTCTAGATGTCTTTGAAGATCATTGGTATGAGCATAAGAATAGGCCAGAGAGGGATCTGCCAGATAATTTTTAACAGCACTAAAAAAGTTGTCGTCTCCAATCTTATATCGCAGCATATGAAGGATCATGGCTCCTTTTCTATAGGTCAATCGGCTATCAAATATTCTGGAAACTGAGGTAGTATCTGTAACAAAAGTTGATCCTGAAGAAATTGAAGTAATACTATTAACGATTGATTTTCTCCATTGTGCAAACACCTCTTGTCCGTCAAAGTTTTCATGTACGAGCCCATCTAAATAGGTGGCAAACCCTTCATTCAACCAAATATCTTCCCAACTGCCGCATGTAATTTTATTTCCAAACCATTGATGAGCCAATTCATGTGCTATAAGTCCTCGACTCCATCCTCCCATAAAAGTCATTGTTGTGTGCTCCATTCCACCTCCCCATCCGAATTGTGCGTGACCATATTTCTCCTTTGAAAAAGGGTACATTTCAAATAGATCGTTGAAGAGCATCATGATATCTGGGGTAATCGCTGTACTGTTTTTAGCATTATTTAAGCCTTCTGGGTAAACATAATTGACAATTTCAAAGGGCAACTCAGGTGCACTTTCTTTATAAACTGAATAATTAGTTACGGCAATGGCAATCAAGTAGGCAGGTATTGGATATGCATGATGCCAGTGGGTTATGGTGCTTAAGCCTTGTGCTGCTTCAGAAACTAACAGTCCGTTTGATGCCGCTTTATATTGATTGGGATGTTTGATTATCACATCAATAGAGTCAATCTTATCGGTTAAATCTTGTTTGCATGGCCACCAGCCTTTAGCACCATAAGGTTCCGATAAAGTCCATAAAACAGGTGTATTGCTAAATCCATGGGTGCTGATTTCAAATGATCCAAAACCTGAACTGACAGGGTTTCCTTCATAAAATATTGTCAAGGAATCTAATTTGTTTTTAGTTTGTGTTATGGATAACTCAATTAGAAGTTCATCATTACTATTTTGATTAAAACTCAATGATTTTCCTCGTTGTTTTATATCGGATACTTGCATATTGTCAGCCAAATCAAATACAACCTGATTCATATCGCTTAACGCAGTATAGTATGTAGTAACCTCTCCCTTGATCTGAGCCTTTCTCGGATCTACCTCCCAATATAGCCTATGGTAACTAATATCATAATTTACAGTATTTGGATTAGCTTTAAATGCCACTTTATTTGCAGAAGATTTTTCTTCAGAAGACGAAATGTCTTTTAGATATTTTAGGTCTATTTTGGAGGGTTCCTGAGTCCAAGCAGAAACTGAAAATAATAGCAGTATATAGAGCAATAAATACTTCATAAAGTTTATTTTTGTAAGCCTAATAGCAATTTTTACGGAATGCCAAAGATACAAAATATGTATTTAATTCAATTTTTCAAGAAATCGAAATCGACTTTAATATTCTTGTTATTCTTCACAATTATCTTTGTTCCAATTATTTATTTTCTTGTAAAACCTAAAAGTCAACTTCCTGTATACAATCCTATTGATGTAAATCCGAGACTTGTAGATGATGCGGTTAAGCACATTAGTCGTGACCACCGAATTGGAGAATTTCATTTGATCAATCAAAATGGAGACTCGATAAGTTCGAAAGATTTTCAGGATAAAATATATATAGCAGATTTCTTTTTTACAAGGTGCCAGACCATTTGCCCTATTATGGCGATAAACATGTCGGAATTGCAAGAATTTTATAAACAAGATAAGGATTTAAAGTTCTTGTCTCATTCTGTAACTCCTGTAATTGACAGCGTTTCTGTTTTAAGTGCCTATGCAGATAAAAATAAGGCAATTGATGGGAAATGGGAGATTACAACAGGAAATAAAAGACATATTTATGAATTAGCCCGTAAATCTTATTTCGCTGTTTTGGATGAAGGTGATGGGGGTGAGCAAGATTTCATTCATACCGAGCAATTTATCTTGATAGATAAGAAAAAGCAGATTAGGGGTTTTTATGACGGCACCGATGCAACCGAAATGGATCGGATTAAAAAAGATATCGAAATACTAAAATCAGAGAAGTGATTTATTGACTTCCTTTACCTTCATTTTATTTATGGTTTCGTGATAATTATCAGTTTTAAACAAATATTTTTGCGTAATTTCGCATGGTATTTATAATTAATCTAAATAAAAATTGACTACAAGTATAGCAAGTTTGAAGGT
>CAYMKR010000092.1:0-8251 GCA_964390865.1 uncultured Flavobacteriaceae bacterium | reverse complement strand
TTTGTCAAAAGAAACTTTTGATCCTTCCTTCTCTTCTAAGCGATGAACAAAAACCCTTTGGTCTTTTGCAACTTTAAATTGCTGCCCTGCTATCTCTACAATTGCATACATAGATTTATGTTTTTGCTTTTAATAAAAAATACTGCCCATTCTATTTAGGCGGGTGCAAATATACACCTTTTTATTAAATGAGGAAAACTTTTTAAAGTCATTATTCGCTTAAGAATCCGAGCGATAGCTCAATCAATGATTTATTTTCCTTTATTGGTTAAATAAACCCCAAGAAGTATCAGAGAGCCTGCTAAGAATTGACCAAAATATAACCTTTCTCCATCAAGAACGCCCCAGAAAATGGCTACTATCGGGATGAGGTAAGTGACAGAACTTGAAAATATGGGTGATGATATTTGAATTAATTTATTGAATAACGTTTTGGCCATAGCTGTACCAAATACAGAAAGAAGCACTAAATACCAAAGAGATGGTTGAGCAGCTTTCATATAAGACAATTCGAAAAAATCTGTCCACCACAAGATGATCAAAGCTGGGATAAATATGATGATGAAGTTACCGGTTACAATTGTGAGCGCATTTAGGTCGTTTAAGTGTTTTTTAAGAATATTCACATTAAAAGCATAGCCTACAGAGGCAATTACAACAAACAACGCGTAAATATAATTTTGCTCAGGATTGAGATCAGCTCCTTTGAGAATTAGAAATAGAGCACCTATTAATCCTATGATTACTCCGATAAATTGTTTTCTCAAAAAACTAAAACCAAAAAAAAATGAACCCACAAGTAAAGTGTTAAGAGGTGTCAGTGAATTTAGTATTGAGACTATCGAACTATCTATTTTTTGTACCGCAAAAGCAAAAAGGAATGCAGGAAAGAAAGTTCCTAGCATGGCGGTTATAGTTATGTAATACCATTGTTTCTTATTTACTTTAGAAATATTTTTGAAACCGACTATGAAAAGAGTGATTCCCGTAAAGATAATTCTGAGAGCACCAACTTGAATTGGATCAAGATAGAATAAGGCCTTTTTCATCAATATGAAAGAACTTCCCCAGATAAGCGCCAGTATGATGAGGATTAACCATCTCGACTGTTTGTTATTCATATTGTTGAACCTTATTCATGATAGGCTTATTGTTGCTGAAAAATAATGCTTATTTTTGCCTGTACACTTATAATTTTAAACTTGTGAAATTACATATTAAATTCATTTCGCTTGCGATATTAATGTTGTTTTTTATATCCTGTGATTCTAAAAAACCTGAAGAACAGAGTAAAGAAGAGTCTATTGAACAAAAGGCTGTAGCTGAAGACCTACACCAGGTTAAAGTAGCTATTAAGGGGATGACCTGTGAAATTGGCTGTGCAAGATTGATTCAGTCTAAATTGTATAAAGCTGATGGTGTAAGTTTTGCTAAAATTTCATTTCAAGATAGTTCAGGAGTTGTCAGTTTTGATCAGAATAGAATAAGTGAAGATGAGATTAAACAGATCATTGAGCGAACAGCTGGAGGTGAAATTTATTCAGTGGCCTCAATTGAGGAAATAGAGCCTGCCATTAAGCACGGTGATACACAGTAACTAAAATATTTCAACAGTTGGATTTCAGAACAAAATGGTCGTACTTTGCAAAAATTTTTAGAACTAAAACTAAAATAATACTTAACTCTAAAACTATAAAATTATGAAATTAATGAAATTACTTTTTACTGTGATGCTCGTAAGTGCAATTGCATTTTCATGCAAATCAGATAAAAAAGAGGCTGGCGAGGCCATGGATGATGCTGTAGAAGAAACAACTGAAGCTGTAGAAGAAACAACTGAGGCTGCAGAAGAAACAACTGAAGGAATTGAAGAAGGAGCTGAAGCAACAAGTGAAGCCGTTGAGACTGCAGGTGAAGCTGTTGAAGAAGCAGTAGCTGAAAAAAAGATTACTGTTGTTTTTCCAAAAGACACTAAACTTCAAGATGAAGTGAAAAAAGCTTTGGCTGAATTTGCAAAAAGTAATCCAAAAGTGGAAGCTCATTTGCACACCGCCTATGCATTTGCATTTTTTCCAAAAATCACAAAAGGAGGTCTTGGAATTGGTGGAGCCGGTGGAGCCGGATTGGTATTTGATGATAAAACTGTCATTGGAGAATCTAAGCTTGCTCAGGCAACTTTCGGATTACAGGCCGGTGGTCAGCAATATATGGAAATCATTCTATTTGAAGATCAAGCAGCTTTAGGTAGATTTACAGCAGGGAAAGTTAAGTTTTCAGGGCAGGCTTCTGCTGTAGCCTTGAAAGATGGAGCTTCTGCTGATATTGATTATCAAGATGGTGTTGCAATTTTCACAAAAACAATAGGTGGATTAATGGCTGAGGCTTCTGTTGGAGGTCAAAGTTTCAAATATAAGCCAGGAATTAAATAATCTTAATAAAAATTTTATTAAAAGGGCCTTAAGGCCCTTTTTTTATGCAAAAAAGTATTTTTTACATTGAATATTAGCTTTTTAAAAGATAAAGTATTTATTTTGTCGCATCAAGTTAACTAAATCTTAATAGAAAATGAAAATAGTAAAATTATTATTGGTATTTGCTTTGGTAAGTACTATTGCTGTTTCTTGTAAAGAAACAAAAAAGGAAGAAGTTCAAGATGATGCTGCTGTTGAAATGACAGAAGAAGGTACAGATTCAAGTGGAATGGAAGCTACGGATGAAGAAGTAGTCGAAGCGACTTCGACAAAAAGCGCGACTTCAGATGCAGCTGAACCGTCAAGTATGCAAGCAAGTGAAGGAATTGAAGCTAGTTCTAAAGAAATTGAAGAATTTGTAGTTCCAGAAGGCGTTATGGCTGAGAAATTAGCAGACACTCCAGTAGTGTATCCAGGTTGTACTGGATCTGTTGAAGAAATTAGAGCTTGTAACAAAGAAAGTTTTATTGCTTTTTTAAAGTCTGAGTTTAACAAAGATCTTGCAACTAGTCTAGGATTAAGTGACGGAAATTATGAAATCAAAAGTATTGTCCATGTTGACGAATCTGGAAAGATTTCAACTTTGAAAATATCGGCTCCTCATAAATCTTTGAGGGCTGAAATGGAAAGAGTTATTGCTAAAGTTCCTTTAGTAGTTCCAGCGACTAAAGATGGTGAGGCTGTTGCTGTTAGTTTTTTAGTTCCAGTAAAATTTGTAGTTAAATGATAATATTGTTCATTTGAAAAATATAAAGACCTGAATTCGTTCAGGTTTTTTTATGCTTGAAACATTACTTCAGAATTTCTTCATATTTGTTTCTTTATATTGCACTCTTAAATATTTAACTTAAAATTAACAACTATGAAATTGATCAAAGGAATTTTTGTAATTGCTGTCGTTAGCGCTCTTACATTTTCATGTGACCAAGCAAAAAAAGAAGCAGCAACAGAAGCAACTGACGCTGTAGAAGCAGTAGAAGCTGCAGGTGAAGCTACTGCTGACGCTGTAGAAGAAGGAGCTGATGCTGTTGAGCAAGCTGTAGATTCAGTATCTGCTGATGCAGAAAAAGCGATTGATTCAGCTAAGGTTATGGCTGATAGTTCTGTGAAAAAATGTGAAGGAAAATGTGCCAAAGATGGTAAATCATGTGACGGAAGTTGTAAAGCTTAAAGTCCAAAACTTCATAAATTAATTAAAAGCTACCCTTGAGGTAGCTTTTTTTTGCTCCAAATTGAAATTTTGTTTCGTAATGAGTAGTATAGAAACAAAAGGCTTATTAAATACAATATACCCACAAGCTGATGTAAGGTGCCATAAATTAAGGGAATACCTGTTTTAATTTTCAATAATGTCATAATCCCTAGAAAGACTTGAAAAACAACTAATAGGTATGAAACAGTTAGCCATTTAATAGCACCTGTATGAACATTGTTTCTTTTTTTATGATAAAAATACACAGTCAATAGCAAAATAATATAGGCCAGCAAGCGATGAACAAATTGAACTAGTGCCGGAGCAAATGCAAATCGGTCATAGTTTGTCAGATTATGTAAAGTCCAATTGCTACTGTCCAACAAAACTTCAGGAATAAAAGCTCCATTCATTGAAGGCCAACTTGCATAATACAAACCAGCTCGCATTCCTGCCATTAGACCGGCAAAAATTAGTTGTACAGCTGTAAAAGTAAGCAGAATCAAAACAAACTTGGTATGACCTTTTTTTGGTTTATTTTCCATTAAATAAACATCAGCAATGCATTTGACCATAGCCCCTATTGTGAGAACAGCTAACATAAAATGCAAAGTAAGTTTATAGGCATTTACCCAAGGTCTTTCTACTAGGCCACTCATAACCATGATCCATCCTGCAGAAGCTGTCAAGGCTGTTAATGCCACAACTAAAGCAAGCCTTTTTATTAAAAATGCGTCTATTTGCTTGCGGATTATGAATATCACAAATGGAATTAAGAAAATCATGCCTAAGGTTCGGACCCATAAGCGATGCATGTATTCCCAGAAGTAAATAAATTTAAAATCGTTTAATGTAAAATCAGAATTGATTTTATAATATTGAGGAGTCTGTTTGTAGAGCTCAAAGAGTTCTGTCCATTGTGCTTTGCTGATCGGAGGGATAACTCCAGTGATGATATCCCAACTGGTAATGGATAAACCCGAGCCGGTAAGTCTGGTAATCCCACCTAGTATAACCTGACCAATAAGCATTATAAGACCAGTGAGTAACCAGAATCGTATCGTTTTATTATAGAGATATTTTTTCTTCAACTAATGAATATTTTATGTTAATTTTTCCATTGCATTGATTCAATCATTCTGATAATATCTTTTTGCAAATAGCTTATTGCAGGTTTAATTGAATCATAGTTGGGTTGTACGTTAAAATAAACGGCCCCAGTAATAAAGTGCCTGCTGCTGTCAGTTACATGGAACTGAATCGGGGAAGCTGCATTACCTGAAACCTCAAAAATTGAGCCATATACTTTATTCTCTTTATTGGCATATGGAATTGAACTGATTCCGTCTGCTTTAATAGTGTGATTGAAAGTCAGCTTCTCTGCCTCAAGAAACAATTCGTTTAAGTTATTTTCAACAGGGCGATATGTCATGTTAATTGTGGCGTTCAATTTGTCATAATCAATATTTACCCAGCACTTGTCATTGATGTGAACTTTTGATGCATCTGAGGTTTCAAAAATATACGGGCAATCGGTACTGATTAACGTGTAATTAGAACTTGGGTATTCGAGCCTTAGTTGGGCCTTAGGTTTTGGTAGAACTTCTTCTTTACAGGAATTCATAGTAAATAAGCTTATAATAGCTAGGAAAGTGATTTTGAACAAAGGTTGTCTCATCATTATTTTTTCTTCATTGGTAGGCTTACTTTAACCTGTTTGATTCTTTTTTTGTCAATTGCCTCAATAGTAAAATTGTAATGCTTGAAAGAGACCTTATCATTCTTCTTTGGAAATTTGCCTGTTATTTCTAAAATAAATCCGGCCAAGGTCTCAGCTTCAAATTTATGCTCTTCAAATATAGATTCCTCTATTTGTAAAACTTTGTAAAAATCTTTTAAAGTAGTTTTTCCTTCAAAAACATAGTTAAAATCGTCTAGTTTAGAGTAAGAAAGATCATTTTGATCGAATTCATCTGAAATATCACCTACGATCTCTTCAATAATATCCTCAAGGGTAATAAGTCCTGAAGTACCTCCATATTCATCTACAACAATTGCCATATGGTTTTTCAATTCTTGGAATTCTTTTAATAAATCATCTAATTTTTTATTCTCGGGCACGAAAAACGCTTCTCGAATAATTTTCTTCCATTGAAAAGTCTTCTTATTTAAATGCGGAATGAGGTCTTTGGTATACAGAATGCCAATTATATTATCAATATTTTCTTTGTAAACTGGAATTCGGGAATGTCCCTTTCTTATGATTTTCTCAGTAATTTCATTGAATTCTTCATCAGATGCTAAGGCAAAAATGTCCATTCTTGGACACATTATCTGAGAAGTATCAGTGTTTCCGAAATTCACAATACCTTGTAAAATCTTCTTCTCTTCTTTTGTTGTTGCCCCTTTTGAGGTTAATTCGAGAGCCTGAGATAAGACCTCTACAGAAAAATCCGAATGTTTTTTACTTAATTTTTTTTCAACAATCTTAGTAAGACTCATCAAGGGTTTACTTAAGAAGGAGAGCATTGAATTTAAGAATATCATTGGTTTAGCCATAAAAGAGGCAAAACCATATGCATTTCTATTGGCATAAATTTTAGGCAATACTTCTCCGAATAATAGAATCAAAAAGGTTACCAGTACTATTTCTATCAAAAACTTTATCAAAGGGGATGATAGATTGCTGAAATAATAGTCACCAACATAGGTGAAAAGCAAAATAAAGAGAATATTGACAAAATTGTTGGCAATTAATATAGTGGCCAATAACTTTTTAGGATCTTCTAATAATTGCTTGACTTGTTTTAGATTGAGATTAGACTCCTTTTCAAGATCTGATTTTGTCAATGAAAAAAAAGCAACCTCAGTCCCAGAAATTATTCCAGAAATTGAAAGCAATGCAATGAGAAAGACAATACCGGCTATTGCTTGCCAGCCCAATTCAATGACCATAAAAATACTTGCGGGTTCAGGATCCAAAGAAGAATATTTTAATTTATAATAATTTTAAAACTAAAACGGCAGATCATCTGCAGTTCCGGCCGGTGGTTTAGTTCCAGTGGATTTGCTGTCATTTGCTTGTTGACCTGCATTGTCTGGATTATTCAAATCTTTTTTTGTTGTTAAAAAAGTCATTTCTAACGCATGAATCTCGGTGGTATATCTTTTTACTCCTTCTTGCTCCCATTGACGCGTCTTGATTTTTCCTTCTACAAATATACGATCGCCTTTGCTTAAATATTTTTCACAAAGCTCTGCCAATTTATTTCTCACAACTACATTGTGCCATTCAGTTGTAGTTACTTTTTCACCAGTTTGCCTATTGCTAAATGACTCATTTGTGGCAATCGGAAACCTTCCAATACAGTTTCCTCCTTCAAAATAATGCATTTTTACCTCGTCGCCTAAATGCCCAATAAGCATCACTTTGTTTAATGAATTTGCCATAATAATTTATTAAAAATCAAAGATAATCAAATTGAGAGAATCCGTTAATTTGGGCTATGATATTTATCAACAAAATTCTGAAGTAAAACGGGCAAAGCATGCTCTTTCAAATCTTGCCAGGAGGTAAGGTTTGCCATTTTCTCATCTGGTTCAACAATCCAAAATGATGCGTATAAGGTTTGGTGAGTCAGTTTGTGCACAATGGGTTTTTGGTTATATTTTTTAAGTGTAAATGACCCACTCATTGACAACTCATTATCAATGAATTTTTCAAATTCTATCTGGTCAAAAAGATCGTCCTTAGTTTCATGAAGAGGAAATTCAAACAAATTTTGCCAAATATCTTTTTTTTCTCTTTTCCTAATAAGGGTCGAATCCCCTTCATGATCTACAACTAAATAATTAAAATACCGTTTTCTGATTTTTAACTTTTTAATCTTCACTGGCAGTGAAACTATTTCATTATGTTGGAGAGCGTAACATTCATTGTTAAAAATACAAGTTTCACATTTTGGTTTTTTTGGCGAACAAACTAGTGCACCAAATTCCATTAACGCCTGATTGTGATTTCCTGGATCATTATCATCTAGTAATTCTTGCGCTAAAAGCTTAAACTCAGTAACCCCTTTTGACTCGTTAATAGCCGTTTTTATTCCGAAAATTCTTGACAAGACCCTATATACGTTTCCATCAACAACAGCATGAGGTTTGTCAAAGGCAATAGAGGAGATTGCCGAAGCAGTGTAATCTCCTATTCCTTTCAGTTTTATGAGTTCCTTATAAGTATCAGGAAATTTTCCATTGTATTGATGGGCAATAATTTTAGCAGTGTTGTGAAGATTTCTTGCTCGAGAATAATAACCCAAGCCTTGCCATAATTTTAAAATATGCTTTTCTTCTGCATCCGCGAGAGCAAAAATATCATTGAATTCATTGACAAATTTTTCATAATATGAAGTGCCTTGTGCTATGCGAGTCTGTTGCATAATAATTTCGGATAACCAGATGTAAAATGGATTCCTGGTTTTTCTCCAAGGCAAATCACGTTGATTATTTAAATACCACATTATTAATGTGTTAGAAAAGTTTGATTTTCCCCTCATTTTGCAATAGTACAATTTTTTTATCTAATTAAATT
>CAYMKR010000091.1:0-8346 GCA_964390865.1 uncultured Flavobacteriaceae bacterium | reverse complement strand
TAATGGAACAATTTAATAACTATACGGTGAGTGTAACTAATGAAGAATTACAAACAATAAAACCTGAAGTATTAATTATGATTGGCGATGATGATGAAGGTATGGACCTTGAAGAGGTAGCTCGAGTTAAGAAAAACCTACCTAATTCGGATTTATGGATATTACCAAATGTAGCTCATGGGGCGCATGAAGGTGAAACCAAAGGAGAATTTATCATAAAGTCCAAAGCCTTTCTATCTAAAAAATAAACTACTCATACTGTGAGTGAATTCATATCATCCGGTCTTCAGACTGGAATAACACATTAAGCGATAGCTCAAATTATAAAAGACACTATTATGGTAAAAAAGTTGATAATTATTTTCCTGATCCTATTAAATCATAGCATGCTAAAGGCACAGGAAGATGTGCTTTGGAAATTTAAAACAAAGGGTCATATTTATTCATCACCAATGGTTGAGGGTAATATGATTTATTTTGGAAGTGGTGACGCTAATTTTTATGCCGTTAATAAAAACACCGGACAAAAAATATGGCAGTTTCACACAGGAGATGCCATTCACTCTTCTCCATATATTGGAAAAAGTATTATTTGTTTTGCAAGTGCAGATGGCAATCTATATGGAGTTGATAAAATAAACGGTGCGCTGCGTTGGAAATTTGAATCTCAAGGCGAAAAAAAGTATGACATATGGGATTATTACCTTTCGTCACCTAAAGGAGATGAAGAGACAATATATTGGGCTAGTGGTGATGGAAATTTATATGCAATTCATAACAATGATGGAAAATTAAAATGGAAATTTAAGACAGAAGATATTGTTCATGCTTCACCGGTACTTTACAATGAAAATATATTAATTGGTAGTTTCGACGGTAATTTTTATTCTATTCAAAAAGAGAGTGGATCATTAGAATGGAAGTTTAAAACTATTGGAGACACTTATTTTCCAAAGGGTGAAATTCAGAAAGGGGCTTTGGTTGAAAATGATATCGTGTATTTTGGCAGCAGAGATTATAATTTATATGCTTTAAATGCAAAAACAGGAAAGGCCCAATGGAATATTAGACAACCAGAAGGTTGGATTATTGCTACGCCAATTGAATATAAAGGAAATATTTATTTTGGAACCTCAGATTCTCACGATTTTTATAGTATGGATAAAGTTAGTGGAACAGTCAATTGGACCATTCCGCTCAATATGAGAGTATATGGCACTGCTGTTGCATTCAATGATATCATATTCTTTGGAACCTTTGATGGTAAAGTATTAGGTGTTGATTATCAGACGGGAGAAATAAAGTGGAATTTCCAAACGGAAAAGAGTAAGAAAAACTACGGAACGATATATAACGAGAAAGGAGAATTCAAGGACGGATTTGAACTGTATGGTGATAATTTCAAAGAATCGGAGGCATTAATTTTATCATTAGGCTCGATCCTTTCAAGCCCTGTTATCGATGAGGGTATTATCTATTTTGGAAGTACTGATGGTAACCTTTATGCTGTGAAATTAAAATAAATCAGTTCATCATTTTTAAAAGCAACAAGGGTTTGGGTAATTACTAAAAGAGTAAGAATAAGTAAATTTAACTACAACTAATCATAGCTAACCGTTAACCTTAATTATGAACCACTAAACAATGATAAAATTCTTCTAAAAAACGCGCTACGACCTAATGATGAAGAACCCCGCTTCCAACGGGGCAGGTGAAACCGGAAAGTATTTAACCAAGGAAGTAGTATAGCAGAGACCGTTGGCAAATATTTATAGAAACTATTCAATCCGAATGGGAATGACCAAAAGAAATATTGTAATTGCATCGCCGTTTTTAATAATAGCCGTGAATTTTGGGATTGCATTTACGTTCGGAGAATTTATCGAGAAATGGGCATTTATACCAATGGTGCTTATTGGTTGGGCTCTTTGGCTATTCTTCATTTTAAAATATGCAGGAGTTGAATCTATTAAAAAATGGTTGAAGAGACCAAAAGGAGGATTTGGTTGGGGTGTGCTTGCCTTGATCATTGGACTAATTCCTTTACCAATATTCTTGCTTCATTTTGATACTTTATCCGGATGGGAAATTATTATTCCATGGTTTTTATTAGCGGCAATCAATCCTTGGATAGAGGAATTTTATTGGCGTGGACTTTTATTGGACTACACAGAAAATTGGCCAAGTTGGATTTCAATTATGTTTACAAGTTTGCTTTTTGCCGGAAATCACGCGGCATTCGGAATCAATTCTAAAGTAAATAGTGGATTTGAATTAGTGATTTCCACGCTGATTATGGGACTTGTATGGGCGTTCATTTACAAGAAAACAAAAAGTGTCAGGTGGCTTGTATTTTCGCATTTTTTGGTAGATTTTTTAAGCTTATCATCACCAGCCTTTTTGGACTTGTTTGATAAAGGAAGTTGGTAACAGGATGGAATATTTACTTACAATGCCTATAGCAAATAGCGTATAAAGCATTAAATTTAAAGGCTTGGGTTTGTTTTTAATTCTGACAAACCTTATACAATTGCAATAACTGAAGTATTAAAACCAATTAACAAATAATCTATCATAACTAATGGACATTATAAAACATAACAAATCAGCTTGGGACAATTACGTTGACAAAAAAGATCGTTGGACAATCCCTGTGACAGAAGAAGAATTGAAAAACGTTAGAAAGGGAAGTTGGGGCATAGTTTTGACGCCTAAAAAAATTGTTCCTCAAAATTGGTTTCCAGCCTTGAAAGGTTTGAAAATATTAGGACTTGCTTCTGGAGGTGGGCAACAAGGTCCAATCCTGGCAACTTTGGGAGCAGATGTCACCATTTTTGACAATTCGGAAAAGCAGTTACAACAAGACAAAATTTTAAGTGATAAATATAACCTTGACATAAAAACAGTTCAAGGGGATATGAAAGATCTTTCAGTATTTGCGGACAATTCATTTGACCTAATATTTAATCCTTGTTCAATAGTCTTTGTTGACAACGTGTTGCCGGTTTGGAAAGAGTGCTATCGAGTCCTAAAACCAAACGGAATTTTAATGACCGGTTTGATCAATCCAATTTCATTTCAATTAGATCAAGAAAGTTCAAAACTAATTTATAAGCAACCATTTTCAGATCTACATTCATTGTCGAATGAAGAATTAGAGGAATTGAAAAAGAAAAATGAACCATTGGTGTTTGGGCATAGTTTGACAGATCAAATTGGCGGACAACTAGACGCTGGATTTACAATAACAACAATGTTCGAAGATATTTGGGATGTAGAAAATAAAATAAATGAATTTTTTCCGTCATTTATAGCGACCAGAGCAATTAAACGTTAAGAATGAAGGATAAAAAAACGATAAACTGGTATAAATAATAGCTATAATTAAGTGAATTCAAGCGGAATTGTCTTGTTAAATTTTTCCAAAATCAGAAGACGCAGCATAAAATTATGGAACGGAATTCCAAACGAATATTTGAATAGGAAACCTGCTGAAAATGTCCTATCAAGGATTTTATGATAATGAAATCCCTGAACGGTCTAAAAGCATCTAAATTTCTTTTCTGAGAAAAATTACTTGACCTAGTCTTATTAAGTCTAACTTCGGAAAAAAATAATGTCGATAGAGCGAAGAGTGCAATTGGTAGAAAAGCTTTTTTATCAATTAGAGCAAGAAAACGTTCAGTTTGGACAATCATCTGGAATTAGTTGTGTTTCTGGTTGTGGAAAATGCTGTACCTACCCGGATATAGAAGCATCGCCTTTAGAATTTTTACCTTGGGCCTTTCACTTGTTTTTAAATGGAGAAGCAGAAAAAACGCTCCTTGCGCTTGCTAAAACTCAAAGTTCAACTTGTTTAATCTACAAACCCTTATCTATTATTGATCAAGGTAGCTGCAGCAATTACAAATATCGGGGATTAATCTGTCGCTTGTTCGGATTTGCGGCCAATACAGATAAATATGGAAATTTGAGATTGGCTACTTGTAAAATTATAAAAGAAGGCCAATCGGAGAGCTATAATTCTGCTGCCGAAGCAATAAACAAAGGGTTGTATGTGCCTGTGTTTACAGATTATTATATGCAATTAAATCAAATAGATTTTAACTTAGGAAACAAAATACTAAGCATAAATAAAGCACTTGAAATGGCCTTGCAAGAAGTTCTACAATATTACGCGTACAGGCCTTTTCCTGATTTAGAAAAAAAGCATCTTTAAAACAAGCAGTTATTATTAGCGCATGGCGCAAAAACTTCGACTATTCTGATATAAATATTTCTGTTAAGCTAAAGAATTTATTTGTCAGTACTCAAAGTTCTGTTTCTTCAGATTCGCGGCATTGGCCTTTTCGTTTTCAATTTTTTATAGATAATTGTTATCCATAGTCTAATGGCGGAATAAAAAAAATGAATATGCCAGTGAATAAACGAATGCTAATCAAAAAATACACATCTCATCAGGTTAAAAATTTCACAATTTTAAAACCTGAGATTGATAAAGGTTTGAGCCGGCTTACATATGAAATTCAGCATGTTGGGAGTACATCTCTACCTGAATTGGACTCAAAGTCAATTATTGACATCATTATTGTGTATAAAACAAATCGGAATTTGAAAAAATAAAATCTGGACTGATAAAAATTGGATATTTTTACAATTAGAATCGAGGAATTGAAAAATGCGATATTTTTAAACGAAATGATAAATCCATAAATGGAGTTATAGATACGATTACACATCATCTTTATGTTTATTCGAATAATAACAAAACGCTAGGAAGGCATATTCTTTCTCGTAATTTTTTAAGAAAAAATGAGTGAGCAAGGTTGAAATATCAAGAAATGAAGTATTCTTTGGCGGTTAAAGCAAAACAAGATAAAAGGCTTTATGGTGATTTAAAAGACTCGAATGTAAACGTATTTATTGACTCAACTATAAAAAAAAAGAAGGAACGAAGCTATAACAAAGGTTATAAATAATTGCTATTTTAGGTTTGACAAATGTTGCGAAAAATAGAAATTAAGCATTAAAAGAGAATATTTAAGTAAATACAAACAGATAAAATATTTATGCAGAAGAAAACACTTGAGCTCGAAGGGCTGCAAAAAATCAGAACAGATTTCACCTATCTCATTTCGACATTCAAAGAGATGCTCCAATCTCTAGGCGAAGATGACCTAGCGGCCATGATTCCCATGGATAATAATCAGTCTCACGAAAAACATGATGAGGTTCCAGATGAGAAACTGGCACAGGCTATCGGAATTTCCTTTGAATTACTCAATGCGGTAGAAGAAAATGCTGCCACTCAATTTCGCCGTAAAACAGAAACTCAGTTAGGATTAGAGACCACTCGTGGATCATGGGCAGAAACTTTGAAATTATGGAAAACTTCAGGGATTAAAGAGCAGGAAATAGCAGACTTATTACCCAAAATTAAAGTAATGCCGGTTCTGACCGCCCACCCCACAGAGGCAAAACGGTTGACAGTATTGGATATTCATCGTGAACTTTACGTGCTGTTAGTGAAAAACGAAAACCCACTTTGGTCGACCTCAGAACGAGCAGCGATCAGGCAGGAAATCAAAAGCTTATTAGAGCGTTGGTGGCGCACAGGTGAGATTTATCTACAAAAGCCAAGCTTGGCGGATGAACGCAGTAACATAATGCATTACTTTGTTAATGTATTCCCGGAAGCCTTGCGTTTAACAGATCAGCGTTTGTTTGATGCTTGGCAATACATGGGGTTTTCCTCCAAAAACCTCGAACGGCCAGAACAGTATCCTAACATAGAATTTGGAAGTTGGGTTGGTGGAGACAGAGACGGACATCCTTACGTAACACCTGAATTTACTGGTGATACTCTTAAACTACACCGCCAGGCAGCATTGAAAATTATCAGAAAGGAACTGGTTCAATTAGCTGAAAAACTCAGCTTTTCGGTGTACCAAAATAAATTTCCATCAGTGTTCCTTGATGATTTAAAGGCAGGTGCCGAAGTTTTGGGAGAGGCTGGACAGTGGGCCTTAGAACGTAATCCTTCCGAACCTTTGCGACAGTTCATCAATTTATTGGTTGTTCGTATGGACAACACCTTGGACGAACGTTTTGACCTTGTTGAAAAATGCCATTTTCGCCGACCGGATGATTTAAGGGAAGAATTAAATAAACTTAGAAAAGTTTTAACCTACTTGGAGGCAAATCAAATTGCCAAAGAATGCCTATTTCCTATTGAGAGGGCCTTGGGCTGTTTTGGCTTTCATTTGGCCAAACTGGATATTAGGCAAAACAGCGAGTATCATGAAAAAGCCATTAGTCAGATACTTCAGGCCTCGGGTTTTGCAGATGCTGACTATGCAAGTTGGAATGAGGAAAAAAGACTGTCCTTTATTAATCAAGAATTGTTAAGCAATCGCCCTTTCCTTGTAGCGGGTACTTCATGTGGACTTGAAGCAGATAATGTGCTAGGGTATTTTAAAGAAGTAAAAAATTATGTAGAACTTTATGGAGAAGATGGGGTTGGTTCAGTGATTGTCAGCATGACCCGAAGTTTGAGTGACCTACTAATTGTTTTTCTATTCTTGCGTGAGGTAGGCCTGCAGGAAGCGCATCTTCCTGTTGTACCACTTTTGGAAACCATTGATGATCTAGTAGCCGGACCAGAAATATTGGAGGCATTTTTAACACACCCTACTGTTCAGGGAAAGATAAAGGATGAAAAATCGTTCGTACAGGGAGTGATGCTAGGCTATAGTGATAGTAACAAGGATGGCGGTATATGGACAAGCCGATGGACTATTTACAAGGCAGAGGAGAATCTCACAGAAGTGGGAAATCAACTAGGGATTCAACTTCGTTTTTTCCATGGCCGCGGAGGAACCATAAGTAGGGGAGGTGGAAAAATTCATCGTTTTTTGGAGAGCATGCCACCGGGATCAATGAGTGGTCATATAAAAATGACCGTACAGGGTGAGACCATTGCCAATCAATTTGCCAATCGCCTAAACGCCTGTTATAATCTGGAGATGATGATTTCTGGCACAGCCCGACAGGCGATGTTGTCAGTGAATAAAGTTAAAGATCAAAAATTGTATGAGATCATGGACCGTCTTGTTGGAATGTCCAGAGATCACTACCGACAATTGTTAGACCACCCAAAGTTTATAGAATTCTACAGTCAAGCCACGCCAATAGATGTATTGGAGCATAGCAAGATTGGTTCTAGACCGGCACGTAGAACTGGTCAGCGGTCACTCAATGATCTGCGCTCCATACCATGGGTGTTTAGTTGGAACCAATCAAGATTTAACATTACTGGATGGTTTGGAACTGGCACCGCCCTTAGTAAATTTAAGGAACAGCATCCGGAGGATTTTGAGTATTTAAAGACTGCTGCACAAGAATGGCCCTTTCTAAAATTCGGCCTGATTCAAATCGAAACAAATCTTTTGAATTCGGATACTGATATCATGAATGTATTTGCCGATTTGGTAGACAATCCTGCGATTAAAACCGAGCTAATGGAGCTCATTTTGGATGATTATGAAATGTGCCTCAAACAGATTGAAAATTTAATGGGTACTTCTGTAGAAAATCGGAGAATTTCCAGGTTAGAAAATAACAAACTCAGAAAAGAAGCATTAAGTGCCTTGCATGAGATTCAAATACAAACACTTAAAAAATGGCGAAAAGTTAGAGAGAGTGCCCCACAAGAAAACAATGAATTGTTACTAATGCTATTATTAATAGTGAATGCCTTGTCTGGTGGCTTAAAAGGTACAGGCTAAGAAGGAGCTTGGCTTGTGTTTAGTAATGATAAAAGGACAAGAATAACTTATATGCATAAAGTTTCCTAAGGGAGGTACTCTGTATAGACTAAACCCTGCTGGCAATATTTTTAAAGGTATCTTCAATTTATATATGTATGAAAACCAGAAAAATTATCGCCCTGCTATTTATAATTTTGGCACTTATACTTGGTGTTGTTTTCTATTTAGAAATTCAATTCCCTATGGGTTTAGAAGATTATTTTAAAAAAGAGTATTATAGTCAATTCGGCCCGTTAGCAATTAGTATTGAACTTTTGATTGCAGGGATTTATCTCTTTAATAAACATGTAAAAGTCAATTTTACATTAGCATTATTTGGGTTTACAGTTTTGCTAGATGTTGTTTTTAATTTACTGGGTCTTTTTACAAGCATGATGCCAGTTTACGCAACGATTCTTTTTATCTGTTGTGCTTTATTGTCTCTTTGGTTAGCTTTTTCTAATACTTACAACCTTGGACGAATTTCATTTATAGGCGCCGTAATTAGTTTTATTCTCGGCAATGCAGTAGAACTGTT
>CAYMKR010000090.1:0-8421 GCA_964390865.1 uncultured Flavobacteriaceae bacterium | reverse complement strand
TGAAAAAGAAAATTTTCAACATTTTTCAATCAAAATCAAATTCTATTGAGAATCAGCTATTATTCCAACTGATTTTTAATTGTTTCCCTTACAGAATTGACAATTTCTTTAACTTCTGAGACTTCCATGTTTAAGATAACGCCTATTTCATGAAAGCTCAACTTGCCTAAAATGTACAAGTCAACAATATTTGAAGTATTCACTGGTAATTTATAATACACTTTCCGCAAAGCTCTTCTATCACTATTTTCTTGAAAATTTTTAATCTGGTCTAAGCCTAAAAATGTTTTAACTCCTTCTTCTGACTCATCATAGGGTAATTCCCTAGGGCCTCCATTATTCTGATGATAAGATATGTCATCAAGATCTTCATTCATGATCAAATCATTCCCTGCATCGGCAGTAAAATTCTCCTCCAATTTATTTAATTCTTCTTCTAAAATCAACTTTGTGCTTATAGAATCTTTATGCCATTCTTCAGATTTAAACAAAGTTGACATTTTGGTATTTAGTAGGTCGAACATCTCCATTCTAAGTTCCTCTGAATCTTTCGATTTATGATCTCCCTTTTCATAAATTTCCAAAACTACCTCGTCTATAATCTCACTTGATTTATACATATTCCTTGGAAAATAGCCCAGTTTCTCACCTACTCGGATTCGCTGCTTTGAATATGGATGAAGTAAATGAACAATTGTCAAGGTTTTTTTTTCAGGACTTTGGCTAGAATTTGGTTTTAGTGAAGTCATCATCATGGGCATTTAATGTGTCTTCTAAAGTTACAAAATATGTAGCATTAACGAATTTTTTTTAGCACTAAATATCTGCTTATTTCGGAAGTATTTTATTAATTCCGATTCATCATTTAGCACCAAATTCATATGGCAAGGAGCTAGCACACCACTTAAGTAATTGATTTTGTAATAGTTAATGTTGAAGTTTTTATCAGTTTTCAACAATTTTGCAATTTCAAGGCAACGCTTCTCTATTTTTGAGTACAATCATCCGAACCATGACTCGAAAACCTTTTGAATTCAAAATTTGCGGATTAACTCTTCAAGGTCAATATTATGAACCCAAAGAAGTAAAAGCTGCGATAGTTCTGGTTCATGGCATGGGTGAATACGCCAGACGATATGAACGAACTGTTATACCGAAACTTTTGGAGCAATCCTTTTCTGTGATCTCCTATGATCAATTCGGGCATGGCCTTTCAGAAGGTAAAAAAGGTCACCATCCTGGTTTTGAATGCATTCTGGATGGCCTTGAAGAAATGCTGGTTAAAGCCAATCATTTATATGGACCAATTCCAACATTTCTGTATGGACACAGTATGGGAGGAAATGTTGTTATAAACTATGCGCTTAGAAGACCAAACAAATTATCAGGAGTAATCGCTACTAGCCCTTTTCTAAAGCTTGCGTTCGAACCTCCTCGTTGGAAAATGATATTTGGAAAAATCATTGACCAAATTTACCCATCACTAACAATGCCCAATGAATTGGACCTTAATGCCCTTTCAAAAGATCAGGATGAAATAAAGGCATATACAAATGATCCCATGATTCATGATAAGATAAGTACTCGCTTTTCACTAGAGTTTATGAAAACAGGTGAATGGGCCATTAAAAATGCTTCTTTGTTAAAAGCGCCCATGCTGCTGCTTCATGGAACCAAAGACAGAATCACTTCACATCTGGCTTCAAAAGAGTTTGCAAAAAATACGAACGGAAAAGTAGATTTCTACCCCATAGAGAATGGGTTTCATGAACTGCATCACGATTTGGAAAAGGACCTCGTCTTGGAGACCATTTGTGACTGGATAAATAAACAAATAACACTAACCTAAAAATAAGAACGCTATGAAAAACTTACTTATTCTTTATCTTCTGACACTATCGCTGCCAATTATTGGCCAGAATAGCGCCATTACTCCTGACAATTATATTGTTTCAAATAATTATGACCAAACGCTTGAACCTTCATTTTTCGCAATTAAAAATTTAGTTCCGGCATACAATCGAGCCAATGACCGGTTAAACAACAATTGGCTTATTTCCAAAGAGATATTAGATTCAAAAATTGATACAGATGCGTTTTCGTCTCTTACACTAATTGATCATCTCGAACAGTTAAATTTTTCAACACCCTTTAGTGTTTCCCATAATGCAACATTAGAAAGATTCATTCGTGTATATCTTAAAGATAGGCGTGAATATTTGAACAGGCTACTTGGTAAATCTATCTACTATTTTCCGATTTTTGAACAGTATTTGGACAAACACGAATTGCCTTTAGAATTAAAATATTTAGCCGTTGTAGAATCAGCATTGAATCCGGTTGCTGTATCTCCTTCTGGGGCAAAAGGCATGTGGCAGTTTATGTATGGGACGGGCTCTGAATACAATCTCTATATTGACTCTTATGTTGATGAACGTTTTGATCCGACAAAATCTACCGAAGCAGCCTGTATTTATTTGAAGTATCTATATAAAACCTTCGGTGACTGGGATCTTGCCTTAGCTGCCTATAATTCAGGCCCAGGGAACGTTAAAAAAGCTATTAAACGAGCCGGAGGAAACAGAAACTACTGGGAAATAAGACAATACCTACCCAGAGAAACGAGCAGCTATGTTCCTGCTTTTTATGCGACTATGTATTTATTTACGTATGCTGAATATCACAGTTTGAAACCTGAAAAAGGTGATGTTTCTTATTTCCAAACAGATACATTACATTTAAAAGGAAGCTTAAGTTTTAAAACGATTAAAAACAATACAGGAATTAATAATGAATTACTGAAATCACTGAATCCTCAATACAAAAAGGAATTTATTCCATTTCTACCTAACAGGATAATGACTTTGTCGCTCCCCACCAATATGATGCATAAATTTATAGAAAGTGAAAGCCAACTATATATAAACAGTTCCGATTATAAAAGGAGTTCAAGCAGCAAGGTAATTCCTGTGAATTCTTCAAACAGCTATTTAGTTAAAAATGGAGACAATCTGAACAGCATCGCAAAAGCGCATGGAATTAGTTTGGAACAATTAAAGATATGGAACGGTCTGGATAGTAATTTTTTGATTGAAGGTCAACGTCTAGTGATTACATCAAAGAAATCCACTATGGTGCAATCAGAGACTAGTCATATCAATACGACAGCAATCCTTAAGAATTCCAATGGGTTTATTAGGTATATCGTAGAACACGGAGATACACTTTTTAAAATTTCCAAAAAATTTGACAATATTCCAATCTCAGAACTTAGGATGACTAACAACCTCCACGATGTAAATTATCTAAAACCAGGAATGGAATTAAAAATAAGAAACCATCAAAGTAACCTGCAGGCACAAACCATAAGCAAATCATAAGATTTTGATAAAAGTATAGCATAATTTCAAAAAAAACAGAATAAATAAAATTTTGTTCTATTTTTACCGTTTTCATACCGAACGTACAGACAATAAAAATGATATTAATGAATCTAATGCGCCAATATTTAGCCCTTGCTTTTTGTTTAACACTCAGCTTATCTTATGGGCAAGAAGCAAGGAGCAATGAAAACTCCGAGCCCTTAGAAAAGAATAAGGATTCAATTCTCAATCCATCTACTCTAGCAGAAAACAGAGTAATAGATACTGTAAAAATTGATACTACGCTTGTTGCAGGTAAAACAATTGCTTTTATTGATCACGTTGAAGTAAGTGAATTTGACAAGAAATGGTTAGCGTCATGGAAGAACAATGTCATTGACAGTAGCTTGATCATCAAGCCGGAAGACACTATTGGAAAGGTAGTCATTGAAAACTTTACCACAGAACAATTAAAAGAGAGAATCGCATATTTAGATAGCCAAACTCCGTTTAATTTTGAATACAATCCTTCTCTTGAAAAGATCATCAAACATTATTTGAAGAACAGACAACAAACTCTTGCAAATCTAATGGGAAGAGCAAAATACTATTTCCCAATGTTTGAAGAACATCTTGCAAAATATGATATTCCTATGGAGTTGAAATACCTTGCAATAGTTGAATCAGCTCTGAAAGGAAATGCAACTTCACGAGTTGGTGCCAAGGGACTTTGGCAGTTCATGTACGGAACGGGAAAAGAATATGATTTAAAAGTGAGTTCATATGTTGATGAGAGAAGTGACCCGATTAAAGCAACTGAAGCAGCCTGTCAATATTTGACAAAACTATATGGTATTTTCAACGACTGGGATCTTGCTTTAGCTGCGTATAATTCAGGCCCAGGAAATGTAAATAAGGCAATTCGCAGAGCTGGTGGGCAAAAGAATTACTGGAATATTCGTCATTATTTACCACGTGAAACTGCAGGTTATCTTCCTGCTTTTTATGCAACATACTATATTTTTGAATATGCTGATGAGCATCAAATTTATGCTAAAAACATCGTTCTTAATAACTTTGAAACGGATACAATCGTTGTAAAAAGACAAATTACTTTTGACCAGGTTAATAATGTATTGGGTACTGACATGGAATTACTTACTTTTCTTAATCCACAGTACAAGCTTAAAATAATTCCAGTGGTAAAAGGCAGAGACTATACGCTTACTTTACCAAAATTCATTTCTGGGAGTTTCGTTTCAAATGAAGCCCAAATCTATGCCTATGCGGAAGCTGAAGATGCTAAAAGAGAAAAGCCACTTCCTAAATATTTTGAGGCAAATGATAGAATCAGATACCGAGTTAAAAGTGGTGACTACCTTGGCAAAATTGCAAATAGATATGGTGTTTCTGTGGGAAGTATCAAACGATGGAATGGTTTAAAAAGCAATAACCTTAGGGTTGGACAAAGACTTACTATTTACCCGAGAGGAGCAGTAGCCAGTACTTCTCAACCCAGTAAAGCAAAGACTACTATTAAAAAACCTCTTCCAAAAGGTAAGTATTCAACCTATGTTGTAAAAAAAGGAGATTCATTATGGTTAATTTCACAAAAGTATCCCCAAGTTTCTGTTGCTCAATTAAAAGAATGGAACGATATTTGGAGTACGAAAAGTCTGAAACCAGGAACCGAACTCAAAATATATTAAGAATCTTTTGATTATAGGTTGCCAAATAAAACCTTAGAAATGTTCAAAAGAATTACACTCCTTTTATTTTCCCTTGGATTATTAATATCATGTGGCAAAAGTGATAAGGTTATGCTTGTATCTTCTACAGGTAGAATTAACCATGTGCTCATTGTAATGAACGATGAAGACTGGAATGGAAAAATAGGAGAATCTCTAAAAAATATCATATCAGAGCCTGTTTTAGGACTACCCCAAGAAGAAAATCAGTTCTCCGTAACTCAAGTGGACCCGCGCACATTTAATGCCTTGTTTAAAAGAAACAGAAATATTTTATTTGTCGGTATTGATACTACCAATCAGGTGTATTCGAATATAGATGTTTATTCAAGCCCACAAACTACCTTAACGATTCTGGCAAAAGATAAAAAGACCCTCATAGAAAATATAGATTCCCACAAAGATGACATCATTAATACTTTTAAGAAGAATGATTTAGCCCTATACCAAAGAAAGATCACGAAAGACAGTCACAATTCAGAAAATATTCAAACATTTAAGAGTCTTGGTTTTACCATGAAACTTCCATTCGCTTATAAAATGGTCGAAGATACCGGGCAATTTCTTTGGTATCGAAATACTTTTGCAAGAGGATTGTTAAATATTGTTGCTTATGAAATCCCCACATTTGGAGAATCATATACCATGGAATCATTAGTTTCATTCAGGGATTCAATTGGAAAAAATTTTATACCTGGTCAGTTTAAAAATACTTACATGAGAACTGAACCAAATTTCACACCCATCACTAGGGAAGTGCAATTTAACGGGCTGAAGGCAATTGAAAGCAGAGGACTGTGGTTTGTTGAAGGGGATTTTATGGGAGGCCCCTTCCTAAGTTATACAATAGAAGATCCCGAAAATGAACGACTAGTTGTTATTGAGGGCTTTAGTTATTCCCCCTCTTCCAAAAAAAGAGATGTTATATTTGAATTGGAGGCCATATTAAAAACTGCTAAAATCAATTAAAAGCACCTTTACATTTTGTTAATAATTCAGTTATTCCGCATAAATTATTTTATTGGTGAGTGTTTTTTGTAATGAATGATAGATTCACGTGTCTATTCCTTTAAATCAAAATATATGTCTAATAAGAAATTCATACGAAGAATTGCAATTATAGGTGTATTGGGTATCCTCATCGCATTTAGTGTATTTGCCTATCTTTTTTTCACCCCTCATCGTAATATTCAAAAAACCAAGGCAGACTATCAGTTATTGGCAGAAGATCTTGCAAATGAATACCTAGACGCTTATACAGCTTCGAATGAAAAGTACCTAGACTCTGAAGGAGAATCCAAAGTCCTCCAAGTTTCAGGAAACATCTTTTCAATCACTAAAGATTTTAATGATCAAACCGTAATTCTTTTGAAAAACAAGAATGGATTAGCTGGTGTATCATGCACCTTTAGTCAAGAAAAAACATCTTCAGTAGCGAATCTCAA
Source organism: uncultured Flavobacteriaceae bacterium (assembly GCA_964390865.1). Classification (GTDB taxonomy): domain Bacteria; phylum Bacteroidota; class Bacteroidia; order Flavobacteriales; family Flavobacteriaceae; genus Lutimonas. The sequence goes on along the minus strand of CAYMKR010000090.1, from coordinate 1,866 downwards.
AAAAGGTCAGGATATTATTGTGAAAGGAGTTATTCGATCTGGTGCTCGATTTGATGCTGACCTTGAATTGTATGAACATGTTATTTTGGAAAAATGTAATCTCATTGATACTAAATTATAAAACTATAACCATGAAAAAAAATCTATTCCTATTCCTATTTTGCTCCGTTAGCCTAATTTTTGGGCAGAATAATGAGAAACTTGTTAGTCAAAAATCACATTTCAAATTTTACTCACATACTGTTGCTGAAGACATTGAAGCAAATAATTATAAAGCAGTTGGCACTTTAAATACTGATAGTGGTGAAGTTGTTTTCTCAGTTCCAATGCAAAGTTTCGAATTTGAAAAGGCAAAAATGCAGCAGCATTATAACAGTCCAAAATTTCTTGACACAAAGCAATTTCCTAAATCTAAATTAAAAGGTAAAATTACTGATCTATCTAGCGTAAATTTTAGTAAAAATGGTACGTATGAAGTAATGATATCAGGAGATTTAGATATACACGGTCAAACAAATAAGATTGAAGAAAAAGCGATCATTACAGTCAATGAAGGTGAAATAAGCCTTTCAAGCACATTCCAATTGACCCTTGCAGATTATGGTGTTGCCTTTGCTGATGGCAAGCCTTCAACAAATATAGCTAAAGACATTGAAGTTACTGTAACCGCTGAATATTAAGGTTTGTTAAATAAATATGTGAAATAGGGTTATCCATTAATACTGGATGCCTTATTTTACTTTTATTCAATCAAAAGATTGGTCGTTGTAAAAGTCTGAAGTTCTCCTTTATCATCTGCATAAATTAAAAAGGCTTTTAGTTCAGAATGTTTTTCGAGAAAAGTTTTGGTCTTTTCCAATCCCATTGCCATAAATGCTGTAGCATAACCGTCAACATCAGCACAATCTACTTCTCCAATTACAGAAACACTCAACAAGTTGCTTTTACTAGGATACCCGGTTTTTGTATCTATTGTATGGGCATATTTTTCGCCTGTTGCGGCATCTATTTTAAATTTTCGATAATTGCCGGAAGTAGCGATGCTTTCATTTTCTAAAACTATAATTGCTTGAAAAGATCGTGAACCATCAAAATTGGGTTCCTCGATGGCAACACGCCAGATTTGACCCTTAGAATTTCTGCCCCTAGCTCTTATTTCTCCACCTATTTCAACCAAATAATTCATTACCTCTTTGTTTTCAAGAAATCTTCCAATCACATCAACAGCAAATCCTTTTGCATTGGCATTAAAATCAAGGAACATTGCAGGGTACTTTTTGATTAATTTTGACCTTTCAAGTTTCAATTTATCAAATCCGACATAAATCAAAAGGCTATCGACGGCTTTTTGATCCATTAATTCTATGGGTTCTCCAGGCCCAAAACCCCATGCATTTACCAATATACCAACCGTAGGATCAAATGCTCCATTGCTCTGTTTATAAATTCGAGCTGATTTTTCAAAAACTTCCCTAAACAAATCATCAACAATGACCGTGGTATCCCCTTTATTGATCTTTGAAATATCTGAGTTCGGCATGTAGGTAGACAAGGATCTATTCATAGAGTGAATCAAACTATCAATATCAGCTTCTGAAACATGCTTTCCGTTATCATCCATAGTAATATGAAAACTTGTCCCAAAGGCGAAACCTTCAAGTTGTTGATAAGGCTTTTGAGTTTTATTCTCGCAAGCATGTATCAAAAAAATAAAAAAGATAATCAGTACTTTTTTCATGTCAAAAATTATATATTCTTTAACACACAAAGATAAGATTTATCTTAGTTTTGCTCAGAGCTTTTTTTTAGCAAAATATGTCAAACAAAGCAAAATATTTAATAGTTTTGTTTTTAAATTAAATTCTA
>CAYMKR010000089.1:0-8537 GCA_964390865.1 uncultured Flavobacteriaceae bacterium | reverse complement strand
AAACAAGTTGAACTTGCCATTGATGAAGCTGATGCAATCATTTTTATGGTTGACGTGGAAAGCGGAATTACCGGAATGGACGAAGAAGTAGCACAGCTGCTTAGGCAGGCAAAAAAACCAATTTTCTTAACCGTTAACAAAGTAGATAACGCTAAAAGAGCTGCTAATGCTGTTGAATTCTATGCTTTAGGATTAGGTGATTACTACACGATTGCAAGTACCAGTGGAAGTGGTACAGGAGAATTATTAGACGCCATCATTGAAGCACTTCCTGAAAAGGAAGAAGTGGATCCAGATGAGTTACCCAGGTTTGCCGTTGTTGGGAGACCAAATGCTGGTAAATCATCTTTCATCAATGCTTTAATTGGTGAAGATCGATATATTGTTACCGACATTGCCGGGACTACAAGAGATTCAAATGACACAAAATACAATAGATTCGGTTTTGATTTCAATCTAGTCGATACTGCCGGAATTAGAAAAAAATCAAAGGTTAAGGATGATCTTGAATTTTATTCGGTAATGAGGTCGGTTCGGGCCATTGAATACAGTGATGTTTGTATACTGATCATTGATGCTACCAGAGGATTTGAAGGGCAAGACCAAAACATATTTTGGCTGGCTGAAAAGAATAAAAAAGGAGTTGTCATTTTAGTGAACAAATGGGATCTGGTTGAAAAAGATACCCATACTACAAAGGAATTTGAGGCGATGATCAGAAGAGAAACTGCACCATTCTCAGACGTACCTATTGTATTCATATCGGCCTTGACAAAACAAAGAATTTTTAAAGCTATTGAAACTGCTGTTGAAGTTTTTGAACACAGAAAACAAAAGATTGCCACTAGTAAGCTAAATGAGGTTATGTTGGAAATTATGAAACGAAACCCGCCTCCAGCTTATAAAGGCAAATATATCAAGATCAAATACTGTATGCAATTGCCTTCTCCAACACCTCAGTTTGTGTTTTTTGCGAATCTTCCACAATATGTAAAAGAACCATATAAGAGATACATTGAGAATAAGATGAGAGAAATATATGATTTCAAGGGTGTACCCATTGTAATTTATTTTAGACAAAAATAACTTTTCTATATTATATACTGCTTTCTGTTGTCATTGACAATTCGAAATTTCAATAAGCGTCAAATGGAGCTCTTCAGTTGCAGTGAATAAAAATTAAACCCAAGACATTATGAACATGATGGATTTTCCATTCAAATCATTTCCAGAGCTGAAAACATCACGTCTTTTATTACGGAATTTGAATAGCAGTGACTATGAAATGATGTTTTTTCTCAGATCTGACAAAACTGTTAACGCCTTTATCAAAAGAGAAGGCGCCAAAAAGCTTGAGGATGCAATTGACTTCGTAACCATGATTCAAAAAGGCTTTGAAAAAGGAGACAACATCAATTGGGCAATCTGTAAAAAAGAAGATGGAAAGATGATAGGATCTGTTTGTCTTTGGAACTTTTCAGAGGACCTTAAGACGGCAGAAGCTGGATATTCATTACATCCTGATCATCAAAATAAAGGCATTATGAATGAGGCTCTGAGTAAAATAATTGAATTCGGATTCAATACGCTAAACTTTGAACATATCGTAGCTTATACAGATCATGCAAACCAAAATTCTTTAATGTTACTTGAAAAAAATGGGTTTAAATTACAAAAGGAAATTAAGGATCCAGGAAATGAAAACAATATAATTCTTTCTGTTGACAAGGCGCTGTAGCTTATTACCAACCACCGCTAGCACCGCCACCGCCAAAGCCACCGCCACCGAAACCGCCACCAAAGCCACTTCCGCCGCCACCGAAGCCTCCTCCTGAGCTGCTGCCGAAGCCACCTCTTCCTCCAAAACCACCTCTTCCGGCATTACTCAGAATTATCGCATCAAGCAAAGAGAATCCTCCAGATTTTCTACCTCCATTTTTACCTCCACCTCTATTTCTTCGCGAAAGTATCATCACTATCACGATAAAAACAATGACAATAAAAAAGGCCGGAATCTTACCTTCTGGCCCTTCATAGGCTCTTTCACCTTGGTATTCACCACTCATTATCTGCATGATCGCAGTTGTACCTTGATCCAGACCTTCGTAATAACTACCTTGCTTAAAAGCTGGCGTTATAATGTTTTCAATGATTCTTTTTGACAAGGCATCGGTAAGTAAATGTTCCATGCCATATCCAGTTCTGATCGTCATACGCCTATCTTCTTTCGAAACGAGAAGAAGGATTCCATTATCCTTTCCTTTTTGACCTATACCCCATTTATGCGCTAGTTCAGTACCATAAATAGCTATTTCATTTCCCTGAAGTGAATTAATCGTAATGACAACTATCTGGGTAGAAGTTGTATCGCTATAATTGATCAATTTTTGCTCAAGTCGTTTCGATTCATCGGGGCTCAACATTTGAGCTTGATCATAAACGCTGGATTCCTTTTTAGGCTTGGCTGGCAAATAATCCTGAGCATATAACGGCAAAGATGCCATGAACAGAAAAAAGAGAAAAAAACCTGAAAACTTAATTAATTTGTTGTGCATTATTATCACAAAATTTCTTTGTATTATTGATATGCAATATACCAAAAAAGCAGCAATAGATAATAATCCCGGCAACAATTCTAAAATGAAAAAAATACTACTTCTTCTTGTCATGACAAGTGTTTTGACCCATGCCCAGCAATTCGATATTCAAAAATTAACAGGAATAAAAGCAAGAGCAGTGGGTCCGGCTGGAATGAGTGGAAGAATTACAGCTATAGACGTGGTCAATGAAAAACCCAATGTAATTTATGTAGGAGCAGCATCTGGCGGTGTTTGGAAATCTGAAAGTCAAGGTATTTCATGGAAGCCCATTTTTGATAAAGAGAATTTACAGGGAATTGGAGCCATTAAAATTCAACAAAGCAATCCTGACGTGATTTGGGTAGGCACAGGTGAAGGAAACCCAAGAAATAGTTTGAATGGAGGTTATGGCATCTATAAAAGTCTTGACGGAGGTGAAAACTGGACCCTGATGGGTTTGGAAAAAACAAGAAACATTCATAGGATAATCATTGATAGAGACAATCCCGATATCGTTTATGTTGCTGCCATAGGCTCACCTTGGGGAGAACATGCAGAAAGAGGTGTTTTTAAAACCATTGATGGAGGAAAAACTTGGAAGAATATTTTATTTGTCAATAACAAAACTGGTGCTGCAGATTTAGTAGTAGACTCGAACAATCCAAACAAACTTATCGCAGCAATGTGGCAACACCGACGAAAACCATATACTTTTCATTCTGGAGGCGAAGGCTCTGGCTTATACATCACCTATGATGGTGGTGAAAACTGGACAAAAAAAACCAATGATGATGGACTTCCAAAGGGTGATCTTGGCAGAATTGGACTCGCTATTTCAAAGAGCAACCCTAAGGTGGTCTATGCTTTAATTGAAGCTAAAAAAAATGGGCTGTACCGATCAGATGACGGAGGTTTTAAATGGAAACTAATCAACAGTAATTCTTCTGGTAGAGGAAGCAAAGGGATCGGGAACCGACCGTTTTATTATTCCGACATTTTTGTTGATCCTAAAAATGAACATCGATTGTACACGGTCTTTAGCTATGTGAATTATAGCATAGATGGTGGGAAGAGTTTTAATCAATTAATGCCTGCATACAACTCAGATGCTGGAATTCATCCTGATCATCACGCATGGTGGATTCATCCCGAAAACCCTGACTTTATGATAGATGGGAATGATGGAGGACTGAATATTACACAAGACAAAGGCAAATCTTGGAGATTTGTTGAAAACCTGCCTGTTGGACAATTTTACCATATCAATGTTGACAATGAATTCCCTTACAATCTTTACGGTGGCATGCAAGATAATGGATCGTGGGTGGGTCCTGCATATGCTTTTAAAACTCAAGGAATAAGAAATGCATATTGGCAGGAAATTTTGTTTGGAGATGGTTTTGATGTTATTCCAGACCCTAAAGACAGTCGATTTGGATATGGCATGTCACAGGAAGGTTATGTAAGCCGATATGATCGTGAAACTGGAGCTTCAAAATTGATTAGACCTACGCATCCTGACCCTGATATGAAACTTCGATTCAATTGGAATGCAGCCATAGCCATAGATCCATTCGATGAAAAGAGTCTCTATTTTGGAAGTCAATTTGTTCATAAATCGAGTAATCAAGGACATGAATGGGACATCATTTCACCCGACTTGACATCAAACGATGCGGAAAAACAAAAACAATATGATAGTGGCGGGCTCACCATGGACGCAACGGGTGCCGAAAACTATTGTACGATACTTGTGATTTCCCCAAGTGTCATTGAAAAAGATGAGTTATGGGTTGGAACTGACGATGGTCATATCCAACTCAGTAGAGATGGAGGAAAGAATTGGTCAAATATAACCCCCAATCTGAATGGATACCCAAAGGACGGTTGGGTGGCCCAGATAAAAACTTCATCTTTTACAAAAGGAGAAGCCTATGCCGTTGTTAATAATTATAGAAACTTTGATTTTAAACCTTATCTGTTCCGCACCAGAAATTACGGAAAAACGTGGGAATCTCTATTAATCGATCAAAAGGAGACTTTTGGCTATACCCTATCTATGGTTCAGGACCCAATTGAAAAAAAATTACTTTTTCTAGGAACTGAAAACGGCCTATATATAAGCATAGATGAAGGCAAGGCGTGGACAAAATGGACTGAGAACTACCCGAGTGTTCCTACAATGGATATGGTTATCCATCCAAAAGAGCATGACCTTGCTATTGCTACATTTGGACGTTCATTTTATGTGTTGGATGATATCAGGCCTTTACGAGAAATGGCTAAATCCGGACTTTCAATAATTGACAAAAAAATTATGATTTTTGAACCACCTACGGCATACTTAACTCAATATCAAGAACCTGCAGGGACCAGATTTGGTGGCAACGCTGTTTTCAATGGTGAGAACAGAAAACGGGGGGCCATGATATCTTATATCATAAATAATGTGAAAAATGTGGAGAAAACAGTTCAAGCAGATACAATTAAAAACAAAAATGATTCTCTTGTTCTAACTATTTATGACCAAAAAGACACCTTGATTCGAACCTTAAATATAAAAACACCGAAAGAAAAAGGCTTGCATAGAATGTATTGGAACTTAGATGAGAAAGGCGTTTTTTCACCATCAAGAAAAACGGTCAATACTAAAAAAGAGCCTGCTGGAATAAAAGTTATTCCTGGCACATATAAACTTGTATTGCAGCATAATAATGTAAAAGATTCAACAAATGTTGAAGTTGTTTTCGATCCAAGATTAAATATTGCGCAAAACATTTTAAAAACACAACATGATCTGCTTAAATCTTTGGAAGAAAAGAAAGACTTGGCGTATAGATCTGTTGAACGACTAAAAGAATCAAAAAAAACTGTAGCTAAGTTTAAGAATCAGGCGGAGACTATAAATAAAGAACTCAACAAGGACCTTATTAAGTCTAGTGACAGTATTCAAAAATCAATCGATTCACTCATAGATGGAATTTTGGGAAAAGAAGATAAGAGGCAGGGAATAACTGCAAATAAAACACCTAGTGTGATCTCATATGTGAACAACGCTATCTATTATGTAAGTGGATTGAAAAGTCTTCCTGGTAAAACAGAAAATCAATTAATTGAAAATGCAGATTTAAAACTTGACCCTGTTATAAAATCAATCAATGATTTCTATTCAGAACAATGGTTAGTTTATAGAAAAGAAGTTGAGAAGTCAAATCTTAGCGTTTTTAAAGATTATGAACAACTAAAATAAGAGAGTAATTCATGTTTCATTTGTTGGAATAAGGCACTTTTCGTTTTCCCATGAACCAATCAAAACTGAAGGTTCGATCACCTGTCCTTGACAGTTTAAAAAATTAGAATCTTCTTTTTTGATCATTTTTAACTCACCTTCTCGCACTGCGTTTAAAACATGCTCAATCATTCTCCAATCAGATTCTTGAGGATATCGTTTATAGAGATTTATGCCTGATAGGTTATTGTGCAAATCCATATCTGAGGAAACTTTATCCGGTAAATACCCATCTTCCTTGTCGCCATTCTTATAAGACTTGTAATTTCCTTTTTCATGGGCCTTCCCTAACTTCAATGCAGCACCAGAGCCAATATTCTTACTCAAAATCATCATCCAATAAGTATGTTTAAACGCATCCAGCTGACCTCCATTATTATCAGAGCCTATCGGACCTAGCCGCTTTATTGAATCAGTAACCTCTAAGGTCTTAAGTGAAACGCCAAAGGCTTTCTTTGCTTTGAATGGATGACAAATAACCCACCATTTTTCAGGACCGCTCAAGGAAGAGAATCCTGAATCAACATTTTGACCAATAACCTGGTATTGTAAGGCGAATATTAATAGACTAAACAAGGCCATTCCTTTCATGTCTCAAATATACTAAAACATTCAGCTCCTAATTTTTCGCATTTACCAACGTATTCTACTTAAATTTCATAATTTTGGTAAACTAAGAAAAATATACTTACACATGAAATATCTTCCTATAGGCAAACAGTTATTCATTAAAAACAGGGCTAAATTCGCGGAGAAAATGGTACCAAATTCAATGGCCATTTTTAATTCGAATGACATCTACCCAATAAGCGCAGACAGTACCTTACCTTTTGCGCAGCATAGAGACATGTTTTACCTTTCGGGAGTTGATCAAGAAGAGAGCGTATTGGTGGTTTTTCCTGACTGTCCAAAAAAGGAGAATCGTGAAATTCTATTTTTAAAAGAAACCAATGAACATATTGCTGTTTGGGAAGGTGAAAAATTAAATAAAGCCAAAGCACTTGATACATCTGGCGTAGGCAATGTCTACTGGCTTCAGGAAATGGAGAAAGTTCTATTTGAACTAATGACACAGGCTGAAACCGTTTATGTAAACACAAACGAACACTATAGAGCCAGTATTGAAACTGAAACAAGAGATGCGCGTTTTATCAAATGGCTGCAAAAAAAATACCCGGCACATACCTATAATCGATGTCAACCCATTATGCAAAGGTTAAGGTCAATAAAAGAACCTCAGGAAATTGAAATGATCCAAAAAGCATGTGATATCACAGAAAAGGGCTTTAAAAGAGTCTTAGGATTTATAAAGCCCAATGTGATGGAATATGAAGTTGAAGCTGAGTTTATGCATGAATTTTTAAGAAATCGCTCAGCAGGCTTTGCCTATACCCCTATACTCGGATCTGGTTATAGCGCCTGTGTCTTACATTATATAGAAAACAACCAGGCCTGTAAAGAAGGAGATGTTGTATTAATGGATGTAGGGGCTGAATATGCTAATTATGCGAGTGACATGACGCGTTGCGTACCTGTCTCTGGAAAATTCACTGAAAGACAAAAGCAAGTTTACAATGCTGTATTAAGAGTAAAAAAGACTGCGGCAAAAATGCTTGTACCAGGTACCATTTGGTCAGATTATCATGTAGAAGTTGGAAAATTAATGACTGAAGAATTAATTGAATTGGGTCTTATTAGCAAGGATGATGTTGCCAAAGAAGATGCGAATTGGCCGGCCTACAAAAAATATTTTATGCATGGAACTTCTCACCACATGGGTCTTGATACACATGATTATGGAATTTTGACTGAACCAATGGCAGCCGGAATGGTATTTACGGTAGAACCTGGAATCTATATCCCTGATGAAAACTTAGGCATCCGGCTTGAGGATGATTATGTGATCCAAGAATCTGGAGAACCAATCAACTTGATGAAAAATATCCCAATCGAAATAGAGGATATCGAAAAATGGATGTCGCGTTAAAGGCGAGGGACTTCTAGATTTTGGTAACTGTTTTTAGATAATAATTTTGTTTTTATAAGTCTTTCGCAGTTATTTAACGACATAAATCAGTAATTGGACACGCCTTTGAACAACATAAAGAATAATGGCGGTTTCGGAATTGATTGAATATGAGAATATCGAAATAACAATAAGAGAGAATGAGTAAAAGAACGAAGCTGTTGATTGGAGATTAATTACGAAAAATCCCCGTTTTGTAGAAGAATTTAAGACGAATTATTTCAATACAGAGTATTATAATTGATTGCTTAAAGAAAAGGGTATTTTGCCATGATGCATAATATGTTTTTTAGAAAAAAAACTCGTAAGATATTATTCTCTGTCCTTTTGCCTTGATGCAAAAGAACGAAAAGATCAAGACTGCTTCAAATTCTCTGTAGCTTTTCCTCCTTATTTTCTCCACCGCAGCCCTAGTCGTTTCACTACGGGGCTGCTGCTACTTCCCAAGCTAAATTAAGTCGGAAGCTAAGACGAGAATTTAAAGAGGTCGTTAGTATCTCAAGAAACATTGTCAACTGGATCAGACTTTCTATAGGACGTAGCACTGCACGCAGCAATATTGAACGGAGCAACGGAATTGCGTTCGCACTGAAAGCCCGCCTGCCGGCCTTTAGATTAGCAAAGTGAAATATTACAGATTTAA
>CAYMKR010000088.1:0-8566 GCA_964390865.1 uncultured Flavobacteriaceae bacterium | reverse complement strand
CTTCGGTAAGCATGATTTTCTTAATTCTGGCCTATCTTTTACATACCATGGGAGAACTCTGTCTTTCTCCTGTAGGACTTTCTTATTTGAGTAAGTTGGTGCCTCCAAGAATGATTGGATTTATGTTTGGTATTTGGTACCTGGCCATAGCTATTGGTCAAAAAGCTGCGGGAACCATGGGTGGACTAATCGACAAAATCTCTGAACAGTATTCAATTAGCTCCTTCTTTTTGATCTTTACATTTATTCCTATTGCAGTTGGTTTTGTGTCTATCATGTTGAACCCGGTTCTAAAAAAATTAATGCATGGCGTAAAATAATTTTGTAGAAAATTTGTTTCATTAACATGTCCTTTAACAAGTTTTAAGGTCAGATTATGTAATTTTGCAAGAATCATAGCTACTAAGGCAATGAATAATTTGAATAAAATGAAGAAGACCCTTTTAATTCTAGCCCTGATAATGGCTACCATTTCGGCACAATCTCAGAAGAAAAAAATCAAATGGATAAGTCTTGAAGAAGCTGTGGCTGCTCAAGCTGTTAGTCCTAAAAAAATAATGATGGATGTCTACACTTCTTGGTGTGGACCCTGTAAAATGCTTGATAAAAACACTTTCCAGAACCCAGATGTTGTTCAGTATGTAAACGAAAATTACTACGCAGTGAAATTCAACGCTGAAGGCAATAAAGCAATCAACTTTAAGGACCAAGTTTTTAGCAATCCTGATTTTGATCCAAATAGAAATGGAAGGAATGCCCAACATCAGCTTGCAGGAGCCTTAAAAATTACAGCTTACCCAACTATAGTGTTCTTTAATGAAAATGGAGAAACCATACTTCCAGTTCCAGGATATAAAACACCAAGTCAATTGGAAATGTATTTAAAACTCTTTTTCAATGACGAACACCAAACTATCAACACACAAGAACAATGGAATCAATATCAAGAAGATTTCATTTCACAGTTCAAAGGGTAGTTCCAAATAAACTTATTTCTCTTGGATCTTCGTGATTTAACTCGCATTCAAGAATAACCAATGTTAAATTATTACCCAAGTGAATTATTTATCCGTTGAGAATATTTCAAAATCTTTTGGAGACAGAGTGCTGTTTGAAGACCTTTCTTTTGGTATCAACAAAGATCAGAAAATTGGATTTGTTGCAAAAAATGGAACAGGTAAAACTACTATATTAAAGATCATCGCCGGCGACGATTCACCTGACAATGGAAACATTATCATCCGAAAAGATCTCAAGGTGGCTTACCTTTCTCAGAAAGAAGATCTTAACGAAGCGTTAACTGTTGAAGAGACCATTTTTGATTCTGATAATGATACATTAAAAGTAATTGAGCTTTACGAGAAAGCCTTAATAAACCCTGAAGATGCAGAAGCTTACCAAAAGGCTTTTGAATTGATGGAGCAAAAGAATGCCTGGGACTTTGAAACCCAATACAAACAAATTCTTTTCAAACTAAAATTAAATGATCTTCAGCAGAAAGTGTCTTCTCTTTCGGGAGGCCAGAAAAAAAGACTGGCACTGGCAATGATTCTTCTGGATCAACCTGATCTTCTCATATTGGATGAGCCGACCAACCACTTAGATCTTGAAATGATAGAATGGCTTGAACAACATCTAAAAAAGGCTAACACAACTCTTTTTATGGTTACGCATGATCGCTATTTTCTCGACAGGGTATGTAATGATATTCTTGAATTAGATCATGGAAAAATCTATCGTTATAAAGGGAATTACTCTTATTTTCTAGAGAAAAAAGAAGAGCGGATTACAGCAGAACAAAGTACAGTTTCGAAGGCGAAAAATCTTTTCAAAAAGGAATTGGATTGGATGAGAAGGCAGCCCAAAGCAAGAACAACAAAGTCAAAATCGCGAATTGATGATTTCCATCAAATCAAAGAAGTTGCACATCAAAGGAGACAGGACCATCAAGTTCAATTGCATATCCAAATGGAACGACTTGGTAGTAAAGTTGTAGAATTACATCACGTTTCTAAAGCCTTTGATGATAATTTACTCATCAATAAATTTGATTATGTTTTTAAGAGAGGTGAGCGTATAGGAATTATTGGTAAAAACGGCACCGGGAAATCGACTTTCGTCAATATTCTAACCGGAGGTCTTCCTGCAGATTCTGGTAAAGTCGTTATAGGAGAAACAATCAAATTTGGCTATTACTCTCAAGGCGGTATTAAAATTAAAGAAGGCCAGAAAGTTATCGAAGTCATCAAAGAGTATGGAGAATATATTCCTTTGGCTAAAGGAAAAGCCATCAGTGCAGGGCAGTTGCTTGAACGATTTCTTTTTGATCGTAAAAAGCAATATGATTTTGTAGAAAAGCTTTCAGGGGGAGAACTTAAAAGATTATTCCTTTGTACTGTGTTGATACAGAATCCAAATTTCTTAATTCTAGATGAGCCAACAAATGATCTTGACATTATTACCCTACAAGTCTTAGAGAACTTTCTTTTGGATTTCCCTGGAAACCTCCTTGTCATTTCTCACGACAGGTATTTTATGGACAGGATAGTAGATCAACTATTTGTGTTTGAAGGAGAGGGTGTTATCAAAGGCTTCCCAGGAAATTATTCTGATTACAGAAGTTATGAAGATTCTAAACCTTCTGAAAGTGGTCAGAAAGTAAAAAAAGAGGATAGTAGAAAATTAGGTCCTGCAACCAGCCAATTATCATACACAGAAAACAGAGAGTTTGGTAAATTAGAAAAAGAAATTGCAAATTTGGAGAGAAAAAAAGAGGAAATTGAAACCAAATTTTCAAATAATGAAGTAGCTCCAGAAAAGATTGATGACATCTCATTGACCTTACAAAACATTATTACCGAACTGGAAACAAAGGAGGAAAGATGGTTTGAGCTTTCGATGAAATTGGAATCCTAAATATCATTAAAATTAAATCTTTAGGCATTAAACTGAATGTGCATTAGCCAGCGATATAGATACTCCAATTAATCGCATATAAACCTTTAAAACAGTTATTGTATCTTTCTCGCAATACCTTACGATTCTGTCCAGATCATGAGCATTGTAATAGATTTGATTTATATCACTTCCTTTCAAATCATTTTTTGGAGATGGTATTCCAAAAGCACTGGCAAGTAGGTCCAATGAGGTATAATGTTTATAATCTCCAAATTTCCATAGCTCCATTGTGTCTAAATGCCGAATTTGCCAAGGTTTTTTGCCGAATAAATTCAAAATATCTGGCAATGCAATCTGATTAATAATCATTCTCCTTGCAAGAAATGGAAAGTCAAACTCCTTTCCGTTATGAGCACATAACAGATGTGATTTACTGTTGAAATTCTGATCAAGAAATAATTTAAAATCGACTAATATTTGAGTCTCATCATCTCCATAGAAGGATTTTAAAACGATCTCAGGCGCTTTCTCCTGACCTGTCAGCACTGCAGTTGAAATACAAATAACCTTTCCAAATTCAGCCCAAATTCCGGCATTCTTATAAAAGTCACCAGGAGTTTCTCCTTCCTTTCTTTTATAGGCTGTCTTTTTTTCAAATAATAACTGTTCATTTTTGGTCAATTCTTCAAAATGAGCCTCTAAAGAGACAGTTTCTATGTCAAGAAATAATATACGATGTAAAAAACCCTTGCGATCCATATCATATTGGTTCGCAAGGGTAGTTAAAGTTAACCTGCTTAAAGCAGTTATTTGCTTTCTATATCAATTAGAACTTGTAAGTATATCCAAGTGAAATTCCCATACCAGGGCTTAAACTTGAAAATATTTGATCTTCAGCCTCATAAGATTGGTAACGTGCTTCCATTTTGCTATCAAGAAGGTTCTTAATAGAAAAATTGATATTTGAACTCTGATCTTTTCCAAAAGATTTATTCAATATAAAATCTAAGCTGTTAAAAGGCATTGTATAGGCGTCCGGAACATCACCAGTACCCACAACTTGCAAAGTTTTACCCTGAACATTATAATACAAGCTCGATTGCCAGCCATTGTCATTGGCATAATTTAGACCAAAATTGATTAAATACGGAGACTGACCTTGCATGTCACGCGTATCACTCAATGTTTCTCCATCTCTTAAACTTAAGGTTCTTCTTTCCAGTTCTGCATCTGTCATTTCTAGTTCTGATTTTATCAAAGAAAAGTTAAGATTAAAACTAAAATCTTCAAATTTTTCAAGAATAAAACCAAAATTCTTTCTTAATTCGAATTCAGCGCCATAGACAGTCGCCTTGCCAGTATTTAAAGGAATAAATTGATCCGAGGCAGACAAAAAGTAAGACATTTCAATTGGATCTTTAAAGTTTTTGTAAAAAGCACTAATCGCGAACATCTGAGCCCTTTCTCCAAAATGTTCCCATCTTAAATCCAAATTATTAACATAGGTAGGTTGAAGTTCAATATTTCCATTGAAGGTCGTACTTGATATTGGATCAAATATTTGCGTAATTGATGCTTCTTTAAATGAAGGTCTCGCTGTTGTTCTTCCATAAGCAAATCTTAAATTAGAGGCATCGTTAAGCGCGTATATAAAGTTGGCAGAAGGAAAGAAATCGGCCTTGTCTAAAATCTTCTCATTATCCAATACGATATCTCCCTGATTATTTGTTCCAGTATAGAACAAATCAAATTTCTCAAATCGTAATCCTATGATTGACTTTAATCTTTCTGTAATTTGAAATTCTTCGGATACGAAAACAGCAGCTATATTTTGAGTCGCATCAAAAGTATTTGCAGGTTCAAAATTTCCTTCAGCATAAGTTCCTTTTTGGGTGTTTATGGTCCAAATATTCTGAGGATCCAACAATTGATCTGCGTCTCCTTCAAATTCTTGACCTGCGCCTCCTTGAATTCTCAATTGGTATGAATCAATTGAAAAATCTCTTTGCTTATAAGTATAGTTCCCTCCAAACAATAATTTTGCTTTTTTACTAAACAAATTATGTCTTTTGGTAAAATCCAATTTACCAACTAAATTGATCTCTTCAAGATCTCTCCAAATTCTTTGAGGACTGCCGGCAGAACTAGGGCTAATAAAATATACATCCTCATCTGAATCATACTCAAAAGGAGTTACCCTAACGTCCTTATCATTAATTTTTGAAATCGTTGGTGAAACTTTCCATTCAACATTCCAAGACCCATCATCGTTTGAATGTTTACCGTTTAAAAGTATGTTCGTAATCTGACTTTGTTTGTATTCTAAGTTATCCTTGAAAATAGTAACTGCGTCTGAAAACAATAATTCCTGTCTCAAATAACCAGCACTTGATACTCCATTTTGAATGTGAAGTGCAGATAATTTATATTTACTCTTATCCGTTTTAAACGTAAGACCCGCCATTATGTTCCACAGCACATTGTTTTTTGCTAAATCTCCTTTTTGAAGTTTATCGGGGTCCAATTCATTGACACTTTTGTCTTCTGACTTTCTCCAGTTCCCATTCTCAATGTCTTTATAGTATAAATATTCATTTCTGTAGGATGCAACAGCCTGATATCCTAACTTATTACCTTGACCCACATCATAAAGGTTACCCGCCGTAATTCCAATATTTGAATTCATGAAACTGCTTTCATTTTGAGCCGCCATCTCTGGTTCAAACTGAGATGTCCAATAGGAAGTGGCAGGATTGTTATCCGAAGGAGGCGGGATGGCAATGTCACGAGGAATTGGCCTCGCTCTTTTTCCACTATCAAACCCTAATGGATCTGACTTACTTCCGGTATAACTTAAATAATCAGAATTAAAGTGCATATTTGGATTATATTCGGCACCGATTGAAATGCTGTATTCTTCCTTGTTAGGAAAATCTTTGGTAACAATATTCACAACTCCGCCTGTAAAATCAGCAGGATAATCTGCTGTAAATGATTTAACTACCTGGATATTATCAAGAATATTAGTAGGGAAAATATCCAATTGAATGGTGTTCCTGTCCGGGTCTAAACCTGGTATATCCACACCATTTAGAATTGACTTGGTATAACGGTCTCCTAGTCCCCTTACATATACATACTTCCCACCTTGAACAGACACACCTGGCACACTCTTAACAGCACTAGAAGCTTTACTGGCACCAATTTTACTAAAAGTTTGGGCAGAAATTCCATCGAGAAGATTAATTGATTTCTTCTGTACATTCAAAATCGAGGCTTCTGTATTCTCCGCAGTTGTAGCTTTTACAATTACTTCTTGTAATTCATTCGAAAGAGGTCCGATACTTGAATTAACAATTACAGATTCTCCGTTAACAATAGTAACCTCCGAAATCTCAATCGTTTCATATCCAATAAAAGAAAATACAACCGTATAAACTCCTTCTTCCAATTTTAAACTATAATTTCCTTCAAAATCTGTAGTCGTTCCTGTTCCGGTTTCTTTGATAATTACATTGGCAAATGGAAGTATATCATTGTACTCCTTATCCATTACTTTTCCTGCCAATTCACCGGTTTGAGCAAAGCTTAAATTACTGAATAAAGCAAAAATAATCAGGTATAAAAATTGTTTCTTCATTACTATCTTTCTTATCAATTTGTAAAACAATTGCCCATCTAATAAAAGATGAGCAATTGAAGTGTTTTGTTTGTTCGTTTCGATTTTAATTAAAAAGCGCCCTTTGCCTTAGCATAGGTCCAGTTGAAAACTGATACATCTGCACCAGTAGTTTGACTTCCTTCAACAACCTTCGTTGTCCATGCTGCGGCTCTTTCAGTAAAGTCAGGGTTTAATATAATTTTGTTTTCAGTTTCGTTTCCATCAGCATCTTTCGCTAATTTTTCAACGAAAATACTGTTGTCAAATCCTGCTACTTCCCAACCTGAAAAAGTTAATTTTCCGTCTAAAAAGTTCTGAGAAACACCATTGTTATCTAATTCTACATCTGATGATTCCTTGAATCCATAAGCGTAAATGTTATTCGTTGCACCTAAAGCTTTACTTCTATAATCTGCGTATTCACCTCCTGGTGTTTCGGCATTTCCTTTTATAGTAGTGTTGTTAATAGAAAATTCAGCTTGATAGGCTCCTTCAGGACCATCAACTTCAAAAGCATGATCAGATGTTTCACCTAATATCACCAAAGAGTTATCAATTGTTCCAGCATATGCCTGATCGATATCCAAAGCATCATCACCTTGAGCCCAAACCAAAAGGTTTGACGCATTTACTGTTCCTCCAAAGAATTCAAAACCATCATCAAAATTTGCAAGAACTTCTACATTTTCAATTACCGTTCCTCTTCCTACTGCTCCTAAGGTTAGACCATTTATCTCATTTCCTTCTCCTATCAAAGCTCCACCGTGACGTATTGATACATATTTAAAAACCCCTGAATTATCGTCGTCATCATCACCACCATATAAACCAAAAGTATCTCCGGCTGGAATTCCTTCTATTTGCACTTCAGATACATCGCCTTTGAAAGAACCTTTGGCATATCCGAGTATTAATACTCCCCCCCAAAGACCATTGTTATCCTCATTCAAGTTTGTTCCCGCTTGCTGACCAACTAATATATTATCATCAATAGAAGTGAAAATAATTGGCTTTTCAGAAGTTCCTTCTGCCATTATTTTACCTCCACGAGCGATAATTAATGCAGAGGCCAATGAACCAGTTCCTTTTTGTCCTTTTACAATGGTACCAGGTTCTATTGTTAGTGTTATTCCATCTTCTACAACTACCTTTCCTGCTAAAACGTAAACATTGTTTGCGATCCAGGTCTCATCCGTTAAAATTTGTCCTGAAATCGTAATTACACCTGTACAAGGTTCACAAGCTGAACCTCCACAATCTATACCTGTTTCATCACCGTTTTTAATTCCGTCATCGCAAGTTGCGCATGGGACACAAGAGCCACCACAATCAACTCCCGTTTCGTCACCATCTATGATACCATTGAAGCAAGACACTCCGCCTGCATTGGTTTCATCTTCACAACTTGTAATTGACAAGATTAGACTGGCTAAGATCAAACTAGATAGAATAAATTTTTTCATTTTTAATTTTTTAGTTTTAATTGATTTAAATTTTACAGAGCAAAAATCAGAATCAAATGTTATACAAATGTTAAGTCCGATTTAATAGTCAGTCAAATAAAAGTGTCGAATGTGTTACTATATTAAGTTATTGTTAACAAGCGTAATCGCGTTTAAAAATGTCTATTTTTGCAGCATAATATCTTAAACGACAATCCTATGGATAATGGATCAATAAAGATTCTTTTGGTTGATGATGAACCGGATATTCTTGAAATAGTTGGCTTCCACTTAAAAAAAGAAGGTTACCAAGTATTTAAAGCTACAAACGGAAATGAGGCAGTTGCAAACGCTAAAGTGATTCAACCACATCTTATATTACTTGACATCATGATGCCTGAAATGGATGGGATAGAAGCCTGTGAAAAAATTCGAAAAATTGAAGGGCTTGAAAACGTTCTTATTACCTTTTTTACGGCTAGAGGAGAAGATTATTCTCAAGTAGCAGGATTTGAAGCTGGTGCAGATGATTATATCACCAAGCCAGTTAAACCAAAAGTATTGG
>CAYMKR010000087.1:0-8572 GCA_964390865.1 uncultured Flavobacteriaceae bacterium | reverse complement strand
AATGAATTATTGGCTAATTTTCAAGTATACTACCAGAATTTAAGAGGATTACATTGGAATATTAAAGGTAAATCGTTTTTTGAATTGCATGTTAAGTTTGAAGAGTTATATACAGATTCACAAGAGAAAATTGATATGGTTGCCGAGCGTATCTTAACGCTTGAAGGAACGCCACTTCATACATTTGAAGATTATTCGAGCTTAGCAGAAGTTCCTATAGGAAAGAATATAAGTAATGATACCGAATCAGTACAACTTATTGTTACAGCATTAACTACTTTGATAGAAATCGAAAGAGGAATATTGAATCAATCTGATGCTGCAGATGATGAAGGAACCAATTCAATGATGAGTGATTTTGTGTCTGAACAAGAAAAGACTGTTTGGATGCTTAAAGCTTGGTTGGCTCATTGATTTAAGTAAAAAAAACATCCACCTCAAAGTGGATGTTTTTTCTAATACATGTCCCAGAACTCTCTCTTTTTATTGAGTTCTTTTTCACTTTTGTGATAATCGTCTACCTTATTGACCTTTAAAAAAGAAGGGTGTTGCTCAATAGCATATTGCAATTTTTCTACGATTTTCTCAACTGAATCATTTTCATAATCAATATCCATTGGTTTTTTGATGACCATTGATTGAAGTATTCCTCTCTTCTTTATCATTAGGCCTTTTTTATCAAACGATCGTCTGAAACCATCAATTACGATTGGGATTACAATGGGTTTGTTTTGTCTAATAATATGTGCAGTTCCTCTTCTAATCGGCTTAAATGGTGTTGTTGTTCCTTGTGGGAATGTAATCACCCAACCATCTTTTAGAGCCGTAGTTATATTTGAAACGTCAGATAATTTAACTTTTTTATTAATATCCTTACCTTTTTCTCTCCAGGTCCTTTCAATAGAAATAGATCCTCCATAGGCCATTATTTTTGGTAACAACCCGGATCGCATGGTTTCTTTTGCTGCAACAAAATAAATATTTAATTTGGGCTGCCATAAATAACCAACGTCCTTGATCGTATCAACTCTTCCACTTAAAGCTGCATTAAACACGTGTAGCATAGCTGCCACATCTGCAAAATACGTTTGGTGATTAGCTACAAAAAGGACATTATTATCCGGCAGGTCCCGAATAATTTCCGAGCCTTCGATATGCAACTTATTGAACCCCCTGTATCTACGGTGGGAAAACAAGCCCATAACACGAATCAATGTTTTTTTTAGAAAAAGACTATTTCCAAATACATCCTTCTTAAATAATGCCATTCTTAACTATTTGCGCAACAAACTTAAAAAAATTAATGAAGATTAGCTTTGATTAGGTCTTTAATTTCACTCAACATCATAGCAGTTGCTCCCCAAACCACTTTTTTGTTTAAGTTAAAGCAAGGGACATCAATATTTTTCATATAACTAGTCGATAAATTCTTTGTAGTTACAGAACCCTCATCAAGTAAATCGGTCAGCTTTACTTCAATAAGATCTTCAACCTCATGATTTATTTCAAAAGAAGGTCTTGTTTCGGTAAAACCAATAAATGGGCGAACCAGAAAATTACTAGGTGGAATATAGGTGTCAGTAAGTTGTCTTCCGATACTTATTTCATTTATATTAATTCCTACTTCTTCGGAAGTTTCTCTAAGAGCTGTCGTTTCAAGATGACCATCTGAAAGTTCATACTTTCCCCCTGGGAAAGATATTTGAGAAGAATGGGTTCCATCATATGAGGCCCTCAGTATGAGTAAAAAGCATGTTAGATTGCTTTGGTCAGGATAAAATAACGCGAGCACAGCAGCTTTTCTGGGGTTGGCAGATTCCAATTCTATTTTTTTTAAAAGTTTTCGTTCTTTAGGAATCATTTTTGCATGTGACGCGAAGCCTCCTAATTGTGTGTCTTCGATCTTAGAAATCAATGATAAAAAATAGTCAAACTCCATTTAAAAGCATATTTTTACAAATACGAATTTACAATTATTCTTGCAATCCATATGGGCGATTTTAAATGTGAATACGCTAGTTAATCAGATAGAATTGAAACCAGAAAATAGCTCTAGGAGTAAGTATTTTTTATTCTTACGTCTGTTAAAAGCATAAAAAGTTTTGTATGAATATAGGAATAGTATGTTATCCCACTTACGGCGGAAGTGGAGTAGTGGCAACAGAGTTGGGAATTGCCTTAGCTCAAAAGGGGCATCAGGTGCATTTTATAACTTCTCATCAACCTGTGAAGCTCAATTTTCTAAGTCACAATCTTCATTTTCATGAAGTGTTTGTTGAAAACTATCCACTATTTCATTACCAACCTTATAATTTGGCACTCTCAAGTAAATTAGTTGAGTCTGTCGAGAAGTATGATTTGGATGTGTTACACGTTCATTATGCAATTCCTCATGCTTATGCGGCTTATATGGCTAAACAAATGCTGAAAGACGTTGGCATTGATATTCCAATTGTTACAACTTTACACGGAACTGATATAACATTGGTTGGAAGCCATCCTGTGTATAAGCCTGCAGTTGAGTTCAGTATTAATCATTCAGATGCAGTAACAACGGTTTCTAACAGCTTAAAGTCGGATACCCTGCGTTTGTTCAATATCAAAAAAAATATTGAAGTAATTTATAATTTTATAGATTTTGAAAAACAAGCTTCATGGAGTGATGAGGAATGCATGAGGGATACTTTGGCTGATTCTGATGAGAAAATTTTAGCGCATGTGAGTAACTTAAGACCCGTGAAAAGAGTTCTTGATGTTATTCGTATTTTTCATAAGGTTCAAAAAGAAATACCCTCCAAACTAATTTTGGTTGGTGACGGACCAGATAAAGAAAAGGCTGACTTATTAGCCAAAGAATTAGGGGTAAAGGATAAAGTTTTGTTTCTGGGTAAAAGCGATGAAATAAGAAAAATTTTATGTTTGACGGATTTATTCCTCTTACCCTCTGAAACTGAAAGTTTCGGTTTAGCCGCTCTGGAGGCAATGGCAGCACATACTCCTGTAATTTCAAGTAATACTGGCGGTTTGTCAGAGGTTAACTATCATGGAGTAACCGGGTTTCTGAGTGATGTAGGAGATGTTGATGATATGGCAAAAAACGCAATATATCTTTTGAGTGACGAAGATCGTCTTGATAAATTTAAAAAGCAAGCTTTTGAAAGTGCCCATCAATTTTCAATTGAAACAATATTGCCTAAATATGTTAGCATGTATGAAAGGGTCATAAAAAATGGTTTTTAAAAGGAAAAATTATTTTTAATTTTTCATATAGAAATCTACGCCATCTCTTATCATATCAGCGCTCAATTGCACATCTAATTTACAATGTTCCAAAGTGTCAAGCAGGACAAAATTCACCTTGCCGCTAACATTCTTTTTGTCATATTTCATTAGATCAATAATCTTTGGTATGTCTTGATCTTCAATAGGGACTTTCCCGTAAAAATCATTTACAAATAGCTTTAGTTCATCGGTGTAGAGCATTGGAAAATCAAATTTTCTAGAAGAGTAATATAATTCGATTACCATCCCAACAGCTATTGCTTCTCCATGTGTCAAACTTTTCTTTTCGGGAGACTCCAGAAAATAGGACTCAATGGCATGACCAATTGTATGCCCGAAATTTAGCGACTTCCTCAGACTATTTTCTAAAAGATCCTGAAGTACAACATCGTTTTTTATTTCAACAGATCTGTAAACTAATTGTTTGATGACCTTCATGTCAAGGTCATTGAAACCTTTAATGGTCTGCCAAAGTTCTTTGTCAAAAGTGAATCCGTATTTAATAATTTCCGCCAAACCAGATCTCATTTCTCGTTGTGATACCGTGTTTAAAAACCCCATATCAATTAGCACCATTTCCGGGTTGCTAAAAAGCCCAATTTGATTTTTTAGTGCGCCTAAGTCGACACCTGTTTTTCCACCAACTGATGCATCTACCATGCTCAATAGTGTTGTTGGAATATTGATAAATTTGACACCTCTCTTAAAGGTCGAAGCTACAAAGCCACCCATATCAGTAATCACGCCACCTCCTAAATTAATCATTAAAGATTTACGGTCAGCACCTAGGTCAGAAAGTTTATTCCACAGTAGGTTACAAGTATCTATGTTTTTATGGATCTCTCCAGCAGGAATCTCAATAATTTCCACTTTTGATGTTAAATTAGATTTTTCAAGAAATAAAGGAAGACAATGAGTTTTGGTATTTGTATCTACGAGAAGGAATATTTTAGAATGAAAATTCACCTTGAGATATTGACCCAAATTAGTATAGGCATTTTGTTCAAAATGCACGTAATAATTCGTAGATAAGATTGACTTCATAAAAATGAATTTTATCCTGCAAATAACGGTGAAATATTTGAAAAAAATAAATCACTCTAGGTATCTTTACAAAAAACAAATTAGCATGGAGAAACTTTTTAATAATACAGAAGTGGCTTTTAGTTTAAAATCTGATTCTGAACTTGAAAGAGCTTATTTTTTGTTTAGATTAATTAAAAGCGAACCGTTGGTGAAGATTGGGACTGCCGTGACGAAGTTTGCCTTAAAATCTTCACTTCCTGTAGAAGGATTGATCAGGTCAACAGTTTTTGACCATTTCTGTGGAGGCGTTAATGAACTTGATTGCATGCCAATTATTGAAAGGATGTACGCAAAGAAAGTGCATTCGGTTCTAGACTATTCTGTTGAAGGAAAGGAAGAAGAGGCTCAATTTGACCTTGTATTAGAAAAAACACTTTTTTTAATCAATTTTGTCAATGAAAAAGATGCCATGCCTTTTGCAGTTTTCAAACCTAGTGGTTTTGGCAGATTCGATCTGTACAGAAAGATTACTGAGAAAATTGAACTCAATGAAAACGAGAAGCTCGAATGGTCAAGAGTTGTTGAAAGATTTGAGAAAGTAGGAAAGGCGTGTTATGATAAGAATGAATGTTTACTTGTGGATGCAGAGGAGAGTTGGATGCAGGATGCTGCGGACGATTTAATGGAATCATTGATGGAGAAGTATAATAAAGACAAAGTTATCATATTTAGCACTTTACAGTTATATAGGCACGATAGACTTGAATATTTGAAAGGCCTTCATCAAAGGGCCAAAGAAAAAGGGTTTAAAATTGGTATGAAGCTTGTAAGAGGAGCTTATATGGAAAAGGAAAGGGAGCGAGCTGAAGAAAAAAACTATGTAGACCCAATTTGTGCTTCAAAGATTGAAACTGATAAGAATTTTAATATTGTTCTTAACTATATGTTTGATAATTTGAATGATATGGCTATTTTCTGTGGGACCCATAACGAAGACAGTTCATATCTATTCATGGATCTTATAGAAAACTCCAGTTATAATAAATCTGATAATCGATTGTGGTTTGGACAATTGTATGGAATGAGTGATAATATTTCTTATAATTTGGCGAATCAAGGTTTTAACGTAGCAAAGTACCTTCCTTTTGGCCCTGTCAAAGATGTGATGCCTTATTTAATTAGAAGGGCAGAAGAGAATACATCTGTAGCCGGACAAACAAATAGAGAATTGGATCTGATTAGAACAGAGAAAAAGAGAAGAAAAGTATAGATGTCGACAAGAAATATTTCAATTAGTATTATATGGACACTTATCGTTTTCATAGCCATGGATATTTATGTCTATTGGGCCCTGCGGAAAAGTATTCGTGAAAGTAAATACAGATTGTATTTAAATATGGCCTATCTAGGTTCTGTAGTTATAGCTTATGTTGGTTTTTATTATTTATACTTTTATTTTACTTCAAAGCCCTTAAATGTTTCATTGGTTCCTAATCTATTTATTGGATACTTCTTCTCTTTTATGGTTTTTAAGATACTATTGATCGTGTTTTTTTTATTTGAGGATGTATACAGGCTGCTTTCAGTGATGTTGACGACCATTGTTAGCTTGTTCAATTCAGATAAAGAAAAAGTAAGCAGGCCGGGTAGAAGAGGGTTTGTCAGGAGTGCTGGATTGATCGTTGCTGGTATCCCGTTTGCTTCTATGTTATATGGTATCACAAAGGGAAAATATAATTTTAGGGTTAATAAAGTGAAGTTATCTTTTGATAATTTACCCAAGGCTTTTGAAGGATTTAAAATTGTTCAAATCTCAGATATTCATTCGGGTAGTTTTGATAATATAGAGGCCATCAATGACGGGATAGCACTAGTTAATAAACAGGAGGCTGATGTTATACTATTTACTGGTGATTTAGTGAATAATGATTCTCGAGAAATCTTACCTTATATCGAAAATTTTAAAGACCTGCATGCATCGCATGGTGTATATTCCGTTTTAGGTAATCACGACTATGGCGATTATAAACAATGGGAATCTTCTGAAGCTAAAAACGAGAACATGAACTTGCTTTATAAGTTTCAGAAAGAAATGGGTTTTAAGTTGCTTAATAATAAGAATGCGATAATAAGTAAAGGAGATGATTCTATAGGAATCTATGGTGTTGAAAATTGGGGTAACCCTCCCTTTCCGCAAAGAGGTGATCTTGATTTAGCATTGGAGGGGAAAGAATCCGAACAGTTTAAAATATTGATGAGCCACGATCCTACACATTGGGATAAAAAAGTAATTGATCATCCCGTTCATATTGATTTGACTTTGTCGGGTCATACACATGGAATGCAATTTGGGGTTGATATTCCTGGGTTTAAGTGGAGTCCTATTAAGTATATATACCCTCAATGGGCAGGTCTTTATAAGAAAAAGAAGCAACTTTTATATGTCAACAGAGGATTTGGGTTTTTGGGCTTTCCGGGAAGGGTTGGAATTTGGCCAGAAATCACCCTAATTGAATTAACTAAAAACGTTTAAAAACATGTTTGAATTTTTTAAGTCAGGAAAAGATAATAAGCCTAATGGCCAGTCGATTAGAATTGGTTTAGAACAAAAAGAGCAATGGGAGGAAATTCTGGATTTATCACACGAAAAACCAGTCTTCATATTTAAGCATAGCAGTCGATGCGGAATCAGTTCAATGGTTCTGACACGTTTTGAAAAGCAAATAAATGAAAGGGATGAATCTTATTTTTATCTGCATATACAAGGTCACCGTGAATTATCTAATTGGTTGGCAGAAGAATTAAAGATACCGCATGAATCGCCTCAACTTATAGTAATTAAAGATGCTAAGGTTGTCGCTCATGATTCTCACCATGCTTTACTTAATATAATTCCTGATTTATAGAAGATTTAGGCTCAGTCTTTGTCAAAATTTCTGGCTTTTTTGATCTTACCTGTGCATTCTCCAAAACCTATTCTCAGTCCTTTGTGTTTACAATAAGCTCTCATAATTACAGTGTCACCGTCATGAATGAATTTTCTCTCAGAACCATCAGACATGATAAGCGGTTCAGTACCTTTCCATGTCAATTCAAGCATAGAGCCATAACTCGTTTTTTCTTTTCCTGAAATAGTGCCACTACCATATAAATCACCAGCTCTAACGTTACAGCCATTGACGGTTTGATGCGCTAATTGTTGGGCAATACTCCAGTACAAATTTTTGAAGTTTGTTTTGCTTATTTGGGTCTCTTCTTGCTTTTTAGGTTTAATCGAAGTTTTAATATTGATATCATAACTGGTTTGACCCTCTTCAACTAAATAGGGAAGCGGTTTTGGGTCTTGAATCGGTCCATCCACCTTGAAAGGTTCTAAGGCATCTAGTGTTACTATCCAGGGTGATATTGTTGAAGCAAAATTTTTGGCAAGAAAAGGGCCTAATGGAACATATTCCCATTTTTGTATATCTCTGGCGCTCCAATCATTAAGCAGTACCATTCCAAAAATATGATTTCTAGCCTCATCAACTTCAATGGCTTTGCCGAGTTTATTTGCATCAGTAGTAATAAAGCCCATTTCTACTTCAAAATCTAACAATTTAGAGGGACCAAAAACAGGTGTTGAAGCACCCTGTGGCATGGTCTGCCCCAAAGGTCTGCGAACTTTGGTTCCTGAAACTACTATTGAAGACGCTCTTCCGTGATAACCTACCGGAATATGCACCCAATTCGGGAGTAGGGCATTTTCAGGATCCCGAAACATAGTACCCACATTCGTGGCATGATCCTTACTAGAATAGAAATCAGTATAATCACCAATTTCAACCGGGAGAAGCATTTCTATTTCATCTATATTAAAAATAACAACTTTCTTATGTGCTTTGTTATGCTGTAATTTTTTATTTTCAAGATCAAAGATGTGGGCGATCCTATTCCTTACTAAGCGCCATGTAGTTAGTCCATCTGCGATAAAATCATTCAAGGAGTCTTGCATGAAAATATCATCTGTAAGAGGAATTCCTTCGAAATAACCCAATTGCTGCAAGGCTGCAAGGTCAATGGCATAGTTTCCAATTCTAGAACCTATGGTTGTAATATCGTCCTTTGTTAAAAAAACACCGAAAGGAATATTTTGAATAGGAAAATCGGAATCCTTGTCTACATTTAACCAGGATTTTCTATTTGGATTGTTAGCTGTTATCTTCATGATTATTGAGAATTTAATAAAAAAATATCCAGAATTTAAGAATACAATTATTTCATT
>CAYMKR010000086.1:0-8744 GCA_964390865.1 uncultured Flavobacteriaceae bacterium | reverse complement strand
TGGTTAAGAGTCAGAAATATGAGGAAGCTGCAAAATTGCGTGATGATGAAAAACGTACAGAAAAAGAATTAGAAACGGCTCAGGCTGATTGGGAGGAGCATTCAAAGCTAAATAAAGAAACAGTTACTGAAGACAATGTGGCTGAGGTCGTGAGTATGATGACTGGCATCCCAGTGAATAGAATTGCAGAAGCTGAAAGTAAAAGACTCAAAGATCTTCCAAATCTAATTAAAGGAAAAATCATCGGTCAAGACGAAGCTGTTTCCAAAGTTGTTAAAGCAATTCAAAGAAACCGCGTAGGTCTTAAGGACCCTAACAAACCTATTGGTTCGTTTATTTTCTTAGGTCAAACGGGTGTTGGAAAAACACAATTAGCAAAAGTATTGGCGACCCAATTATTTGATTCTCCAGATGCTTTGGTAAGAATTGACATGAGTGAATATATGGAGAAATTCGCTATTTCAAGATTGATAGGCGCACCTCCAGGATACGTGGGCTATGAAGAAGGCGGGCAATTGACTGAAAAAATCAGACGCAAGCCATACGCTGTTGTATTGTTAGATGAAATTGAAAAAGCACATCCGGATGTTTTTAATATGTTGCTTCAAATTTTAGATGATGGATATATTACGGATAGTCTTGGGAGAAAAATTGATTTCAGGCATACCATTATTATCATGACCTCCAATATTGGCTCCAGACAATTAAAAGATTTTGGACAAGGTGTTGGTTTTGGAACGTCTTCTAAAAATGATCAAGCAGATGCAAATGCTAAAAGTGTCATTGAAAATGCTTTAAAGAAAAGTTTTGCCCCAGAATTTCTTAATAGAATTGATGATGTTATTGTATTCAATGCGTTGGAAAGGAAAGACATTCATGCTATTATTGATATTGAATTGGAAAAATTATTATCAAGAATCTCTGATCTTGGCTATCTACTGAAGTTAAGTGATGATGCGAAAGATTTTATCGTTGATAAAGGTTTTGACAGGCAATACGGTGCAAGACCATTAAAAAGGGCGATTCAAAAATATATTGAAGATGCTCTGGCTGAGGAGATCGTCAATGCCAATTTGAATGAAAATGATACTATCTATTTAGATCTCGACAAAGATAAAAACGAGCTTACAATTAAAATAGAAAAGACTAAGGAGTCTAAATAAATACTAAAAAAAGGTGGCTAAGGCCACCTTTTTTATTTACCA
Source organism: uncultured Flavobacteriaceae bacterium (assembly GCA_964390865.1). GTDB lineage: Bacteria > Bacteroidota > Bacteroidia > Flavobacteriales > Flavobacteriaceae > Lutimonas. The sequence continues at coordinate 7,539 of CAYMKR010000086.1, read as the reverse complement.
TTATTGAATTTAACCTAATTCATCTTTTAATTCTTTCACATTTGATTTAATACTCCTCAGTCTTAGTGACAAGGCAATATTTGCAAATCCAAAAAGCAAAAGTGTAAAGGCCAGCGTGTATACCAAATAACTCGCGCCAATTAAAGGATTGATAATTGACATCATAGCAAAGATCACGATTAAAATTCCAAAAATCAGAATCCATCCCCAATTGTCATCTCCAGCACTCTTTATTTTAAATGACACAGAGATCATGTTAAAACCTCTGAAAAGGAGCCAAAAACCAATAAACATTGAAAAAAGAACTATGGTTAATCCTGGATATTTTAGAAGTATAAATCCAATGATTACATCGAATATACCTCCCGCTAAATAAAGGCCAAAATTATCAATATCCTCTTTATTAGTTAATGCAAAGAACACACTGAAAAGACCACTTACAAAAATCAGTGCACTGAAAAGATTCGCCAGGCCTATAAAACTTTCAACTGGTGTTGTGAACATCCAATAAGCGCTTATGAGTAATAAAACACCCATGATTAAAAAGACCCACCAATTTTTGACGGTTCCGGTTACTGCAGAAATAAGATTTGACATAGTTAAGTATTTAAATTTTGACTAAAGATAAGAATTGTTGGTTGATAAATTCAAAAGGCATAAAATAACGGCGCCCAAACTGAACTATTCTCCTCAAATTCCAAAATAACTTACTGCATACCATTACCGCATTGACAAACAATATTCTCGTTTAATATATATTTATCAAGTAAAATATTCGACAACAAGGTTTTATTAAAAAAAATATAATATTCTTTAACAATTAAAAAAAGTAGTATATATTTGCCTCATCATGCAAAAAATAGTTAACATATATACTTCTAAACGCTGTGACTCAACAACAACAGCTACGTTCACTATTATTACCCTATAGGGGTTATTTTATATATCACTACGTCTACAAGGATCATATTTTCGGAAAGAAATAAAAGATCTAAAAAATTTAAATTACAGTTTAGTTTTTAAAATCAATACAATGGTAGTATCAAAATTTGGCGGAACATCAGTTGGCTCTGCTGAAAACATTAAAAAAGTAATTCAAATCGTTCAAAGCAAGAATGCAAAATCTGCAGTAGTTGTTTCTGCTTTAGGAGGAATTACTAATCTTTTGATCAAAGCTTCAAGCCAAGCCTTGGCTAATAACCTTAAGTATTTAGAAGTTGTCGATGAAATTGAACACAGACATTTTGAAACGATTGAAGGTTTGTTAAACCATGACAATCAAACGGTATGCAAGGCTGAAGTAGCTAAAAAATTGAATCAATTAAAAGATGTGCTAAATGGTGTTGCACTTTTAAATGATCTCTCAGAAAAAACTTCAGCTAGAATTGTTAGTTTGGGTGAGTTACTATCTTCCTTTATTATTCATCAGACAATGATTCAGGAAAATATTGATGCAAAACTGTTGATTAGCAGCAAACTTATCAAGACCAACGATGACTTTTTGAATGCTCAAGTTGATCTTTCTACGACTTATAAAAACATAAGTGATACATTCAAAAAAAGTGAATCGAATGTTCACATATTACCTGGATTTATCGCTTCTAATAACAAAGGTGAGATTACAACACTTGGTCGGGGTGGTTCTGATTTTACCGCAGCCCTAGTGGCTAATGCTGTCTCAGCAGAGTTATTAGAGATTTGGACTGATGTGAGTGGTATGTTTACCGCAAATCCACAACTTGTAAGGCAGGCTTATCCGATTGATGAAATTTCTTATCAGGAGGCCATGGAACTTTCTCATTTTGGTGCAAAAGTACTTTACCCCCCTACTATACAACCTGTTTTAGATAAGAATATTCCTATATTGATTAAAAACACCTTATCAGCTCAAGACAAAGGGACTCTGATCACAGAAAAGTCTTTAGTTGGCGGTTCTATTATTAAAGGAATAAGTCATATTGGAGATATAGCCCTATTAACATTAGAGGGCAATGGAATGGTTGGTGTACCAGGTATTTCTAAACGATTATTTGGGGCTTTGGCCCAGAACAATATCAACGTCAAGTTTATTACTCAGGCTTCAAGTGAACACTCTATTTGTATTGCGATAGATTCAAGTGAAAGTGATACAGCTAAAGAGGCCGTTGATACAGCATTTGAATTCGAAATACTCCAACATAAAGTCAATCCATTAATTGTAGAAGATAGCCTAGCCATTATTGCTCTTGTAGGAGATCATATGAAGTCTCATCAAGGAATCAGTGGTAAAATGTTTTCTGAACTAGGGAATAATAATGTCAATATCAGAGCAATTGCCCAAGGTTCAACAGAAAAAAACATTTCTGCAGTCATCAATGAAAAAGATGTAAGAAAAGCACTTAACTCGTTACATGCTGTATTTTTTGAGGATCAAATCAAACAAATCAATTTGTTTGTTGTCGGTATAGGAAATGTCGGTAGTAAATTAATTGAGCAAATAAGGTCACAATTTAGCTACCTGCTGGAGAATCAGCATTTAAATTTAAGAGTAGTTGCTGTAGCCAATTCAAGAAAGATGCTTTTTGATCAAAACGGAATTAAACTCGATCACTGGCAAAATGAGTTGGAGGAAAATGGACTTACTTCAGACATGGTCTCTTTTTTAAAAATAATGAAGGATCTGAATTTAAGGAATAGCGTTTTTGTTGACAATACGGCTAATAATAAAGTTCCCGATATGTATGCTTCATGCCTTGAACATAGTATCGCGGTAGTAGCATGCAATAAAATAGCCTGTTCCTCGAGCTTAGATAATTACAAAAATTTAAAATATTTATCAAGAAAATACAATGCACCATTTTTGTTTGAAACTAATGTTGGTGCGGGGCTTCCGATTATTGACACCTTGAACAATTTAATTTCATCCGGCGATGAGATCACAGAAATCCAAGCTGTTTTGTCCGGTAGTCTAAATTTCATCTTTAATAATTTTGATGCTGAGCATTCTTTTTATGATATAGTTGAGCAAGCTGGAGTTGAAGGTTATACTGAACCCGATCCTCGAATTGATCTAAGCGGTGTTGATGTAATGAGAAAAATTCTCATATTAATGAGAGAGAGCGGAAAACCTTGCGAGCTAGAAGATATTAAAAATGAATCCTTCCTTCCGCAAGTATCTTTAGACGCCAAATCAGTGCCAGAATTTATGGACACATTAAAAATCGCTTCTAATCATTTTGATGAGCTCAGAAAAAAGGCTGAGGTTGAAGATTGCAGATTGAAATATGTGGCTTCTTTTAAAGACGGTGAGGCAAAAGTTGGATTACAGCATATTGCCAAAGACCATCCATTCTATAACCTTGACGGAAAAGATAATATCGTTCTCTTTTATACGAACCGCTATAAAGACCAACCTTTAATTATTAAGGGCGCTGGTGCTGGTGCAGAGGTTACAGCCTCAGGGATCTTTGGCGACATCATAAGGACTGGCAATAAATAAAAATAACGAATGGACTTACAAGAAATAGAAATTTTTGCCCCAGCAACCATCGCCAATATATCCTGTGGGTTTGATGTAATGGGTTGCTGTCTTGATGCAATTGGTGATGTAATGATCGTTAAAAAAACGGCTAATAAAGGTATCCTTATCAGTAAAATACATGGAGAGGAACTTCCCATGGAGCCTGAAAAAAATGTAGCCGGAGTTGCCATTATGGCCTTATTGGACGCCCTTGAATATGAACCGGATTTTGGATTCGATATAGAAATTGACAAAAGAATAAAGCCTGGAAGTGGTATAGGAAGTAGCGCGGCCAGTGCAGCCGGAGCAGTTTTTGCGACTAACGAACTTTTGGGAAAACCCTTTTCCAATCATGAATTGGTTCCTTTTGCAGCTGAAGGAGAAAGAGTAGCTTGTGGTGCCCCTATTGCTGATAATGTGGCTCCTGCCCTATTAGGAGGATTCACACTGGTAAAATCAACTGATCCCATTAAAATAGTTGAGCTCCCATCAATTGATGGGTTATTTGCCACTATAATTCATCCACAAATTGAAATCAAAACCTCCCTTTCAAGGGATATTCTTCCTGATCATGTGAGTTTAAAAAATGCTGTAAAACAATGGGCAAATGTCGGCGCTTTAGTGCATGCATTGCATGAGAATGATCATGACCTTTTTGCTGATTCTTTAAAAGATTATATTGTTGAACCACATCGCTCTAAACTTATTCCAAAGTTCGATAAAGTGATTGAAGAATCGATTAAAGCTGGAGCTCTTGGCGGTGGAATATCTGGCTCAGGGCCTTCAATTTTTACTTTCAGTAAGAATAATCAAATAGCTGATAATGTGAATTTAGCAATAAGTAATATTTATAAAAATACCAAAATTCCTTATCATGTGTATACTACTAAGATCAATGATATTGGAGTAAAAATATTAAATAAGAAATAATGCAATTCTATAGTTTAAATCATAACTCACCCAAGGTAAGTTTTAAAGAAGCAGTAATCAAAGGAATTGCACCTGACAAGGGGCTGTACTTTCCTGATAAGATAGGTAAAATTGATAAGAAAATTTTTCATCAGATTGATGATTATTCTAATCATGAATTGGCCTATGAAATGATCAAACAATTTGTTGGTGAAGATATACCTGAAGCTGATCTTAAATTAATTATTGAGGATACTTTAAATTTTGATTTCCCTCTAGTTCCAATAGAAAAAGATGTTTACTCTCTCGAACTTTTTCATGGCCCAACCATGGCATTCAAAGATGTTGGTGGTCGGTTTATGGCCCGCTGTCTTTCGTACTTCAATAAAAAACAAACCACTGAAGTTACTGTCTTAGTTGCGACCTCTGGAGATACGGGAGGTGCGGTGGCAAGTGGCTTTCTTGGTATTAAAGGAGTTAATGTTGTGATTCTTTATCCTAGCGGTAAAGTAAGTGAAGTTCAAGAAAAGCAACTCACCACTTTAGGTCAGAATATAAAGGCACTTGAAGTAGATGGTACTTTTGACGACTGCCAAGCTATGGTCAAAACTGCTTTTTTAGATACTGAAATTACTGATTCAATGCAGTTAACTTCAGCGAACTCAATCAATGTAGCCAGGTGGTTACCTCAAATGTTTTATTTCGCTTTTGCTTTTAAACAATTGAAGGATAAATCTAAAAAATTGATTTTCTCTATACCGAGTGGAAACTTCGGAAATATCTGTGCCGGCTTTATGGCCCAACAATTGGGTTTACCAGTAAATCATTTCATTGCGTCTACAAATGCCAATAGGGTCGTTCCGAATTTTATGACTAATGGAAAATACGAACCTTTAAAGTCTGTGGCCACGATTTCTAATGCCATGGATGTAGGAGATCCAAGTAATTTTATACGTATCCGTGAAATATTCAAAGATAGTTTTAACCGGATTCAAAAAAATCTTTCTTCGTTTTCATTTTCAGATTATCAGACCAGAGAAGCGATGAAAGAAGTTTATTCAGCGTCTAAATACATCATGGATCCCCATGGAGCTGTTGGTTATCTGGGGTTAAAAGAATATTTAAGTGAGAACGGCAAAGCTCAAGGTATTTTTCTTGAAACGGCACATCCTGTAAAATTTCTAGATGTAGTTGAGCCTGTGATTAAAAAAAGTATTCCTTTTCCTGAACAAATTAAAGGCATCATGCATAAGGAAAAAGAATCCACCTCTATCAGTACCTATGACGAATTAAAAGAATTTTTATTGAAATAAATTACCGTGTAAAGGCCTCTCCAATTCTAAAATACAAGCCCCAATCGTCTTTTCCAACGGCCACATCCATTCCAATGCTAATATTAGAGCTTGGAATTGCCAGAAATCTTATACCTCCGCCAACCGCAGGTAAAAGATTGTCAAATGACAGTTCACTTGCATCATTAATAGCAGTGGCAACACCACCAAAGGCCACATAACCCCATTTTTTCGCAAACCAATGTCTATATTCAGACTGTATATTATATACCTGGTTTGCTCTATACTTTCCGTTCGAATAACCTCTTAAATCATCCCTGCCTACCACATTTTGACCTGCAAAAGGAACATCTCCAACAGCTGCTTGCCCATAGGCTCTTAACAAAATGGTATTCCGCTCACCTTGTGGAAAATACTTATTATATTCAATATTAATATTGGTGTAATTTGAACTACTGCCCAGACTTTCTAAAAAGGATAGGGTATTAAATTTCCCATTAAACCCGTTCAATGGCATAAACTGGTTGTTTCTAGTATCATACTCTGAAGCAAATCCAAAACCAAATAGATTTACTTCTTCACTAGGATCTCCAATAGCGTCAAACTCTGTTAAAGCATGTGAATATACAAGATTAGCACCGAGGTATAGTTTTTTATAAACACGTGCTAAGAAATCCAAATAAACAAATTGAAATTTTGTATTATAATCAACAAAAACACCATCACCCGGTGGAGGCACCGGAATAATCCCAGGAGGAAGCCCGCCGATGATATCACTCCAATCTATAAATGTTTGAAAATTAACAGATCCAAAGCCTCCTACTAATTTTGATCTAAATTTATCTTCTTTGATATAGAACTTGTTAGCCTGAACTACATACCAGGTGTCATTTGTTGAATAATTCCCAATCAAAGTCGAGCTCGATACCGGTGAGATAGTATCATTTGCCTTTAGTTTATAAAAACCTGTGGCCATAAATCCAAATACTGCTTTAAAACTATTGTTATAGGTAATCGTTGGGATTATAATTTTCTTAACCTTCTTGACCGGTTTTACGCCTTCAACTGAATCTTTTACAGCCTCTTGTGAAAATAGAAGAAAAGGGAAAAATAAACATATTAGGGCTAAGGATTTTAATTTATGCATAAATCAAATTTATTGAAAAGCTAGATATTCTGAAATTTTATGCCTAATTATTTTACTATCTTTATTTAAGAATTGCATCCTATGAAAAAAGCCATCTTTATTTTTTTGATTTACACATTTTTGATCAGTATAGATAGTTATGCTCAGCAATTTGAACGTAAAGACAGCCTAAGAGGAAGTATTACTAAAGAAAGAGCCTGGTGGGATCTTTTACACTATGACTTAGAGGTAGTAGTTGATATCGATCAAAAGTCAATTTCTGGAAAAAATAAAATCAGATACCGAGTAATAGAAAGTGCTAAAGAACTCCATATTGACCTGCAGGATCCGATGAGGATCACAAGTATACAGCAGGAAGGTGAATTTTTAGTTTACAGAAAAGAGTGTTCCGCCTATTTTATAAAATTGACCAAGGCTCAGGAACCTGGAAGTATTCACGAAATAAATATAGACTTTGAAGGAGTTCCTAAAGAATCAGAAAATCCTCCATGGGATGGTGGTTTTGTATGGAAAAAAGATCAAAATCAAATACCATTTGTTGCGAATGCCAATCAGAAATCAGGTTCGAGTATCTGGTTTCCTTCAAAAGACATTCCCTATGATGAGCCTGACGCTGGTATGCAAATGCAAGTCACAGCCACTTCTCCTTTAGTGAGTGTGTCAAACGGCAGACTAATAGATCAAAAATCGAA
>CAYMKR010000085.1:0-8751 GCA_964390865.1 uncultured Flavobacteriaceae bacterium | reverse complement strand
TATAGAAGTTTCTCCATATATGAACGATGAATTTATTACTTTTGTGACGAATTTTAACTTTATAAATAAAACTGTATTTATGAGCCGTGATCAAATAATTTTTGACCTGATATCTGAGGAAAAGGAAAGACAAACTAATGGATTGGAATTAATTGCTTCAGAAAATTTTGTAAGTGAACAAGTAATGGAGGCTGCGGGCTCCATTTTGACCAACAAATATGCTGAAGGATATCCTGGTAAACGATACTATGGTGGTTGCGAAGTAGTAGATCAGGTGGAACAAATAGCTATTGATAGAGCAAAGACCTTATTCAATGCAGAATATGTAAATGTGCAACCTCATTCAGGGTCACAAGCTAATACAGCTGCCTTTCAGGCCGTATTGAATGCAGGAGATAGGATACTTGGTTTTGATTTGTCTCATGGTGGGAATTTAACTCATGGATCTCCAGTGAATTTTTCTGGGAAGTTGTATAAGACTTCTTTTTACGGTGTTGAAAGAGAAACCGGAGTTTTGAATTATGATAAAATTCAGGAAAAAGCGAGTGAAGTGAAACCACAATTAATTATTGCTGGAGCATCTGCTTATTCTAGAGATATTAATTTTAAAAGATTTAGAGAAATTGCTGACAGTGTTGGAGCGATCTTACTTGCAGATATATCACACCCAGCAGGTTTAATAGCCAAAGGGATATTAAATGATCCGATGCCTCATTGTCATATTGTAACAACAACTACGCATAAAACCCTCAGAGGACCAAGAGGCGGTATTATCATGCTTGGTAAAGATTTTGAAAATCCTTTTGGAGAAAAAACACCAAAAGGGAAGGTTAAAATGATGAGTACTTTATTGAATTCGGCAGTTTTCCCTGGAACCCAAGGAGGCCCTTTAGAGCATATTATTGCAGCAAAAGCAATAGCTTTTGGGGAGGCTTTAACTGATGAGTTTCTCAACTATCAGATACAAGTAAAGAAAAATGCAGCCGCCATGGCCAAGGCGCTTGTTGCCAAGGATTATCATATCATTTCAGGAGGAACAGATAATCATATGATGCTCATTGATTTAAGAAACAAAAATATAACGGGTAAGGAAGCTGAAAATGCGCTTGTTAAAGCGGACATTACAGTAAATAAAAACATGGTTCCGTTTGATGATAAATCTCCTTTTATTACATCTGGAATTCGAGTAGGATCGGCTGCTATAACAACCAGGGGTCTTGTTGAAAATGACATGACTGTTATTGTTGACCTCATTGACGAAGTGATTAATAACTTTGAAGACGAAGCCATTTTGGAGCAAGTTGCTATAAAAGTAAATGATCTTATGAAGAACAAACCTCTTTTTTCAAGGGTATAGTCTTCATTTATACATGATAATAATCATTTAATCCTGAGCATATTTGCCATACATTTACTAGGTAAATATGCCAGGAATGGGCTCGCAAGCAGTAAAAGCAATTGAAAGTTTAAGGGAAAGAAAGAACTTTTTATATCATTTATTAAACGATGTAAAGGCTCTTGAAATAATGCTTGAGGAGGATCTTTTTGAGAAAAAAATCCAAAGAGTTGGTGCAGAGCAAGAATTATGCCTTGTCGATAAAAATTTTAGACCCTCTTGTAACGCGCTTGAGGTACTTGAGCAAATTAATGATCCGCATTTCACTACAGAACTGGCGCTCTTTAATCTAGAAATCAACTTAGATCCACTTGAGCTTAAAAACGATTGTTTCTCCCAAATTGATAGGGATCTTACCAAACTTATATCTCATGGGGATACTGTAGCCAATGCATTAGACGAGACTAAAATAATTCTTACCGGGATTCTACCTACCCTAAGAAAGCGTGATATGGTATTCAAAAATATCACACCTCATCAAAGGTATAGGGTCTTGAATAAAATATTGAAGGATATTAGAGGAGATGATTTTATGCTCAAGATAAAAGGAGTGGATGAGCTGATTATAAATCATAAATCAATTCTATTTGAAGCATGTAATACTAGTTTTCAAGTCCATCTTCAAATACCTGTGAATGAGATGGTTGATAAGTATAATTGGGCCCAAGCTATTGCGGGACCAATGTTGTCAATTTCAGCCAATTCACCTTTATTACTGGGAAGGGAATTGTGGAGTGAAACCAGAATTGCCCTGTTTCAGCAAAGTGTGGATTTAAGAAATAAGTCATATTTACTTCGTGAACAAAAACCACGAGTATCATTTGGTAGTAACTGGATAAAGAAATCAATTATTGAGCTCTACCAAGATGATATTGTAAGATATACACCCTTGTTAACCACAGATTTAAAGGAAGATGCTGTAGCAAAATTAAATAAGGGTGAGATACCCAAATTAGAGGCAATTGGAATTCATAATGGAACCATTTATAGATGGAATCGCATGTGCTATGGGCAGAATAATGGTGTTCCACATATGCGAATAGAAAATCGGTATATACCAGCAGGGCCTACCGTTAAGGATGAAGTTGCCAACGCTCTTTTTTGGATTGGCATAATGCAGGGAATGCCAGACAGGTATAAAAATTTGAATGAATCAACTCCGTTCAATGAAGTAAAAGGAAATTTTGTGAATGCAGCCAGAACAGGGATCAATACCTATTTTAACTGGTTTGGAAAAGGAATTTCAGCCCAAAGACTTATTTTAGAGGAATTAATTCCTATCGCGTATGAAGGCCTATCAAAGTCGCAAATTGATAAAAGGGACATTGATAAATATCTAGCAATAATTGAAAAAAGAGCTGAAACAAGACATACTGGAGCTCAGTGGCTAAAACATAGCAACCGAATCTTAAAAACCAAGATGACCAAGGATATTGCTAATGCCACATTAACTGCTCACTTATATAAAAATCAAAAATCAGGAAGACCTGTCCATGAATGGAAAATAGCAAAGGATAATGACGTCTTAAATTTAGATGTAGGAATTACCAAGCTTGAAAAATTTATGACCACTGAAGTATTTGTTGTAAAGGAAAATGACCTTGTAGAACTTGTCTCTAAAATAATGGAATGGAAAAATATTCATCATATCCCAGTGGTGGATGATAATAATAGACTCACTGGATTGATTACTAAAACAAATATCTTAGATATAAAAGGACAAGACACCAATATAATTGTTGCCAAGGATATTATGGTAAAGGACATTATTACAGTTGATTCAGAAACATCAATAGAGAAGGCAAATAAAATAATGATTGATAACAATATTGGATGCTTACCAATTATTGAACTTGAACACCTTGTTGGTATTTTGACCAAGAATGACTTTTATAAATTACTCCCTTCTTAGATTATGAGAGAAACCACGAACAAAAACGTATTACATTTTTCTCATGATAACAGAATATTAGGAGAGTTCTACGGGACAGAAAACAGTCCTACCGTGGTTATTTTTGCTGGGATCCATGGGAATGAAAAAGCAGGCGTGCATGCTGCGCATTTGGTCATTGAAAAGATAAAAAAATACAATTTGAAGTTTAGTGGGAATCTTCACTTGATACTTGGGAATATAAATGCGTTGAGTAAGGGGATTCGTTTTGAGGATGTTGATCTTAATAGAATTTGGCGAATTGATGACATAGACCGATTTAAAAATGGTGATACCATTAAACTCTTGGAGTCAAGAGAACAAAAAGATATCTTTCTGATAATTCAAGAAATATTAAAAGAACCAGGTCCATTCTATTTTTTGGATATGCATACTACCTCGGCTTCTTCAGTCCCATTTATCACGATTAGCGATTCTTTGAATAATAGAAAATTCTCTGGAAATTTTCCAATTCCGGTAGTTCTAGGAATAGAGGAATATTTAGATGGACCTTTGCTGACCTTTATTAATGAATACGGTCATGTTGCCCTGGGCTTCGAAGGAGGTGCTCATACGGATGAAAGTTCAATTGTTAATTGTGAAGCATTTATTTGGAAGGCTTTAGTCCATTCTAAGTGCATGGATGTAGCAAATATTCCAGATTATAATCAATATCAAAATGTTTTAGCCAATCTGTGCTGTGAATACCAGTTTTTTGAAATTACTTATAGGTATCAAGTATCTGATAAAGAACAATTTGAAATGAAGAAGGGATTTGAGAATTTTGAAACTATTAATAAAAATCAGCTCCTTGCCTCATCAGACGGGAGAAAGATTTATGCTCCAGAAGCCGGGAGGATATTTATGCCTCTTTATCAAAAACTGGGTGAAGATGGTTTTTTTATTTTAAGAAGAATTTCAAAATTCTGGTTGGGAGCATCATTAACGGCAAGGAAGTTGAAAATTAACCATATGTTGCGCTTGATTCCTGGCGTAAAAAAAGACCCTGAAAACAATTACACTTTGATTGTTGATCCGCATATCGCCAGGTTCATGGCAAAGAAGATTTTTCATTTATTTGGTTATAGACAACAGATTTTTAAGGATGACAAGATGCATTTCATAAAAAGGGATCGAAGCATAACGGAGCTTCATTAGCTTACATATATTTGACTATATCAACCAGACAAGAATCTATAATACTTGAAAAATTATAATACAAAGTTTAACCTTTGAAATAGTCTAAACTATTTTGATTCAATGTAGTTTTTAAGAATTCCTAAGGCATAATTACTGGCAATTTCATTTGCAAATTTAGGGAAATCTACATGAGAGTTATTATTTGCGTTGTCAGATATAGTTCTGATAATAGAGAAGGGTTTATTGTATTCAAAACAAACTTGAGCCACAGAAGCCCCTTCCATTTCAACACAACTTACAGAAGGTAAGCTATTGCTTATAGCATCACTTTGTGATTTACTTGATATAAATTGGTCACCTGAAGCAATATCACTTTCCAGTACTTTGGGCGAAAGGATGTCGAATTCAGTCAAAATTTCTTTTGACAGGAAGTTTTCTTTTTCATCGATAAATTTTTTACAAGCTGTCATTAGTAAGTTTCTTCGTGTTGTATCAGAAGCGAATGAAGTCTTCCCCAGCAGCGGAACCTCAAAAGTATCGACCAGAGGGCTTGCATCCATATCATGTTGAAAAAGCAGTTTACCGACGATAATATCTCCGATTTGAACTTCTTTACGTATTGCACCAGCAACTCCTGTGAATAAGATTTCATCAATGTCAAAATCATTAATCAATTGCGTTGCCGTAGTGGCTGAGGCAACTTTTCCCCAGCGCGAAAAAACCAAAACCACTGGCTTATCATATAATTTCCCTACATAGTAGGTTCTCATACCCTTAACCTGTTGGCTTTGAATCTCAAGTACTTCAAGAACAGCCTGAATCTCTTCTTTCATAGCACTTATGATACCTATATACATGATAAATTCTGAATTTATTAGATGATATTTCCGTCTTTCATTTCAACTTTTCTATCAGCCATATCAGCGAGTTCTTGGTTATGCGTTACAATTACGAAAGTTTGTTTGAATTGATCCCTCAGTGTAAAAAATAATTCGTGAAGATTCCTCGAAGATACAGTATCTAGATTACCACTGGGTTCGTCAGCAAAGATGACATCTGGTTTATTGATAAGGGCCCGAGCCACAGCAACTCTTTGTTGCTCTCCACCTGAAAGTTCATTTGGTTTATGATGCATCCTGTTAGATAAGCCTAAGAAAGTTAGAATTTCTGTAGCTTCTTTTTCCACTTCTTTTTTTTGTCTGTTGGCAATGAAGCCAGGAATACAAACATTCTCAATAGCTGTAAATTCAGGAAGTAATTGATGGAATTGGAATATGAATCCTATATGTTTATTCCTGAATTTTGACAAGGCCTTATCACTTAGGTTTTGAATATCCGTATCATTTATCTGAAGGGAATTAGAGGATGATGGTTTGTCCAAAGTACCTAAAATTTGTAAAAGAGTTGTTTTTCCAGCACCACTAGGCCCTACAATAGCAACGATTTCACTTTTCTTAATGTGTAGGTTGACTCCTTTAAGAACTTCTAATTCTCCATAGGATTTATGAATATTCTCAGCTTTGATCATGTTGATAAAATATGCGGGTGAAAATACAATTTTTTAATGAGTTTTCAATGTTGTTACTACAGCAGTTCAGCAATAAATTTTAGCGAATATGATTAAGAATTTCCTTTTTTAACCCAATGTTTTAGGTTGTTATAATCAAGGTAATAAATCAATTTAATCGATAGAAGATGCCCATTGGGTTGTTCAAGTAGATCCGATAAATTTTCCCCAAAAGAAAGATCTGATTTGTCATCTTCAGATTGAATCGAGTTCCGATATAAGGCCACAAATTCACTACCTCTTGTAAATTGCCATACATACCTCAAATCAAGGTTCCAATTGTTGAAATTCAAATCGTTATTTTCACTGTAGGGATGCTCAGCTAAATAGCCATCCTCACCAAGTTCGTAATATTGTTCTTGATAAGCAACGGTTGACCAATAGTGTCTAAATGATAAACTAAATGAGGATTTGTCATTGAAGTTGTATTTTCCCAAAAAACTATTTTCTATTTGATCATTTTGTCTTACTCCAAAAATGATGGTGTCATCATCTAAGGTATCCACATAGCCAGGCTGGTTAAAACTTCTCTCCAGCGTAAATCCATAACCAAATTCTAATTTGTCGTTTACCCTGAAGCGCGGCCCTACATCTAATTCATATGCATACTCATCCGTTCCGTATCTAGTTCGATATTCTATATCAACCTCTGCTGCTAATTTTTTTCTGAAATCAGTTGAGATATACCCCTCCGTCGAAAATACACCATTCCGATTCCAAAAGCGACCTTCCGTCCTAGGTTCGAAAAAATCGATTCTCTCCCCAATATTGGTTCCAATTTCCAAACCATAGGATAGTTGTTTCAAATTAGTTGCAAAAAAATCAATTTCGATATAATTTGATGTTGTTACACTTGGCTCAAACCGTCTGAAATGACCTGCAAAAAAACTTACCCTTAAGAAGTTGAAATGATTGGTTGGTTTAAAGATTCTATAGGATACATTCCCCATAAAATCATTGTAATTGTTACTTCTTTGAAAACCCAGATCATTCTTGTCATATTTATCATCAGCAAAACGGTGCCTTAAGCTAAACCTTGCATGTCCTTCTGTTTTTTCGAATTCAAGCCTTGAAGAAAACCCCGTTGTGTTATTGTTGTCTTCATTAATGGTGCTCGTGCTGCCATCTCCACTAATCCGATAAGAATTTGACTTATCTGCAAGACTAAGAACAAGTGAGGTTACATTAGCATCTCTAAAGCTACCCTCGCGAAGTACATTTGTATTTACCAACCCAATGGAGGAGTTTTTATGAAATTCCTGATCGATTACAAACACATTATAGTTGGCAAGAGGTTCAGTCTTGATTTTAGTTTTTTCTCCTGTAATTGTATCCTGAACCGTGGCATAAGTATTTTCTGTAACCGCATTTAGCACCGCTACACCTAATCCTTTTTGTGATCTACCAGTTACTTTTACTGCATTTAGCACCTTTACTTCATCCGGATTATTTACTATTTCTTCTTCGTCATAATTATCTTCAATGTCATCTCTTCCAACGGGAGCGTTTCCGATTCTTCTTGAAAAAAAGAGATTCCCTTTTTCTAATAGGTCGGCTCCTTCAATAAAAAACTGACGTTGTTCTGAGAAAACTTGCTCAAATGGACCAAGATTTAAAACCACATTATCAAAACCGGCTTGTGAAAAATCAGGAACCAAAGTTGCAAACAAGGTGAAGTTATCTGTTATCCCATATTTAAGGTCTAAACCGAAATTTAGAGTTGTATCAGTATTTCCATCATAAGTGTCAAGAACAAAAGATGTAAACGGAGAGAAACTTAATCGAGTTGGAGGCTTTATATCTTTTAAACCTTTTAGTATACCAGCATATTGCGTTATTCTACCAGTTGATTTGTCAATATAATTCCATACATATTGTTCTCTCTTACTTTCAATACGTCTATGCATATTCAAACCCCAGGTCATATCTTTGCCATCTGCAAATCTTAGAGCTGCATAGGGTATTTTCATTTCTACATACCAACCTTTGTCATCAAAACTCACTTGGCTGAACCAAACTTCACTCCAGCTAAAATCTTCTCCATTGGCAGGAGACGTCTGGGCATCCATTTGTGTACCACCTGCAGTTACAAAGAATTCAAATTCATTTTGCCCATCATTATTAGGACTTATTGTTATCCCAAAAAAATCTGCCGTTCCAAGATTATCTCTTTCACTTAATTGCCGCATTATTTTATCGGGATTTGCATCGTATAAGTAAGCACCGATGTAAATAGCTTGATTGTCGTATATTATTTTAACTTCAGTTTTTTGATCTTTTGGTTCAGGGTCACCGTCTCCAGGTCTGAACATAACAAAGTCCTTAGCAATAAAGGCATCTTCCCAAGAACCTTCGTTAAGTATACCATCAATAATCGGAGCTTCTTCAACTCTCTGTGCCTGAAGTTCTTTTTTTGTGGTTTGTGCAGTACTGTTTAGAAAAGATACGAAACAGAGGAGGAGAAAAACTTTTCTCATGAAAAAAGGGAATGAATTAGTAGAATTTCAACAAACGAATTTATGGAGTGCAAGAATAATTATCTCTTAATAAACTGTTAAAGTATTGTTGAAATTTAACTTTATTCACGATTTATTAAAGCCCTATAACTGCTAAAAAAAAACTAATGGGCTTTCATTGTATTTCAATTAAATACTTACTTTTGTAAAGACCAATATATAAATGACTTATTAATGAACTTACACGAATATCAAGGAAAAG
>CAYMKR010000084.1:0-8906 GCA_964390865.1 uncultured Flavobacteriaceae bacterium | reverse complement strand
TTCCATTATAAAAAGCATAAGATTTATTTATACAAGGAAGATTTTACTGAATTCGGTGAAATCTTGAACAAAGCGACTTCTTTTATTGTAAATGAAAAAGGTCAAGAAGTTATAAGTGAACGTCATCAAAAAGACTATCACAGAGTTAACGGCGAAGAGCTTAACGGAAGTGAAGTTAAAGAAACTTCAACTGACAGCTTTACAGACGTCAATTTTGAAGATATTTAAATACTAAAAAGCCATCAGATTAAACTGGTGGCTTTTTTATTTATGCTTTAAGCAATTCTTTAGATTCAATTTGTTTGAATAACCCTTCATTGAGGATGTTTAAAACCGATATCTTATCAGAACTTTTCACTAGAAAGGATAGATTGTAATTACTTCCACCATAAGAAATCATTCGAATAGGAATATCTTTTAAGCCATTAAAAATTGCAGAAGTAACACCTTTTTTATTCTGTGCCAGATCTCCGGCAATACAAATAATACTTAGGTCTGAATCAACTTCTATATTTCCGAAGGCTTGCAAGTCATTTATTATTTCTTTCAACTTAGATGTATCATCAATAGTTAAAGACACTGCTACCTCAGATGTTGTAATCATATCAATCGAGGTCTTATGGTCCTCAAAAACTTCAAATATTTTTTTTATAAAACCATAAGCCATTAACATACGATATGATTTTATTTTTATCGCAGTAATTTGATCCTTTGCGGCAATGGCTCTTACTTTTTGGAGCTTGGCTTTATTATGAATCAGTGTGCCCGCAGATTCTGGCTTAAATGTATTCTTTAGCAATACTGGAATATTATTGTCCTTAGCAGGAATAATGCTTTGAGGGTGTAAAATTTTCGCACCAAAATAAGCCAACTCTGCTGCCTCATCAAATGATAATTCTTTAACAGAAAATGTCTGATCAACAAAACGAGGGTCATTATTATGCATACCATCAATATCTGTCCAGATTTGAATTTGCCTTGCTTCGACAGCCGATCCGATAAGAGAAGCACTATAATCACTTCCTCCTCTGTTCAAATTATCAATTTCATTTTGTTCGTTTCTGCAAATAAAGCCCTGTGTAATAAAAGTGTCCACCTTATGATTTGCAAGGACTTTTCCAATTCTATCTTTAATAACCTCACTTCTTGGCTCACTATATTGATCAATATACATAAAATCCAGTGCTGACAGAAGAACGGTTTTAACTTCTAACTCTTCCATATACAGCTGGAACAAATTAGTAGACACCAATTCTCCTTGAGCCATTACGATCTTTTCATTCTGTATTGAAAAGGATTCTTCAACAAGAGATAATAAAATCTGATCTTGCTTTTTCAATACAATCTGGGCTTTATAAAAACCTTCATCCGATTCCAAAAGATTCTTGGCTACAACCAAGTACTTTTCATTCAAACCATTGATTAATTCCAGTGCCTCCTGAGCATCAGATGATCTCAATAGTTCCGTAATCCTGACTAGCGTATTTGTAACACCCGACATTGCAGATAATACAACTATCTTCTCACCTTCACAATCTTGTACTATTCTTGCAACCTTTCTAAAATTCTCTACTGATCCGACTGAAGTTCCGCCAAATTTTAAAACAATCATAATTAATATTTCTGCAAATATTCACAAAAACAAGAACGCGATGAAATTTTTACAATATATTTACATATTATAACAAATTGTTCAAATTTTAACAATGAAAACGATACAGGAAACGGTTGAAACTATTATTCAAAGAACTCCTTTTATTGAGGAAGCAATGATCGACAAGCTGATCAATGTATCTTCACTTGCCAGAATCATACAACCTGAAGTTGAAGAAACTCTCGGAAAAGAAGTTAAAACCGGAGCTATCATGATGTCTATTAACAGAATGTCTCCTTTAGAAATATTAAAGATTCGAAAAAACATCAAATCATTGTCACTTAAGCTTGGTGATTTTATTGTGCGATCTGATCTTTTTGACTATACCTATAAAAATTCAGGTTCATTATACCAAAATATATCTTTGATCTTTGCGAAGATTGGTGATAATAGAGAGTCATTTTTTACTGTATCACAAGGGATCTTTGAAACAAACATTGTGATCAGTGCAAATCTAAAAGAAGAAATAGATACTATTTTTAAAGAGGAAGAACTCATCAATTCTATGTCAAAATTAGCCTCTATAACCATTAAATTGCCAAAAACCAATCTTGAGCAATCCGGTATTTACTATTTTATATTGAAACAACTTGCTTGGGCAAATATTCCGGTGCAGGAGGTTATCTCCACCACGCATGAAATTACCTTAGTGGTCAAGGAAAAAGACATCAACAAAACTTTTTCTATTTTAATAAATCTTAAAAAAAATTAACTAGATATAAAGGTTTTGTTTGTACTTTTCCTGAAAGTATTTAAAATACATAAATAACATGTAATTAACCTCTTTTCCATAATCAATATTGTAATTATAATCAATTAAATTCATATAAAGGTCTGGACTATACCTGCCAGGGTTTCTAACACGGTTATTCCATTCACCAACATTTAACCTGTTGCGGGGAGCAAGGTAAGAATCTGTATAATAGGAAATCCGTGGCTGTGTCACTAGCCAATTGTTAAAACCCAACTCGAAAATTATTACTTCATATTCCAGTTCATCATTTGCAATTCTGATTGTATCTTGTGTCGCATTCGTTGAAACAATATCGCTTTTTTCCGCCGTTTTAGAAGTAGAATTACAAGCGTACAAAACGGAAAAAACGCTAAGAAATAGAATATAAATCCTCATTTTAATTAATTTTATTATTTCTAATAGACACATCAAAATTGATGCCATACTATTTTTAATATAACTCTTTAAATACTTTACCTATATTTTCAATGACATTGGAAGCCGTGAATGATTCCATGGATTCCTCAGAATTAATTCCAAGATCAGCCGTTCTTCCATGAATAAAAACCCCTAAAAGTGAAGCTTCTAAACATGAATATCCTTGAGCAAGCAAAGATGTAAGAATTCCGGTTAAGACATCCCCGCTCCCAGCAGTGGCCAATGCGGGATTGCCACTAGAATTAAACCAAATTTTATCTTGAAAGGCAATAGCCGTATACGCACCTTTTAAAACAACAACGCATTTATGATCCCGTGAGAATTCTCTAAGAAGGAGTAGCTTGTGATAATCATCCGTCCATTTGCCCACCAAGCGTTCAAATTCTTTTGGATGTGGTGTTAAAATTGTGTTTTTAGGTATCATGTTTCCTAAATCGCTAAATTCAGATATAATATTCAATCCATCAGCATCAATAACCATTGGTATTTCACAATTTGAATAAAATTCTACAAATCCTTTTTTGGTCTTCAAATGAGTCCCTAGACCAGGGCCTAATCCAATTGCATTGGGTTTTGTTTTGAAATTAAAGAATTGTACTATTTTTTCATCATCAACTTCAACCATAACTTCAGGGTTTGAAGTTTGCATGGCCGTATAGCCGCATTTAGGTATATATGTTGAGACCAAACCCGATCCTGATTTTAAGGCTGCTCGGGCCGCCAGGATTACAGCACCAATCTTACCAAAACTACCTCCTATGATTAAACTATGACCATAGGTTCCTTTATGAGAGAACTTTTTCCTTTTTTTATAAAGACTCTTTATATCAATATTTTCAATAAATCTATATGTGCCATCTACGTTTTCTAAGTAATCTTTGTCCAACCCTATATCAAGAACCTCCCATGAACTTAAATAATTCTGGTTCTCCGGGAGCAAAAAAGCTAGTTTTGGAGTTTGGAAAGTTAAAACATGTTCAGCTCGGATTACGGCATCTTTATCCTTTACAGGTTTATCCAAAAATAGCCCTGAAGCTATATCTATCGAAATAGTTGTTGAACCTGCTACATTTAACTGCCTAATCAATTCTTTGGTAAAACCTTTTATAGCCCGTTTAAGACCTATTCCAAAAATCGCGTCAATAATGAGATTTTTTTCTTGTATGACAGGAAGGTCATCTATATTGTTAATTTCATAAATCGGGCTTCTCAGCTTTCTTAATTTTTCTAGGTTTATGAGAAAATCATCAGACCTTTTCTCACTAAAATTTACGAGATAAGTACTTACATTAAAACCTTTATCGATCAAGAGCCGAGAAACAACAAGACCATCTCCTCCATTATTTCCCATTCCGCAGAAAACATGAATAGGATTCTTGTTGTTAGAAAACTCATTGGATATCCAATTAAAACAGGCTATACCAGCCTTTTCCATTAGATCAGTAGATGAAATTGATAAGTTTTTAATTGTAGCCTGATCGGCCTCGTATATTTGCTTTGCTGAGAGAATTTTCATAAGCCGCTATCTTCACATAAAAATACGTAAAAATAGATAGGAGTCCTCAAAAGATAAAACAAAAAAACGACCCTGAATTAATATCCAGAGTCGCTTTACTTTTGATTATATGATTTTAAGACTTATAGACGCCCATATTCGCATATTTCTCCATACGCTGTTCAACTAATTTATCCAAAGACAGGCCACTTAATTCTTTATAGGCTTTCTTAATAGCCATTTCAACCGACTTATATGTTTTTTCACGATCAGTATGAGCTCCTCCAAGAGGCTCTTTGATGATCTGGTCAATTAGTTTCTGACGACTCATATCTTTTGCTGTCAATTTCAGCGCTTCTGCTGCTTCTTCCTTATACTCCCAACTTCTCCATAAGATAGATGAACAGGATTCAGGCGATATTACCGTATACCAAGTATTCTCTAACATCATGACCTTATCACCAACACCAATACCAATGGCCCCACCTGAGGCTCCTTCACCGATCACAATAGAAATGATGGGTGTTTTCAATCTGGTCATTTCAAAAATATTTCTTGCTATAGCCTCTCCTTGCCCTCTTTCTTCAGCTTCCAAACCAGGATAAGCACCTGGAGTATCTATTAATGTAACAACGGGGATCTGAAACTTCTCAGCCATCCTCATAAGTCGCAAAGCTTTTCTATAACCCTCAGGATTAGACATACCAAAATTACGATATTGTCTCGTTTTGGTATTATAACCCTTTTGCTGACCAACAAACATGAACGACTGATCGCCGATTTTACCTAATCCACCTACCATAGCTTTATCATCTTTTACAGTACGATCACCATGAAGTTCCATAAAAGTACCCTTGGTAAGCGCCTTGATAAAATCTAATGTATAAGGTCGTGATGGATGCCTTGACATTTGAACCCTTTGCCAGGCTGTCAAATTTTTAAATATTTCTTTTCGAGTGATTTCTAATTTTGACTCGATTTGTTGACAGGTTTCGGTCACATCTACATCGCTTTCCTCTCCAATGAGCCTGCATTTATCAAGTTGGTCTTCTAATTCTTTTATTGGTAATTCAAAATCCAGATATTCCATTTTACTTGAATTGATTTAATATGATCTTTTTGTGCTTACAAATATATAAACTTTGAGCAACTATTATTCTTTAGTTGTCATTCTTCCTGTAAATTTTCGGCTTTTCAAAATACCATTCAAAAGTACACTACTGAAAATAATAGCTGAACCTATATAAAATTGAACACTCATTTGCTCCTTTTCACCAAATATGATCAAGGCCAAGACAATGCCATATACGGGTTCAAGATTATTTGTCAGCACTATGGTAAACGGACTCATTTTTTTCAAAAGATTTGTAGCTACTACAAATGGGTAAGCAGTACAAATAATGGCCAGAACTAATAAATAGAACCAATCTGATCGACTGAGTTGAAAATAGGAAAAGCTAAAATCATTTTTAAAAATCATGACCACTGTCAAAAAAACTCCCGCGAAAAACAACTCATAAAAAGCGATTTTGCTTCCTCTATAACTTTTAATCAGTTTACTGTTATAAACAGAAAATAAGGCAACAAGCACTGCTGATACAAGCGCTGTTAAAATACCAACCGTATATAAGGTCTCACTATAAAAAATCACTACAAACCCAAGCATCGTTAAGAATGCCAGAAGTAGTTCATAGACCTGTATCTTTTTTTGCTCAAAGAAAGGTTTGATGATGACAACAAAAAATGCGCTGGATGAAAGCGTAATTAAGGTGGTCGATATAGTAGATATTTTTATGGCATAGAAAAAGGTAACCCAATGCAACGCTACCAAAACTCCTCCAAAAAAAAGCTTTAGCATATCACTGCTATTTTCTTTAAAAGGAATTTTTCGAATCTTTAAAAAAACAAACAACACTCCTGCTGCTAAAAGAACCCGAAACCAAACTAAAGGCATCGCATCGATTGAAATCAAGGCTCCCAGGATAGCTGTAAATCCCCAAATAAAAACGATAAAATGAAGATGTAGCTGATTTTTAAGTTTACTTTTTGGCATTGACATAAAGATAAGCAGCAATTACTCCAAAAATAATATTTGGAATCCAAACCATTAATAATGGAATTGATTCAGCCGTTGACCCCAAGACTTCTGAAACTTTCATAAAAAAGACGTACAAAAACATCAGGCTAATTCCAGCAGCCAGATTAACACCTATTCCTCCCCTACGCTTCTTTGAAGCTAATGTCACTGCGATTAATGTCAAAACGAATGAAGAAATAGGTAAGCTGGTTCTTTTGTATAATTCAACCTTGTAATTATTTAGATTCTCCACGCCTCGATTTTCAGATTTCTCTATGTGATCACTTAAAGTCAAGGAAGGCATTTCCCTAGCTAAATAATCAACATATAATAGGTCCTTGGGTTCAAAATTAAAGGTGGTATCCATAAAACTTCCGGAGTCAAGACTATCCTTTTGTGCGCCAATAAATCGTTTCCTATAACTACTCAATCTATAAGTACTATCCTTTTCATTAAAACGTATATTTTGAGAAATAATCTTATACACCATTTTATTTCCATCAAATCTTTCATATGAAAAATTATAGCCATTCTTTGATTTAAAATTAAAGTAACCAAAATAGACATACTCATTTTCGCTAAGTTGCAAGCTTACTTTACTTACCGAACTTTTTGTCTTTTTCTTATAAATGGACCTTAAATAAGTTTCTTCAAACTTTTCCAATGATTTATTCGAGTTAGGAACAACAAAATGATTGGCATATAGAGAAATCACGGTAATAATCGTAGCACCAATCAAATAAGGTCTTAAAAAGCGCCTAAAAGAAATTCCAGAACTGTGAATGGCAATAATCTCAGAATTTCCAGACAATTTCGAAGTAAACATGATTACCGAAATAAAGAGTGCCAAAGGCATAAACGTATTTCCGTAATTAATAATAAAATTGAGGTAATAATCATTGATAATCTCCCCCATGGTAAGTTCTTCTGCTTTTAAAAACTTTCCTACCTTTTCAGAGACGTCTATTGCCATAGCAATAGGTATCAAAATTAGTAATGTGAAAATAAAAGAAGTGAAATATTTCTTAAGTATGTACTTATCTAGAATCTTCAATTTCGAATCATATTAATTAAATGGCCATGTTAAGAACTTTGCTTTCTAAAGTCTTTTATCCATTTGACGGACCATCACTTGCTTCCATTCGGTAAAATCTCCTGCTAAGATATGCTTTCTGGCTTCACGAACCAACCATAGATAAAAACCTAAATTATGTATAGAAGCAATTTGTCTTCCCAGATATTCATTCGCAGCAAACAAATGTCTGACATAGGCTTTAGAATATAAAGTATCAACAGTGGTTATCCCCATTTCATCTAATGGTGAAAAATCATCTTCCCATTTTTTGTTTTTAATATTAATGGTGCCATGTGCAGTAAACAACATTCCATTTCTGGCATTTCTGGTAGGCATAACGCAATCGAACATGTCAATTCCCAAAGCAATATTTTCAAGAATATTAATAGGCGTTCCAACCCCCATCAAATACCTTGGTTTATCCTTTGGCAAAATATTTGTGACTATTTCTGTCATTTCATACATTTCCTCAGCAGGCTCTCCAACCGATAAACCACCAATAGCATTTCCTTCAGCATTTACACCTGCTATATATTCAGCAGATTGTTTTCTTAGGTCTTTGTATGTACTTCCTTGAACTATAGGAAAAAAGGTCTGTTTAAAGTCATACCTTTCCGGATTATTTTTCAAATATGTCAAACATCTTTCGAGCCATCTATGCGTCATATGCATAGAGTTTCTTGCGTAATTATATTCACAAGGATAAGGCGTACACTCATCAAATGCCATGAAAATATCTGCTCCTATTTTTCTTTGAATTTCCATAGAAAATTCAGGTGAAAAAAAATGTGAGGAACCATCAATGTGAGACTTGAATTTAACCCCTTCTTCCTTAATTTTTCGATTATCTGATAAAGAATAAACTTGGTAACCTCCTGAATCTGTCAAAAGAGGTCTTTCCCAATTCATAAATTTATGCAAACCACCAGCAGCTTCCAAAATTTTGGTTTTCGGACGCAAGTATAAATGATAAGTGTTCCCTAAAATAATATCAGCATTAATATCATTTTCCAACTCTTTCTGATGAACGCCCTTAACTGATGCAACGGTTCCTACAGGCATAAAAATAGGTGTCTCAATTTTGCCGTGATCTGTAGTTATTGTTCCAGCTCGTGCCGAACTTTTGATATCGCTATGTTTGATGTCAAACTTCATAATACGCTAATTTTCAGAGGGCAATAATAAACTTAAACGTTAAATCGAAAGTTCATCATATCTCCATCTTGAACGATATACTCCTTTCCTTCTACTGACAATTTTCCAGCCTCTTTGACCTTCAATTCGCTTCCAAAATGAATAAAGTCATCATATTTGATCACTTCAGCCCTGATGAAACCTTTTTCAAAATCTGTATGAATAACTCCGGCAGCTATTGGAGCCGAATCACCAACATGTATAGTCCAGGCCCGAACTTCTTTTTCACCAGCCGTAAAA
>CAYMKR010000083.1:0-8943 GCA_964390865.1 uncultured Flavobacteriaceae bacterium | reverse complement strand
TAGATTAATTTTTAAAGATTAATGAACTAATGAAACAATTTAAGGGCACCGGTGTGGCGCTGATTACACCTTTTACTTCAGACAAAGAAGTCGATTTACCTGCTTTGGAACGCTTGGTTGATTATCAGGTAGACAATGGAGTTGATTATTTAGTGGTACTGGGGACCACTGGTGAAACTGCTACGCTTGATTCTCAAGAAAAAGAGTTGGTAAAAGCCAAAGTCATAGAATTTAATAACGGGAGACTTCCATTGGTTATTGGAATCGGTGGAAATAATTCGCATGCCATTGCCAAAGAATTACAAGAATGTAATTTAGATGGTTTTTCGGCAGTTTTATCCGTATCTCCTTATTATAATAAACCTACTCAAGAAGGTATATATCAGCATTATAAATTGATATCAGAGGCCAGTCCGTTGCCTATAATTCTATACAACGTTCCTCCCAGAACGGGTAGTAATGTATTACCCGAAACTGTATTTCGTTTAGCTAATGATTGTAAAAATATCATTGGAATTAAGGAAGCCGCGGGGGATTTTGAGCAAGTCTTGGAATTGATTAAAAATAAAACAGGTGATTTCCTTGTGATTTCAGGGGAAGATAAATTGGCTTTGCCATTGGTCTTGGCTGGAGGATCCGGTGTTATTTCAGTTATAGGTCAAGGATTACCAAAATCTTTTAGTGAGATGATTCGCTTAGGGCTTAATGGACAATGTCAGAAGGCCTATTCAATATTTTATGGCTTGTCTGAAAGTATAGATTTGATATTTACTGAAGGGAACCCATCAGGTATAAAAAGTATGTTGAAATCATTAAAGATTTCTGACTCTTTTGTAAGATTACCATTGGTGCCCGTTTCAAGTGTTTTACAACAAAAAATTAATACCTTTGTAACTGATTTTAAAAATTAAAAAAATGGTTTCAAAGATTATTGAAAAAGCGCTAAATCTACAAATTCAGATTGAAGCTGATTCTTCTCAAATATATCTAGCAATGGCTTCATGGGCTGAAATTCAGGGTTTTGAGGGAGTCGCGTCTTTTATGTATTCACATTCTGATGAAGAAAGAATGCATATGCTCAAATTGGTAAAGTTTATTAATGAAAGAGGTGGCCATGCGCAAATTTCAGCGTTGGAAAAGCCTCCGGTTTCATTTGGCTCTTTTAAAGAAATGTTTCAAAGCCTTTTTGATCATGAAGTGATGGTATCTCAAAAGATCAATGATCTTGTTGATATTACACTTAGAGAAAAGGACTATGCAACACATAATTTTTTACAATGGTATGTGGCTGAACAAATTGAGGAAGAGGCTCTTGCGAGAAATATTCTTGATAAGATTAACCTTATTGGGGATGACAAAGGAGGTCTTTATCTGTTTGATAACGATGTAAAATTACTTGTAGGAAACCAAGCTGCCGTACCAGAATAAAACATAACTACTAAGGTGTTTATGATATGCTACTGGAAGTCAATTATTTATGATTCCGATGTAGTTGTCTATGAATGCTTAAAATATTTTTTATAATTCCGTTTTAAAAGAGTAATTTTGCCAGATGCGAAAATTGAAGAAGTTAGCGTTTATTCTAGCCGTAACCTTTATGCTAGGTTCTTGTGGTGAATACCAGAAGGTTCTGAATAAAGGAAAGAATGCTGAAAGGTATCAGTTGGCCGTAGATATGTATGAAAAGAAGGAGTATAAAAAAGCTATTTCTTTGTTTGAAAAAATTATGGGTCCATATGCCAATAAACCGCAAATGGAAAGAATTCAGTTTATGATTTCTGATAGTTATTTTCAAACAGAAAATTATTCAATGGCTTCGTATTACTTTACTAAATTCATTACCAACTACCCTGAAAGTTCGAAAGTACAGGAGGCAGCATATTTAAGTGCAAAAAGTTATTATTTGGCGGCACCAGTTTACAGTAGAGATCAAGAGGATACTTACAAGGCTTTGACAGCCTATCAGGGCTTTATTGATAAATACCCTAAATCTGAATTAATAGGCGAAGCGAATGCAGATTATACCGAATTAAACGATAAATTGCAATTCAAAGATTTTGAAATAGCAAGACTGTATTTTCACAGGGGGGATTACAGTGGTGCCATTCAGATGTTTGATGTTTTTAATGAAGATCATTTAGGGTCTAAATATAAGGAAGAAACTTTTTATTATAGTTTTAAGTCAGCTTATGAATTAGGGATGAAGAGTATACTTTCTAAGAAGGAAGAAAGATTATCTGAAGCAATATTATCATATAAAAAATTTCAAAAGACATTTCCTGAATCAAAGAGAACGAAGGAAGTTGATGCATTGGGATTGAAATTACAGGAAGAGTTAAATATTACAAGAGAATCATTATCAACAATATCACAAAATAATTAACTGATGAAAGATTATAAAAACACTGGAGCTCCAGAAAGTACAATTACTTTTGATAAAAGAAAAATCGAAGCGCCTACTCAAAATATTTATAAGGCCATTGCGATTATGTCAAAAAGGGCATCTCAGGTTAGTGAGGATTTGAAAAGTGAGTTGATTGACAAATTAGAAGAATTTGCAACTTTTAATGACAGTCTGGAGGAAGTATTTGAGAATAAAGAACAAATTGAAGTATCTCGTTTCTATGAACGTCTTCCTAAACCTACTGCCATTGCTGTTCAAGAATGGTTGGATGAAGAAATATTTTACAGAACTCCTGATGTTAGTAACGATAATTTAGACTAGTTATGTCTGTTTTAGGCGGTAAGAAGGTCCTTCTTGGAGTTACTGCAGGTATAGCTGCATATAAAGTTTCTTATTTGGTAAGACATTTTATAAAAGCTGGGGCAGAAGTAAAGGTTGTTATGACTCCTGCTGCCAAAGATTTTGTTACCCCACTTACTTTATCAACATTGTCGAAAAACCCTGTTCAATCTACCTTTTACGATAAGAATGAGGAGAATGAACTGTGGAATAGTCATGTTGATTTGGCCCTTTGGGCTGATCTTATGATCATTGCGCCATTAACTGCGAACACCTTGGCCAAAATGGGAGATGGGATTTGCGACAACCTATTACTAGCTACTTATTTATCGGCTAAGTCAACTGTTTACTTTGCTCCTGCGATGGATTTGGACATGTATCAGCATGAAACAACTTCCCAAAATATTGGTAAGCTTGAGGCTCGTGGAAACGTATTTATAGCCCCTTCATTTGGCGAGTTGGCAAGTGGACTTGAAGGAGAGGGTAGAATGGCAGAGCCAGAAGAAATTGTGAGCTTTATCGAGAACCATCTCGCAGCAAATTTACCTTTGAATGGAAAGCAAGTCCTAATTACTGCGGGTCCGACTTATGAGGCGATTGATCCGGTAAGATTTATAGGCAATCATTCGTCTGGTAAAATGGGCTTTGCTCTGGCTCAAGTTGCTGCTGATTTAGGAGCTAGGGTTATATTGATATCCGGTCCGAGTCACGAACAACTGATTCATGATAAAGTAAAAAGGATTGATGTAGTAAGTGCCGATCAAATGTACGAGGCAACTCATAGCTATATCAGTGATAGTCAGATAGCCATATTTTCTGCAGCGGTTTCAGATTTTACACCAAAAGTTGTATCTTCTCAGAAAATAAAAAAGAAGCAAGATGAAATGAATATTGCTCTTGTGCCTACCAAAGATATTCTGGCTTCTGTTGGACTTATCAAAAAGGAACAGTTTCTGGTTGGTTTTGCCTTAGAAACAGAAAACGAACTTAAAAATGCCAAGGAAAAGGTTCGAAAAAAGAATCTTGATCTTATTGTTTTGAATTCTCTTCAAGATAAAGGGGCTGGATTCAAATTAGATACCAACAAAGTTACTTTGATAGATAGAAATGGGCAAATACAAAATTTTGAACTCAAATCGAAACAAGAGGTAGCTTCAGATATTTTTAATGAGATTTTAAAAAGTGTTCATGCGTAAGTATTTATTTTTAGCGGTTCTTCTATTTGGACTGAAACTCTCGGCCCAAGAGTTAAATTGTGTTGTGTTTATCAACCATTCTGAAATTGGTGTGTCAAATAAAAAGATTTTTGACACCATGCAAAACGATATTTTTGAGTATATGAACAATACTAAATGGACTAGTTCAGTTTATAAAACTCATGAAAGAATAGACTGCTCCATTACTATAAATATTTTGGAAGCCTTATCAGCAAATAGTTTTAGAGGTAGTTTACAGTTAAAGATATCACGACCAGTTTATAATTCGACTTATACGACTTCTATATTGAATTTTAACGATAATAATATTTCTTTCAATTATGAAGAGTTTCAGCCTTTAGTTTATAATGAGAATAATTTTGATTCGAACCTGGTTTCAATTTTAACCTTCTATGCCAATACAATATTAGGCTATCGGGCTGATACCTTTGGTTATAAAGGGGGTGAGAAGTTCTTTAAACTTGCTGAGAATGTTGTGAACATTGCACAACAAGGAGGAGGGGTAGGTTGGAACCGAATTGATGGTAATTATACACGTTATCAGTTAAATGAAAATTTATTATCACCTGTTTATGAGCAATACAGAAAAACAATGTATGAATATCATATATTGGGGCTTGATCGTATGGTGGATGATTCAAGAGCTGCGAAAGAGGTGATGGCTAGATCAATAGAAGGTCTTCAGGGCTTATATAATGAGCGACCAAATACATTTTTAATCAGGGTATTCTTTGATACTAAAAGCAATGAAATTGTAGATGTTTTTGCAGATGGACCAAGGATAGATACTTCTCGTCTTCGAGATGTGCTTTCAAGAATTTACCCTTCGTTTGATGAGAAATGGAAGGAAATTAAAATATAGTTTGTAACTGCTTATTGTTGCAATTTATTTAGTTTATTATCGATCAATATCTTTATTTTTTTAGAACAATCTATGCTAGTGTCATTATCCATAAAAAATTATGCTTTAATAGAAAACCTGAAGGTTGACTTTAAGGATCGTTTGTCTATTATAACAGGTGAAACAGGAGCCGGAAAATCAATATTGATGGGTGGCCTGGCCTTGGTGTTAGGAAAAAGAGCTGATAGTAGTTTGGTTTATGATAAGGTCAAAAAATGCGTTATAGAAGCTGAATTTCAAGTAGCATCATATCAGCTAGAGTCATTTTTTGAAGCTAATGATCTTGATTATGATCCTTGGGTTATTATAAGGAGAGAAATTTTGCCAAACGGTAAGTCGCGTGCCTTTGTGAATGATACTCCTACTAATTTGTCTGTATTGAATGGCCTCACGAGTCAATTAATAGATATTCATTCTCAGCATGAAACCTTACAATTATCTGATCCTTCATATCAGTTTTATATCATAGATTCACTGGCAAATAATGTATCTTATCTGAATGATTACAGTGTATCTTTTCATAAATATAAAGGTTTGTTAAAAGAACGGCAAGCTTTTGAAGAACAGCAACAACTTGCAAAAAAAGAATATGACTATAATATGTTTCTCTGGGATGAATTAGAGAAAGCTGATCTAAAAGTAGGAGAACAGGAAGAATTGGAAAAAGATTTAGAGAAATTATCTCATATGGAGGAAATCAAGTTGAGCTTGTCGGCTGTACTTGATGTTTCAGAGCAAGAACCATTAGGAGCTTTGAATCAAATGTCGAATATAGACCAACAATTGTCAAAAATTAGTGGCTTTGCTGACTTATATGGATCCATGTCAGAGAGGATGAAAAGTCTTTTAATTGAATTTAAAGATTTATTAGGTGAGGTTTCCGATGAAAATGATCAATTGGTTTATGATCCGGCTGCCTTGGAAAATGTTGAAGATCGGTTACAAACCTTATATGGTCTTGAGAAAAAGCATGGGGCAAGCAAAATTGAAGAACTTCTTGTGATTAAGGAGGAGTATCATTCGAAAATATCTGATGTTGATAATGCTGAAGAAACCATTACTAAATTATCTGAGAAAATTATTGAAGCAAAATTAAAACTGAACAAGAAAAGTAGTCAGTTACATAAAAGGAGATTGGACGCCATTCCTGAATTTAAATCGCAGATCGAATCTGCTTTAGGCGATCTTGAAATGAAAAACACCAGATTTAAGGTTGAGTTGACTGAAAGTGAAGACTTTTTGCATAACGGGAAGAATAAACTTCAGTTTCTGATGTCATCTGATAAAGGAAAGTCGTTTGAGCACATGAAAAAAGTTGCATCCGGTGGTGAAATGTCAAGAATGATGTTGGCGGTTAAATGGATATTGTCTAAATACTCGAATCTACCTGCTATTATTTTTGATGAAATCGATACGGGTGTGTCTGGAGAAGTATCAAATCGGATAGCCGATGTAATGCTGGCAATGAGTCAGAATATGCAAGTTATAACAATCACTCATTTGCCTCAGGTTGCGGCAAAAGGTCATCATCATTATAAAGTGTATAAAGAGGAAAGTAAAAACAGTGTATCCTCTAATATCAAGCGAATGAGCAGAGATGAAAGGTTGGTTGAGTTGGCTGAAATGCTTGGAGGCAGTAATATTACCGAATCTGCTATGGCTCATGCGAAACAGCTATTGTCATAATACTAAATGTTAAAATAATCTATTAACTTTGCTGAGGTTTCTTCAAAATTTATTGAATAACCTTAATATTAAAACACAAATAATTAAACAGTAACATATGTACAATCTATTAAAAGGAAAAAAAGGAATCATTTTTGGAGCTTTAAATGAACACTCTATTGCATGGAAAGTGGCAGAGAGAGCGCATGAAGAAGGAGCGACATTTGTATTGACTAACGCACCAATAGCCATGCGAATGGGAGCGATTAATCAATTAGCAAAAGATACCGGTTCAGAAATCATTCCTGCGGATGCAACTTCTATGGAAGACCTTGAAGCGTTAGTAGACAAGTCAATGGAAATTCTAGGAGGGAAAATAGATTTTGTACTTCATTCTATTGGTATGTCTATCAATGTTAGAAAAGGAAAGCATTATACTGAATCTAATTACGATTATACCCACAAAGGATTTGATGTCTCGGCATTATCTTTTCATAGAGTGATGAATGTTCTTTATAAAAAGAAGGCAATGAGTGAATGGGGGTCTATAGTAGCATTGACCTATATGGCTGCTCAAAGAGTTTTTCCTGATTACAATGATATGGCTGACAACAAGGCGTATTTAGAATCTATAGCTAGGAGTTTTGGTTATTTCTTTGGACGTGATCATAAGGTGAGGGTAAATACAATATCTCAGTCACCAACACCAACAACTGCCGGAAGTGGTGTAAAAGGATTTGAAGGCTTTTTAAACTATGCGGAAAAAATGTCACCATTAGGTAACGCAACGGCTTTAGAATGTGCAGATTACACATTGACGCTGTTTTCAGACCTTACTAAAAAAGTTACATTGCAAAACTTATTTCATGATGGAGGATTTTCGAACATGGGAATTAGCGATGTGATTATGGACGGGTTCATGGATGGCGACCAATAGAAATCTTATCACAGCATAACAATTAATAATCGGGAAAATTTAAAGCATATCTTAAGTTTTCCGATTTTTTTTTAATTTTAGAACTAGAAATAATCCATTATTGCGTTTTTCCATTATCATACCAGTATATAACAGGCCAGAAGAGCTAGATGAATTGCTGCAAAGCATTTATGTTCAGGACGAGGACCGTAAAACTGAAATTATTGTGGTGGAAGACGGATCAGAAAGACGTTGTAATTCGATTGTTTCAAGATTTGATAGTTTACTGAATATAAAGTATTGCTTCAAGAAAAACTCTGGACCTGGAGATAGCAGGAATTATGGGATGCAACGCGCGTCGGCTAACTATTTTATCCTTCTAGACTCTGATTGTATTCTTCCTGACAATTATTTATCAATTGTGAACGAGGCATTGGAAAAAGACTATGTCGATGCTTTTGGCGGTCGTGATACTGCTCATTCATCATTTAGCAATTGGCAAAAGGCAATTAATTATAGCATGACCTCCTTCCTTACCACAGGAGGATTGAGAAGTGAAGAAACAGCATCGAAAAAATTTCAACTTAGAAGTTTTAATATGGGTATTTCGAAAAAAGCTTTTACTTTAACCGGAGGTTTCTCAAAACAAAGAATTGGAGAGGATATAGATCTAAATTTTAAACTTTTGAAAAACGGATGTCAAACAAGATTGATTGAAGAGGCATTTGTTTATCACAAAAGAAGGGCCTCCTTCCTGGATTTTTTTAAACAAATAAGAAACTTTGGGTCAGCAAGACCTATCTTAAATAAGATGCATCCAGGATCCGCAAAGCTTAGTTATTGGTTGCCATCATTTTTTGTAATGGGTTTATTAGCGTCATTTATTTTTTGGTACTTGGGATCGCCTCTAGGGTTTCTGGTATATGCCATTTATTTTCTTGCTATATCGATAGATTCTTATGTTAAGAATAAGAATCTCGTAGTTGCTTTTTTGAGTATCGTGGCTACTTTTATTCAGTTTTTAGGTTATGGAAGCGGTTTTTTAAAATCCGTCTACAAACTTTATATCCAACGAAAAGACTTTAAAGAGGCGTTCCCAGGCATGTTTGCCTAGATTTAGACCATTATCAAATACCTCGTTTATTTAGCTTCTATTTTTCTTAAATTTATACAATACAAATTCACCTTATGGAATACGCAGAAAACATATTACATACCATTGGAAATACTCCCTTGGTAAAGCTTAATAAAATTGTTGACGAAGTAGATGCTTTGGTTCTAGCAAAGGTGGAAACTTTTAATCCCGGGAATTCAGTAAAAGACCGTATGGCCCTAAAAATGATCGAAGATGCAGAGGCTTCGGGTCTGTTAAAACCGGGTAGTACTATCATTGAAGGAACATCAGGAAATACGGGTATGGGCTTGGCCATTGCGGCTAACATTAAAGGCTATAAATGTATTTTTGTCATCGCAGATAAGCAATCAAAGGAGAAAATTGACA
>CAYMKR010000082.1:0-8951 GCA_964390865.1 uncultured Flavobacteriaceae bacterium | reverse complement strand
TGCAGTTTGTGGTTCCTGAACAAATTCACCATACACCATCACATGCATGTATTTGTCAAGTTGCTGTTTAATAGCATTTACAACAGGTTCTGGCCGATGACCTAAGGTGTTGGCAGATACTCCTGCAATAAAATCAAGGTATTCCTTGTCATTTTTATCATACACATAACTACCCTTGGCAGTTTTAATTTCCAATAACAAAGGGTGGCTAGAAGTTTGAGCCTGATATTTTAAAAAATCATTTTTCATCTTTAATAAAGATATCTGATTTTGACAATGGTTTCTCGCTGTCCCTCCAGATAAACCCTCTTAGTTTTCTGGCATTAACTGGAAGTTTGGATGGGGGATAAGTTTGTCCGTCAGGAAGATTAATAAATTTCGAGGATTCTATTTTACCGTCTCTAAGAACAAATTGAATTTCACTACAGGAAGTTTTTTCTATTCCGATTAAGTCCTGCTCTTCATCTCGCACAAAATGGATTACTTCTGCATTGCCAATAATATTGACATATCTAAGATCGTTTTCCTCAAATTTACCGAAAAGATTTCGACCCTTTATTTGATTGAACCCAATAGAGTCTTTATCAATAATAAAAGCGTTTCTAAGGACCTTTAAACTGTCAAGGGTGTTAGTGGTTGTATTATTCAATAATTGTATCGTATCGCCTGTAATCTGACTCTTTTTGGACCATAATACGGGTAGCCTGAACATTTGGGTTAAGCCACTCCCTTGATTTGAATGAATTGAGTCACATTTTCCACTGAGGTCACTTTTAAAGAACTTTACAGAATGATAGGCTCGGATGATTCTATTGTCTGGTTTTCCAGTAGCTAATATCGTGTCACCATGAATAAACAGAGAGTCCTTGTTAGTGTT
The DNA here is from genome assembly GCA_964390865.1 of uncultured Flavobacteriaceae bacterium. GTDB lineage: Bacteria > Bacteroidota > Bacteroidia > Flavobacteriales > Flavobacteriaceae > Lutimonas. The sequence continues at coordinate 8,074 of CAYMKR010000082.1, read as the reverse complement.
GGTGACCGCCAAGGCTTTTCTTATGACAAATGCCGAGTCTATTTTTTCAAAATATTCAGCATAATTACCCTTTAGAACAATGTGATTCGTGGTGTCAATCATCACAATATTGTTTGTAGCTGATGCAAATCCTAAGTTTCGATTGTAGAACAGACTGTCAGCCTCGATTTCTTTTTCGTTAAATTCTATTCTGGCATTTCTAGTAAAATGAGATATATTCTGCTGGGTATCATAAAACCCTTTTTCACAATAAATAAAATTGTCATCACTTGTAATTGTGGATGGGCCGTATAAAAATGCCCTACCGCTATCAGTGTAATAGTCTAAATGATTTGACTCAAGAATATAATCAGGATTTGTGAGAACGACATTTGAAACAGCCTGAAATTTATTATTTTCTAAATAATAATTTCCTGTGTTACTAGTCAAAACATTGATACTATCTTTTATTGTAGCTCCATATTTATAGAAAAGTAATTGACGGTTTCGATCAAAATTTAAGGTATCTGTACTTAAAGTCATTTTAGAATCTTTAATGACTACGTTCCCCCAAGACAGTGCCTTTTGATCATTTCCGTTATATTCAGTGTATTGACTGGTCTGAATAATACTGTCACCTTGATTCAGAATAACATCTCCAAAAGCTCTTATGAAATTCTGATTCTTATAATGAACAGCTTTTTTGCAATTAAGTTTGATACCTTCATGTCTTATCACCACGTTACCAAGTAGAATTGTAGCACCAGGTAACCTAACTTCATCTATGCTAGAATTGTCAGAATGAATAATTTCAATTCTTTTTCCTTGAGCTAAGCTTGAAAGAGAAAATATACAGCAAAATAATAGAAGCAGAATTGATTTCAAATTTGTTCAGTATTTATTAAATAATACAAATATAAACTAAATGAAAAAAGGTAAAGTATCCGCTAATAGAACTTTACCTTTTTTTAACTTTTTTAGGATGAATTTAAACTATTATAGTTTGTTTTCTGTCAGGGCCAACGGATACTATGCTTACTTTGACATTGACAAAATCTTCTATAAATGCGATGTAATCATTAAGATTCTTAGGAAGCTGATGCGCCTCAGTCATAGCAGTTAAGTCATCTTGCCATCCTTCAAATTCAGTATAATTTACCTTTACATTGTCTTCTTCAATATTGTAAGGGAAGTGAAAAATGTCTGCGCCTTTGTAATTGTAAGAAGTACATGCCTTTAAAGTGTCGAATCCTGAAAGAACATCCCCTTTCATCATCATTAATTGCGTCACACCATTTATTTGAACAGCATATTTAAGCGCAATTAAATCGAGCCATCCGCAACGTCTCGGTCTTCCTGTAGTCGCTCCGAATTCATGACCTACTTTAGCCATTTCTGCACCGTCAGCATCAAATAGCTCAGTAGGGAAGGGGCCAGATCCAACTCTGGTTGTATATGCTTTAAAGATGCCAAATACATCACCAATTTTATTAGGAGCTACTCCCAACCCAGTACAAGCACCGGCAGCTGTTGTGTTCGATGATGTAACAAAAGGATATGTACCAAAATCTATATCCAATAAAGACCCTTGAGCACCTTCAGCAAGAATAGATTTTCCATCAGACAAAGCCTGGTTGATATATTCTTCACTATCAATAAACGTAAGTTCCTTAAGAACATCAAGTGCTTGAGAAAATTCTTTCTCTAAAGCGTCAAGATCAAATTCCAGATTTACATCGTAAAACTTGAGCATATTTAAATGTTTCTGCGTCAGGGCCTTGTAGCGGTCATTCCAGTCACTCATTTCAAGATCTCCAATCCTAAGGCCATTTCTCCCAGTCTTATCCATGTAAGTCGGGCCAATTCCTTTAAGGGTTGATCCAATCTTTAACTTTCCTTTCATTTTTTCAGAAGCAGCGTCTAACAAGCGATGCGTTGGTAGAATGATATGTGCTTTTCTTGAAATCAACAATTTTGTTTTGAAGTCAATTTTATAGGAGCTCAGATTATCTAACTCTTTATTAAAAATAACCGGATCGATTACTACTCCGTTTCCAACAATATTAATAGCTCTTTTATGAAATATTCCAGATGGAATTGTATGAAGCACATGCTTATTCCCATCAAAAATCAAAGTGTGACCTGCATTAGGACCACCTTGAAATCTGGCAATAATATCATAGTTTTTTGTTAGTACATCAACGATTTTTCCTTTTCCTTCATCACCCCATTGCAGGCCTAGTAATAAATCAATCATTTAATAATATTTATAAGTTATTTTGCTGTTTTGTTCTTTTGTCCATAAAAGTAAAGAGAATGACTGTCAATTTTTACATCAAACACTTCTTCTATAGATTTTTTGATGTTTTCAATTCTTGGGTCACAAAATTCAATCACCTCACCTGTATCAGTTAAGATTACATGGTCATGCTGCTTGTTAAAATATGATTTCTCATAATGCGCCTGGTTTTGACCAAATTGATGGCGTCTTACAAGTTTACATTCTAAAAGTAATTCTATGGTATTGTATAACGTAGCTCTGCTCACCCTATAATTCTTATTCTTCATTTCAATATATAAAGTCTCGATATCGAAGTGATCATCGTTGTCATATATTTCTTGAAGGATCGCGAATCTTTCGGGAGTTTTCCTGTGACTATTATCTTCTAAAAACTTGGTAAAGAAGATTTTAACCGTTTCCTGATTTTGACTATTACTCATGTAGATAGAATCCTGGTTCTTGCTTTGCAAAGTTACATTTTATCCTCTGATTAAAGTGATATAATTGCAAAAAAAGCAAGATATTAATTGGTGTTTCTTGTTACTTTTTCTATGCCTTCAATCTTCGAAAGTTTTTGAATCAGATTGTTTAATTGCTTGTTGTTCTTAATATGAACAGTAATCATTCCATTGAAGAATCCTTCATCTCCTGAAATATTTATGCTGTGAATATTGACATTGAGAATACTGGAGATAACTTTTGTTACTTCATTAACCAATCCTAAATTGTCAACACCAGTTATTTCTAGAGAAGCTTTGAATCCTTGATGAGATGAATCAATCCATTTCGCAGAGATAACCCTGTAAGCGTATTGAGATTGCATGCTAAGAGCATTTGGACAATTGTGTTTATGAACTTTTATTCCTTCATGTATGGTGACAAATCCAAATACAGAATCTCCAGGTATTGGATTACAGCATTTTGAAAGGCTGTATTTGAGTTTCTCTTCACCCTTGCCAAAAACCAGCATATCGTAGTTGGCAGTAACCTCTTCTTTAACATGATCTTGTTTTACGGCCGTAGAACGATTCATGCGACTCTTCAAAAAATGCATTAAAACATTTGACCTTTGGCTTGCATATTTTTTTAATTGCTGGTTGTCAATACTGCCATTCCCAATTTTATAAAACAAATCAAAACTAGTTTTAAGTTTGAAGAAATTGACCAGCTCATTGATGGTTTTTTCGTTTACCTTTATTTTTAAATGGCGCAGTTTGCGTTCAAGAGTTTCTCTTCCGTCTTTGGCAATTATCTTATGCTCGTCTTTTAGAATACTTTTAATACGAGATTTGGCCCTTGCTGTTTTTACAATATCTAGCCAAGCTAATTTTGGTTTCTGATTCTTAGACGTAATAATTTCTACCTGATCCCCGCTATGAAGTACCTTGCTAATCTGAGTTAGCCTGCTATTTACTTTAGCAGCCCTACATCTCATGCCAACTTCAGTATGTATAGCGAATGCAAAATCAAGTGCTGTCGCACCTTTGGGTAATGATTTAATATCACCATTAGGTGTAAACACATAAATTTCTTTGGCGTAAAGATTCAATTTAAATTGTTCTACAAAATCTACCGCATTAACATCTGGGTTTTCAAGAGATTCTCTTAATTTGTTAAGCCATTCTTCAAGTCCGCTTTCTTTTTGAGATCCGTGTTTATATCTGAAATGAGCGGCATACCCCTTTTCAGCGATCTCATTCATCCGACTTGATCTTATTTGGATTTCAACCCATTTACCCTTAGGGCCCATAACGGTTGTGTGCAGTGATTCATAACCTGTGGTTTTTGGCTGGGTAATCCAGTCGCGCAATCTGTTAGGGTTTGGGCTAAAATGATCAGTAACTATTGAATAGATTTTCCAGGCATCAAATTTTTCATCCTTCAGAATTGACGTATACACAATTCTGATGGCAAATTTATCATAGACCTCGTCGAAGGAAACCCCTTGATTTACCATTTTCCTTCTGATGGAGTATATAGATTTGGTACGACCCTTGATGGTGTAATTGAAGCCTTCCTTATCTAAAGAATTTTTGATTGTTTTTGTAAAACTATTAATGTATTTTTCCTGTTCCTCCTTACTTTCTGATATTTTTTCTTTAATATCTGTATAGACTTCATTTTCAGTATATTTAAGACCAAGATCTTCAAGTTGAGTTTTAATGTTATATAAGCCCAAACGATGTGCCAGCGGAGCGTAAATGAATAAAGTTTCAGAGGCAATTTTCACCTGTTTATCTTCCCTCATTGAGGCAAGGGTTTGCATATTATGAAGTCTGTCCGCAATTTTTATCAAGATTACCCTAACATCATCATTCAGGGTTAATAGCATTTTTCTGAAGTTTTCTGCTTGAATTGATGCGTCCTGATCTTTCTGTAATTTAGAGATCTTTGTCAGACCATTGACGATCCTTGAAATTGTTAAGCCAAAAAGGTGTTCTATATCAGCAAAAGTGTAATCCGTATCCTCAACTACGTCGTGTAAAAGAGCGGATGCAATAGAATTAGCGCCAAGGCCAATTTCATTCGCAACAATTTTTGCAACTGCTATAGGATGATAAATATAAGGCTCCCCGGTCTTTCTTCTTTGGTCTTTATGGGCATCAGCTGCGATGTCAAACGCCTTACGAATTAAAAGCTTGTCTTCATTAGATAAAGTTTGATAGGTATCCTTGAGCATGTCCTTATATCGACTAGCTATTTCCTTTTTCTCTTGTGCTATGGTTACGGTGTACGCCATGTTTAAAAATACTATAAAGCACAGTAACTAACAAGTTTTTTGAACAGCAAATCCCAGCTTGAAGTTAAATATTTAGAAATTAGACAGTAAGGTTTTTTACTCTTTGAAGCAGGGTAGGATGCGAATAATGAATAAACACATTGGCCTTATGCGGCGTTAAATTACTCAAACTGTTTTTGGATAGCTTTTTAAGCGACGAAATCAGTGCTGATCCATCAAATTGATTTTTTGCAAAGTCATCTGCTTGGTATTCAAATTTTCTTGAGATCATATTCATGAAAATACCGGTAATCTCTGAAATAGGACTATAGAGAATTCCAAATGTAATAAGACCAATATGAAAACTTGGTATATCAACTGACAATGCTTGAGACAGAACGGCATTATCTATGAAAAGTGAAAAAAGATAAAGGGTTATTCCTGTTACCAACAATGAGAGAATCATATTGATTAGAACATGTTTTTTCATATAATGCCCGATTTCATGAGCTAGGACAGCAACAATTTCTTCAGTGTCTAAATCATTGATAAGGGTGTCGTAAAGAACAATTCTCTTTCTAGCTCCGAAGCCTGAAAAATAAGCATTTGCTTTTGTTGATCTCTTAGAACCATCAATAACATAAATGTTGTCTAATTTAAAACCCGACTTTTTTGAAAACTCAAAAATGGCATCTTTTAATTCGCCTTCTTCAAGAGGGCTTTGTTTGTTGAAAAGTGGAACAATTAGCGACGAATAAAACATGGTAACAAATATTGTAAATACACCTATAAACAACCAGGTGTATATCCAAAAGGTATCTCCTGTCATCTGATAGAACCAAATTATAATTGCCAAAATACCGCCACCTATCGCTGCGCTTAAAAACAGGCTCTTCAATTTATCAATTAGAAATAGACGTTTAGAACTTTTATTGAAACCATATTTCTCTTCAATAATAAAGGTGTGGTAGTAAGAGAAAGGGGTGCTTAATATGTCACTTCCAATCATGATTATCCCAAAAAATATCAGGGCAACAATGATCTCATTCGTACTATAGCTTCTAGAAAAATTATCAACCCATGCAAAGCCTTTAAAAATGAAAAACAATAGGGTCAGGACCATACTGAATCCACTTTTTAACAAGGAGAAGCGATAATTTTCTTTTTTATAGGCTTGGGATTTAAAATAATCTTTTTCGCTATAAACGTCATCTAATTCTTTAGGAATTTTATCATCGAAATGTTTGGCATTCAAATGGCTAATGACCTTGTCAATTGCAAAATCTATCATAAGGATTGCTATGATAATATAAAATAAAAATTGTGGGTTCATTTGATCCTGTGGGATTAATTCATGCTACATTATTTCGATATCTCGAAGTTTCTTTGTCTTTTGGCCTCAAAAATAACAATTGCTGCTGAAACCGACACATTTAGTGAATCTATTTTTCCCTGCATAGGGATGATGATGTTTTGTTGTGAATTTTCTAACCATTGTTGGCTCAGCCCAGTGGCTTCGGTTCCAACTACGATAGCTGAAGATTTGGAATAATCCATTTTGTGATAAGGTAAACTGCGTTTATCCAGAGCCGCTGCATAAATATTGATCTGTTTTTGTTTCAACATGTCTAATATTTCACTTGTGGTCCCTTGGGCAATTTGATTAGTAAAAACACAGCCAACACTAGATCGAATAATATTAGGGTTGTAAAAATCTGTTTTAGGGTTTGCAATTATGACAGCGTCTAAATTAGCTGCATCAGCAGTTCTCAATAATGCGCCAATATTACCAGGTTTTTCAGAAGCTTCTGCGATTAAAATCAAACAATTGTTCTTAAGTTTTAAATCATCAAGAGATAAATTTTTTGATTCAGCTACAGCCACGGCGCCTTCTGTGGTTTTTCGATGTGCAATTTTTTGGTAGACTTGAATAGATATTCTTATTAAATCAGGGGTCTCATATTTATTTGAAAGGAGTAATTGATCGATTTCATTTTTAGAAATGATCTCCTCACAAAACAATAATTGCTTCAATTTGTATCCCCCTTCTAAAGCCAGCTTAATCTCTCGTTGTCCTTCAATTATGAACAGTTCGTTCTTTCTTCTTGCTCTGGATTTTTCCTGTAACTGAACAATCCCTTTGACAAGTTCATTATTCAGGCTTGAGATTTCTTTTAACATATTTATAATTAACTAAATATTACGGGGCAATTGATGCTCGCCTATTCTCCACCCTGAGAATACTTGTCCATATAGCGCTTCCATAATTCTGTCTGATGCGTTCCTAAACTGATATCACGACCATCGATACAAGCCTTAACAATTATATTCCCACTCATTTCAAGTGCATTTCCTTCACTTAAAAACAAAGTTGCACTTTTGCATTTTTCAAGGGATCCGTATTTTTGATCAATTCCGAGAATCTTGGCAGGCTTATGTTTTGACCTGAGTTAGATACATTGCCATTTTGAATCAATAAACTAAAATTTTGATTTTCTGATTTTACTCCATCATTTTTTGGAAAATACTCTTGGGCATTAATACCCCAGAAACACATCATGAAGACAATCGTGTAAAGTTTTCTCATGTAAAAAGAATATAGAAATGAACAATCAAATGTATCAATTAAAATTTAATGGATAAGATTTGTTAAAGGAAATGACAAGGCCCATTATTTGGTTGTAACTTTCTAAACCATCTTGTTGATGGTTATATTTCAAGTAATTGTCATAGAAAAATTTAAAAATGGGTTCGAACGGATTTTCATACAGCTTCCAAAACTCATCTGATTCTCGCATGTTTTTCAAAACACCTTTAGGAACCCTGTCAAGATAAGATTTGAATAAGTCCTTATCATACCTGCGAATATCTAATAAGGCATAGCGCAGTACCAAAAGATAGGCTCCATACTGAAAATAAGGATCTTCATTTGAGGCTCCGGCTAAGAACCCTATAAAATTAGCTTCACTTTCAGAAGCAATTCCTAGTTGATGTGCCACTTCATGGGAGCAAGTAAAAGGCAAATAGATTTTTGGTATCAGATGATCTACTTGAGCCTCACCTGATAATGGATTGAAATATCCAGAAAACCCCAT
>CAYMKR010000081.1:0-8956 GCA_964390865.1 uncultured Flavobacteriaceae bacterium | reverse complement strand
TCCATTTTTTCTACGAAATATCGGAATATTCTCGGTATCGAATTATCGGCACCAATTGCGACTAGTTTGTTGACCTTCAGTCCATCTGCAACGGAGTTAATCAATGACATTGCTCCAAATGAATGACCAACAGCTGCATCAAAGGGACCATATTTTTTATCTATCTCTTTAATGGCTTCTAAGAATTCAAGCATATTAGTGCTTTTTCCAGTAGAAAGACCATGTGCGGGACCATCAAAGCTAATTACCATCATTCTGTTCTCTAGAATTTTATCTGCAATCTGGTGGAGTTGGGTTCCTCGTCCGGCCCAACCATGAACCATTAATACTTTAGTCTTTGAGTACCCGTATACGTATACGTTGATATCTTTTTTGCACTGGGCCAATCTCAAGGTTTCATTCTTGGCACTATTTCTCATGGTTAACTCTCTTTCGGGAGCAGCATAATTCATTGGGGTCGAGAATAGTTTTGCGGCAAATAAAGTAGCCAAATCTTTAGAGAAAAACTGAATTGCCTTTCCTAATGCAATGACCGGTCTTGGTATAACAAAGGAATTATGATTTTTAGAAGGATTTTTCTTTTTTGACAAAAGGCTTAATTTATATGATTAACGAGTTTCACCTACAACTGAGACCTAAAATAACTGGTTTAAAATTTCATCAAAGGCATCTTAAGATTCGCAAATCTAACGAATTTAAAGGTGAAATAAAATTGGTCATTTTGATGCTTCCTAAGCAAAAAAATAATAAAATATTGTACATTGTCCTTCGTAAATTTTAACCACCATAACTATGCTCCAAAAAGGAGATAAAAAACTAACCCATGGTTGGGCGTTTTATGATTGGGCTAATTCAGTATACTCCCTTGTTATTAGTACAGCTGTTTTTCCTATTTATTACGAAACAATAACACAGACTGAAAGCGGAATGCTTCAGTTTTTAGGTATGCAATTCAATAATACATCTTTGTATACTTATGCCTTGTCTTTTTCATTTCTAATTGTTGCTTTTATTTCACCGCTTCTTTCTGGAATTGCTGATTATGTAGGTAATAAAAAGTCCTATATGCAGTTTTTCTGCTATTTTGGTTCTATAAGTGTGATGAGCTTATACTTTTTTGAGGGAATTGAAACTCTTTGGATTGGGATATTGTTTTCTGTCTTTGCTAGTGTTGGATTTTGGGGAAGCCTTGTGTTTTACAATGCTTATTTGCCTGAGATAGCCTATAGTGATCAACAAGATCATGTGAGTGCCCTCGGATTTATTTATGGGTATATTGGTTCAGTGATTCTTTTGATTTTCAATTTGACAATGGTTATGAAACCTGAGTGGTATGGCATCACGGACGCAAGTATGGCGCCTCGAATATCCTTTCTTACAGTTGGCATATGGTGGATGGGCTTTTCGCAAATTACGTTCAGAAGGTTGCCCGATACAATTCGAGTTAAAAGAGCTAAAAAAAATTATATTTTTAAGGGCTTTCAAGAATTGAAGAAAGTATTAAACGAGTTAAAGGACCAGCCTATTCTTCTAAACTTTTTAACCTCATTTTTTCTATATAGTGTTGGGGTGCAATCGATAATACTTCTGGCAGCCATATACGGTAAATCGGAAATTGGGCTTTCAACCAGTAGTTTGATTTTGACAATAATAATGATACAATTGGTTGGAATAGCTGGTGCTTATTTGTTTTCAAATTTGTCTAAAAAAATTGGAAATATTACTACCCTTAAGATAACGATTGTAATTTGGGCCCTTGCGAGTTTGAGTGCTTATTATTTAGACAAGGATGATCCTAATGTGCAATTGAAATTTTATGTAATAAGTGGTTTTATAGGTCTTGTATTGGGAGCTATCCAAACCCTTTCTAGATCTACCTATTCAAAATTGCTTCCTCAGGATACCGAAGACCCTACTACTTATTTTAGTTTTTTTGATGTTACTGAAAAAATAGCCATTGTTTGGGGAACCTTTATTTTTGGATTAGCAGTTGCGATAACTGAATCCATGAGGTTGTCTATTTTATTGTTGTGTATCTTTTTTGTAGCCAGTTTTATTGTTCTTAGTTTTATGAAGAAAACAGAATATGTCAGATGATGAATCCAGCTCAAACTTTTGATTATGTTGTGGTCGGAGGTGGAATAGTGGGTTCTGCAACTGCCTATAAACTTTCTTTAAAATTTCCTAGTAAAAAGATAGCTCTAATTGAAAAGGAAGCGCAATTGGGGAATCATCAAACCGGCAGAAATTCGGGGGTTATTCATTCAGGTATCTATTATAAACCAGGTTCACTTAAAGCCGAAAATTGTAGAATTGGAAGGGAGCAATTGGTTGATTTTGCTCAATCAAATAATATTGAACATCGGATTTGTGGGAAGATTATTGTAGCTACCAACAGATTAGAATTAGGTGTTTTAGATTCTATTTTTAGAAAAGGTCTAGAAAATAAGACCCCTGAAATTGAATTGATTGACGCTGCTGAGATTCAAGTAAGGGAGCCGTTTATAAAAGGCTTAAAGGGAATTTGGGTTCCTAGCGCAGGCATCATAGATTATGTAGCAGTGGTCGAGAAATTCGTTGACCTGGTCATGAAGAAAAATCAGGAGAATCGCCTTTTTCTCGGTGAATTGGTAAAAGACCTTTATAGGGAAGATAATAAGATTATTATCAAGACAGATAAACAAATGATTTCAGCCGATAAGCTCATCGTTTGTGCTGGTCTTTTTTCAGATCGGTTGGCCAAATTGGATGGGGTCAAACTCGATATGAAAATTGTCGGATTTAGAGGGGATTATTATGAATTGTTGGACCATGCAAAGCATAAAGTAAATAACTTAATTTATCCTGTGCCTGATCCAAAGTATCCTTTTTTAGGGGTTCATTATACGCCGATGGTAGGGGGTGAGATAGAATGTGGTCCTAATGCTGTTTTTACTTTTAAGCGGGAAGGTTATCGCAAAACAAGTTTTAACTTGAAAGATAGTGTGGAGGCCCTTACCTATAGGGGCACCTTAAGATTGTTTGCCAAAAATTGGTCAAAGGGCATTGAAGAATACAGAAGGGCATTTTCTAAGAAACTATTTGTAAAAGAACTACAGCGCATGATGCCTTCTATAACCGAGGCAGATGTCATTGCAACACGATCTGGTGTCAGGGCACAGGCAGTAGGGATTCAAGGTCAAATGATAGACGATTTCAAAATCATTAAAAACAATGGAATTACCCATGTAATCAATGCACCTTCACCAGCTGCAACAGCTTGCATGGCTGTTGCAGATGAGGTTATAAAAGATCTATAATGAAATTTTATGAATTTGATGTCCTAATTGAAATACAATTATTTCTGTAAATGAACATCCATTTGAGGAAAAGGAATACTTATTCCTTCAGCATTAAATGCGTTATAAGTTTTTTCGTTGATCTCAAAGAAAACATCCCAGTAGTCTTCGCCTTTTACCCAAGCACGAGCAGTCAAGTTGACTGAACTATCCGCCATTTCTGATAAGCCAACAAAATAAGCCGGATCAGTCAAAATTCTTTTATCTCCTTTGAACAATTCAAATAAAATCTTTCTTGCTTTGTCAACGTTGTCTCCATAAGCGATACCAAATGTAAAATCAACACGTCGAGTTGGTTCAGTAGAGTAATTAACCATTGAGCCTGTCGAAAGGGGCCCATTAGGTATAATGACAGTCTTATTATCAAGTTCAAGTAAAATCGTATTGAAAATCTTAATTTCTTTAACAATACCGGCATACCCCTGAGCGTCTACATAATCACCTACCTTAAAAGGTTTAAACATTAAGATAATCACACCACCCGCAAAATTTTGCAGGGTACCAGATAAAGCCATCCCAACGGCAAGACCAGCAGCTCCTAAAACAGCTATAAATGAGGTCATTTGAACGCCAAGCATTCCCAAAACACTAATTACCAACATGGTTTTTAGAAGAATACTAATCAGACTCTTAAGAAAGGGTTTAAGAGAGGAATCCGTTTTTTTCTTATCAAGTACTTTTGAAAAAGAATTGATAATCAATTTGATAATAAAATTACCAATAATTAAGACTGCAATAGCTCCTAAAAGTTTAGGGCCATAGGTATATACGATATTGTTAAATTGATCCATTAAATTGTTCATGTCCATAGTTTATATAATTGAAATATTTATTAATGTCTTGTTCTTGAAGGGCTCGTTCTCGAAGCTGGTCTTCTATTTGATGATGGTCTTGCACTTGGTCTTGAATTTGACGGTCTGCTACTTGGTCTTGAAGTAGAAGGCCTTGTGCTTGGTCTTGTACTTGGTTTTGTTCTAGGTCTAGTGTATGAAGGCCTGGTACTCGGTTTTGAACTTGGTCTCGCACTAGGTTTGTTGCTCGGCTTAGTACTTGGTCTTGTATTCTGTTTATTACTAGGTCTTTGAACAGCTTTTCCACTAGATTTGTATCCTCTATCTGAATTTACACCCTTATTTGAAGGTCTTGATTTTCTATCCGAAACCAATTCACTTCTGTTATTTACATCTGGATTTCTTTTGTTAAATGATTTATCCGGACTATTTTTAAAATAGGCGTTATCTCTAGTATTGATATTTGTCCTATTGTTAATCCGAACATTATTTCGATTATAGGTATTGTGTATGTTAACATGAACATGGACATTAGTGCGGTAGCGATAGGGTGAAATTGGAGGCCAAGGTCTAAAATATGGAGGATGATAACCATAATACCAAGGTGAATACCAAGGTCTGTAGGCTGCTACCCAAAAAAGGGTAAAGAAAACAGGAACCACATGATAATATGGCGTGATATAATAATTTGGGCCATACATGTCAACGTTACCAATAACTTGCACTTGAGTAGAACCCTTTGAATCTTTTTCTACATCAATTACGGCAACTTCCTGATATTGGTCTTTCCCAATAATAGCTTGAATTGAAATGCTATGGACATTGTTCTCAGATGTTTCCATTACTCGCAGATAATCAACTTCTCCGTCATTATTCAGATCAAGATTCGATATTTGAGTTTTGGGATCATTCAAGCGTTTTTCAAAATCCTCTAGATCTTTTGATTCTCCGAATATTGAGGCTACAGCTTCTAGATCAAGGTTGTCACTAATATCTTCACTGCTGGCACTAATAGTGGTGACATCCTGAGCATATACGGGTACGACTATAAAAAGCAATAAGAATATGGAGCTAATTAAAAGATAATTTTTCAAAACTAAGAAACGACTAGTGGGGGTTACTAATTATTATGGGACAAATATAGTAATTTAGAAGTCCATTAAAAATACTCAAGGAATAAAATAATTAGCAAGGATATCTGAACTCTTAAAGAATAGCATTAATTTGCGACTTAAATTATCAAAATTCTTTTTGTTGAATCTTCAAAAATATACCTCTGAATTTCGCTATAATTTTCGATTGGCCATTCCGGTTATGATCGGACACCTTGGTCATGTATTGGTAGGATTGGCCGATAATATTATGGTTGGGAGGTTAGGTGCTGCGCATTTAGCAGCGGTTTCATTAGGAAATAGTTTTGTTTTTATCGCCTTTTCATTAGGGATAGGGTTTTCGCTTGCGATAACACCTCTCATTGCTGAAGCAGATGGAGAAAATGATGTGGATAAAGGGAGAAAACTATTTCAACATGGATTGATCCTTTGCTCAATTTTGGGAGTAAGTATGTTTTTGTTGTTGTTGATAGCCAGTCCGGTAATGAGGTATATGGATCAACCTGAGGAGGTAGTTGAACTAGCTATTCCTTATTTAGGCATAGTCGCTTTTTCAATGATTCCTTTAATGGTTTTTCAAGGGTATAAACAATTTACTGACGGAATGTCAAGCACCAAATATGGTATGAATGCAACCATTTTGGCTAATGTGGTGAACGTGCTTTTAAATTTTATGTTGATCTATGGTTTTTGGATATTTCCGCGACTAGAATTGGTCGGAGCCGCCTATGGAACCATGATTTCAAGAATTGTTATGATGATTTTCATCATTTGGATATTAAATACAAGAAAGAAGTTTAAACCATTCTTTGTCTGGTTAAAGATCAATGAGATTCGAAAGGAACTTTTTACTAAAATAATTGGTCTAGGCTTTCCAACAGCGATGCAAATGCTTTTCGAAGTTGGTGTTTTTACAGCAGCTATTTGGTTGGCAGGTAGTATAGGAACCGTAGATCAAGCGGCGAATCAAATCGCACTTAATATATCTTCGATGACTTTTATGATAGCAGTAGGTTTGGGAGTAACTGCAACTATAAGAGTTGGAAATCAAAAAGGCTTAAAGAATTTTACGGAACTTAGAAGGGTCAGTATTTCTATTTTCCTTCAAGTATTCATTATAGAATGTTTTTTTGCCCTTGCATTTATACTGTTAAAGGACATTCTTCCGATCATATATATTGACAATGAGACGGTCGTTAACACAGCGGCTTCACTATTGCTGATAGCAGGTCTTTTTCAATTGTCTGACGGATTTCAAGTTGTGGTATTGGGTGCCCTTAGGGGCTTGCAGGATGTAAAAATTCCTACCTTAATTACTTTTATAGCTTATTGGATTGTAGGCTTTCCAATTTCCTATGTTTTAGGAAAAGTGCTGGGTTATGGTTCTCAAGGGATATGGATTGGTTTACTTGCTGGTTTAACTGTGTCTGCAATTTTGTTATATATAAGGTTTAATTATTTGACTAATAAACTTATTGAAAAGAATTAAAATGGGAATTGTATTCAGACAATCTTTTAATAATACTTTGGTCCTTTTTTTAGGTTTCGGAATTGGAGGACTGAATGTGCTTTTTTTATACACCCATTTTTTGGAGGCCGAATATTTTGGATTGATCACTTTTTTATTGTCTACAGCTAATATGATCATGCCGTTAATGGTTTTTGGAATGCAACATACGATCATTAAATTTTTTTCTGCATATAAGGATAAGCAGGAACAAGATAATTTCTTATGGACTGCTATTTTACTACCCTTTCTGGTGATTATTCCATTAGCTGTTTTAGGAGTTATCTTTTACCATCAAATAGCATCATATTTAGCTAGAGAGAACATCATTATAGAGCAATACACGTATACGATATTCTTTTCATCATTATTTATGGGATATTTCGAGGTGTTTTATGCCTGGAGTAGGGTTCAAATGAAGTCTGTCTTTGGAAATTTTATTAAAGAGGTATTCGGCAGATTGTGTGTTTCCTTCTTATTATTCGCTGTCTATCTGAAGCTTCTTAATGCTGAAGAATTTATTTATGCTGTTGTTTTTGTTTATTTTCTTCGCATGGTTATAATGAAAATATATGCTTTTCATCTATACTTTCCTAAAATTCAGTGGATAGGATTTCCTAGAAACATAAAGGAAATATTATCATTTTCTATGTACATTATTCTGGCTGGTTCAGCTGGTACCATTTTATTAGAGATTGATAAATTTATGATTCCGCAAATGAAACAGATAGCAGAAGTAGCCTATTATTCAGTTGGTGTTTATATCGCCTCGGTTATTGGAATTCCTTCGAGAGCTATGCAGCAGATTATTAATCCGATTACGGCAAAGGCTCTTAATTCGAATAACTTAGAGGAAGTAGATGATTTATATCGAAAAAGCTCTTTGAATTTGCTTATTGTTGGAGGGCTTCTGTTTTTATTGATTAATGTCAATATAACTGAACTATATCAAATTATCAATAAGCCTGAATATACTGTAGGTATTTACGTGGTGCTTGTGATTTCAATCTCAGAATTGATCAAATTGTCATTAGGAACTAATGGAGCCATATTGACAAATTCAAAATATTATCGAATGCTTTTTTATTACGCAATAGGCATGGCTTTTAGTGTTGTTGTATTAAATAGGGTTCTAATAGATGCAATGGGAATTCAAGGAGCAGCATTGGCAACCCTTATTGTCGTTGCAATATTCTCAGCGCTTAAGTTACTTTATGTAAATGCAAAAATGAAGATGCAACCTTTTTCATCAAAGACAGTCTTATTATTGGCTATTATTGGAGTCTTATATTTGTTATTTGATTTTATGACCTTCCCCTTTAATCCATTTTTGAATATTTTGATTAAAAGCAGCCTTGTGACAATTGTATTTGGGTTCATAGTGATCAGAATTAAATTATCAGAAGATTTAAATCAAATGATTCGTAAATATTTAAGGTAAAAGCTTTCTAATTGCTAAAACATTTGCGAAATTTGGATAAGCTTTTTATAATTCTCAATATTAAAAAATGCCTTATTTAATACATATTGCTCTGGGCTTTGTAATGGCCTTTCTTAGTCTGATCCCTCCTGGAATGCTGAATATGACAGCTGTTAAAACTTCAATTCAAAAAGGAAGAAATGAAGGTGTTTGGTTCTCGTTAGGAGCAGCTTTAGTTGTAATTCCACAGGCTTTTATAGCCTTGGTGTTTGCAAGGTACTTTGTTGAAAATCCTCAGGTTGTGGAGCGTTTGGAAATTGCGGGTATTATTGTCTTATTTGTTTTGGCAATTACTTTTTTCATGCAGGCAAGAAAAAAATTCAAAGGAGAGGGAGGAAAAAGAGAAGGGAAAAGTTTTTTGTTAGGGATGCTGATGTCTGGAATGAATATGCTGGCTATTCCTTTTTATTTAGTCTTGTCTTCGGTTTTGGAGAATAGAGGCTTACTACAAACTGAGCAACCATTTATCAATTTATTTGTGACAGGTGTATTTTTGGGCGCTTTCAGCTTGTTTTTTTTATACGCAAATTTTGCTCAAATTATTCAGCGTAAAGCTCAATTCATAGCAAGAAACATCAATTATATTTTGAGTCTTCTTTTTTTAGTTCTTGGAATTTTGACTTTAATTAAATTTTTAAAGTAATTTATTTATTAAATTAGCGACCTATAACTAAATATTTGTGAATGATTCCAGCAATAGTACAGAACCTCAATAGAGGAATCAATTT
>CAYMKR010000080.1:0-8992 GCA_964390865.1 uncultured Flavobacteriaceae bacterium | reverse complement strand
CAAAAATAATAAATAATTGCCACAAATTTTTATTATTATTCCTCTCATTTCCGTCCTTAATCGCTTTTTCGATAGAATTGTAAAGACGAATGTTTTCAAACTGCACAGCTAAAGGCTGAAGTTCCTGAAAGACTAATTCACTTTCTTTACGATTGTAATTATAGGCTATTTTTTCGATTGTTTGTTCATTTGATTTGAATTCATAGATTCCTGACTCAAGAGGAAATTCTTTGGTTGTTACCCTTATCTTTTCATTATTCTTTGCCTGTAGCGGGATAAATTCCTGATCATTCCCAATAATTTTTAAAGGCTGGTCGCCTGATGTTTCTGTGCGGACCACTATATGATTAGATTTACCAATTGTCAAATAAATAGCCTCATTAGTTTGAGTATCTAATGAGAAATTATAAAACAAAGGGACTACCAATGGCGAATTTAAAAACTTGTTTCCATTAACTGATAGGGGGGCAGCAATCATATAAATTTTACCTTCTTTATACTTGATCTCTGAAGTAAAACTTGTTAAATCTTCGAATTGTAGCAAGGGGCTTGCATTATTTAATTGCAAATTAAAGCCCTCAACCACACTGGGGTATTGAAAATTATAAATTTCTTTTTCAAAAACCTCATTAAAGAAAGGATGTTCATAATTAATAATGCTAATTTTTTTATCAGTTTCGAACCTTTCTGTTATCAAACCGGCATCAAATGAGGATAGCAAATTATTATAGGCTTCAATAACAGCATTCTTGGCAGGAATTATGACTAGTTTGCCCTTGTTTGTAACAAATGAATTCAAACTCTGAATTAAAGGATTTGATATTTTTTCAAGTTCATTTAAAATAATTAAATCTTGTTGGGAAATTTGACTTTGATCTAGTTCCTGGTAAGTCATCTCTTTTAATTCGAAGGCGTCTTTTTGATAGATCTTATTGAGAAAATCGCTTTTTTGACCAATAATCATAACTTTTGTCCTATACTTTTCAGGAATATTGAAAAAGAGCTCATTATCAAAACTCAAATAATGATCTGAAATAGAAATTCTTCCAGAAACTGCTTCATTTGCAGGAATCATAAACTCCATTTCTTTAGTGGTTCCGGCTAATAGACTTAGGGTGCTCTTTCCGTATAATTCATCATTTAAAAATAGAGAAACGCTTAGGTCATCAATAGCTAAATTATGACTTCTTAAGCGAGATTTTAAAGTGATTTGCTTGTTGTCTCTTTGAGCAATCCATATACTGTCAATAGAAATATTTTTTTGATCAATATTTAAAGGGACCACTAAATTATATTGCTGTTTTTTATCTATTAGGTTTGTGTCAATAATGTTATTAATATTTTGAAAATCACTGAGTAAAAATATATCATGTAAAGTATTTGCGCTCTCTTTAGTATGGTTGTTTATTTCAAGTAAAATTTGATTAATATTCTTATGAAAGGGATGAAAATCAAGCTTTACAAGGTTGTTTGTAAGACTTCTTGATTCAAGCCCCTCTTCATAGTTTTGATTAGATACAAGAGTTTTTGACTGATCAGTTTTTTGAATTTTATCTAATAAATAGTTTTTATTTTGTTGCAGTTGATCAACGCTCGTTTCTCCTTTTGACTGCATGCTAAAAGAATTATCTAAATAATAAATACTTTCCCTTTTTTGCATGCTCTCATTTCTATTGAAATAGGGTTGAGAAAAGGCAAATACTAATGCTGTGAGTGCAAGGAGTCGGGAGATAAGAATTAGTAGTTTTTTAAGCTTGGAACTTTTTCTTGTTTCAAGTTCTATTTCTTTTAAAAATCGAACATTTGTAAATGCCTCTTTCTTGAATTTTTGTAAATGAAATAAATGAATAAGGAGTGGAATAATAAGAAGGAACAGAAAAAATAAGACCTCTGGATATTTGAATTGCATTATTCCGATTAACTTTTTTCAAAAGTAGGAATTTATTTTTCAACTTTTAAAGTTAAATTTCTAAATGATGTCACCAAATGTATTTAAAAAACAAAATGATTATTCTATTCTTTACAGCTCAGTTTTAAGTCCTTCACTATCAATTTTATATCTTGCATATTTGCTTTTACGCCTCACCAACAGTAATAATTCTGTCGCAGCGTCATTAAGGTCTGTTGTAAGTAATTTACCATCATATTTTTGGGTAATCGTTTCTAAAGTAGTATGCGCAACAACATGTATTTTCGAGTCATATTTGTCAAGCATAGAATTTAACTGAGGGCTTAATGTATCGGAATTCACATATCCTCTGTACCAATAAGGGCCTTCACTATTATAGAAAAAATACCTCATTTGATACCAATAATCCTGGTCGTATTTTGTACTATCCGGATATTCTTTCATCAGCTCAAGATACATCGGCTCTTGCATATAGTAATAGGCCGTATTATTGAATTCCTCCAATGAAATTGGACCCAGATCGAGTATGCCTCCATGGGCAAACACAATCTTACCAATCTTCATAACCGAGACCTTGCTCCTTAGCCATGAACCAAGATATGAATTGATGGGATGAAATAGTTCATCATAACTTAGTCCGTGAGCAATGGCAACATTTCTTTCCTTTCTGCTGACATATCTCAGATCTTTGGTCATGTTCATGATTTCGTGATTCCCTAAAACCAAGTGAACTTTGCCTCCTGCTAATGCTGCTTTTTCTTCTAATCCATATATAAACCAAAGTACCTTAATAACATCATCGCCTCTGTCAAAAACATCTCCCAAAAACACAACATGAGAGCTACCCGCGATCCAGTTCAAATCCTCATCAATCACATTTGCTTTCATTAGAAGGTTGGTGACTTGATCATATCTTCCATGAACGTCACCAACAACATATAAAGAATCAGCCCTTTTATACGAGGTTTTTTCTTGCTCAAAGTTTTTTCTAATGTTAACTTCATGCATACCGCCATGTTCCCCTCCAAATTTAAATGTAAAGGGACCTTCTATATTTTTATTCAGGTCAATGCTATGCGTTCGTGACGAACTGGTTTCACCGGAGGTGACGACTTTATTCGCTTTATTTATAACCTCATAACGACCTATACTTTCTAATTGTGTAACCCAACGGAAATTAAAATGATCTGTCTTTTCAACGTAAAGACTATAGGTTCCGTCATAGTTTAATTTCGTTTCTTGCCCAGCTGGATTTTTATCTTTCATGAACCCCATAATAATGAGTATAAAGACCGAAGCTGCTATGATTTTTACCGAATAACGCTTAGTTAAATTAGTCATTTTCATATTTGTGTTTATGATTAACCCTACAGGCCCTATTGATTTTCTTTTCAACATATTTAGGATTGTCTAAATTTTTATAAAAAAGGTCTACGTATTTTGTCATATTTTTTCTACTTTTTTCAGTTAAAAAAGTAGATTCGTTGACAATATTAAGCAGTTCACTTTTTTTGCTTTGATAGAATGCTATAGTCTCTGTATAACCATTTCTCTTACAAAAACCTCTGAATACCCTGGTTTTAACATCAGAAATATTTGATTCCCCTGGAGGTACTGCATAGGGAGTACCTACCATTCCTGAATAATCAAAGTCATAGGGGACAGCCAAAGGGAGTTGCCCTTTGTCTCCAATGATGAGTTTCATATTATGCCTTTTTGCAATTGACCAATCCAAATTTCCTATCAAAAACTCAAAAAATACCAGTTTGTCAAGATTGTCTCTGTTCAGTACTTCTTGATTGCGCAAGGAATCCTTAAAGACTTTCATATCGTTTCTTTTGGCCAATTGTTTTGTAGATTCAATTAAGAAACCATCATAAGTGTTTTTTTGATTTGGATTATTTTGGTCAATGTATGTAATTCTACAAAGTCTTGCTTTGAAGCTATAAGGGCTGATGACTTCATACATTTTATAAACTACGTATTCTTTTTGCACATATTCTTGGGACATATTATCACTTCGACAATGTGCTACCAATTTGACCTTATCCTGACCCTTAAAAATCGAGTTTTGTGTATCTTTTTTAGTGAAATTTAACAGCAAAGGAGGGAAGGAACAAATTTGTTTTAAGGTTCTTGTATTACCTCTAACCTTAATTTTAACATTATGAGTGTGCATTAATCCGTCTTCTGCTGTATAAAACAATTGTGAGTTATATTCGTTCCTTTCTTTTTTGTCACCAATAATATCTTTTAAAGGTAATCTGAGGGTTATCTCTAGAACTGAATCTGATCTAAAAAGTTTTTTCGGTTTTTGACCTTGCATGAAGAACGTAGAGAAAAATAAAAACAGAAAAGTATAAATGCGAAGATGACACATTTGGAAACAAATATGTGAGTTTTGTGAAAAACGAGACATTTGGTTGGATTATACTTGTAAATATAGGCAAAAAAAAATAGCCCTAATATCTAAGCAGACTTAATTTGAGCTAATTTTTCAGACTTTTGGGCAAAGAGGCAAATACCAAAACATTTTATAATGAGCACCTAATTCGCTATTTTTGTAACTTATCAAAACCCATTGTTTTTACAATTTTGAGTGAATGAGGCTCGACTTTTAACGGACCAATTAATGGATTACTCAATGAAAAAACAAAATAGATTAAAATGGCAATCAATATATTGTATAATGTTAAAAATAAAAGCGACACAAAATCCAGTTTATAGACAGTGAAAAAAATCCACATAAAAACCAATCCACAAAAAAGAATGTAAATCAAATAAGGTGTTAAGGCAGTGTGGGAATAAATTCTAATTTGTGTCAATTTGAGGATTTCATTTAAGTCATTCAAAATTATTTTTTTTTCAAATGCTTCATTTTCATTGGTTGTTGGAATTTTTAATACAAGATTATTGGCTTCAATCAACGATTGCGTAATTCTGGAGAAATATGGGTCACTACTTATGTTCTCCCAATCGTTATTTATGGTTAAATTCACGTAATCATAGATTTTTTTGTAGGCACTTTTCGCTTCGATTGATTTAAAATGGCTTAATCTCATACCGACGTTTATGATGGCTGAAGATTCTTCTTCCATTGAATTAATAATCTTACTTTGACGAACTCTTTCATTGGCATAACTCAATGAAATAAGCAAGGCGATCAAACCTGCAGTTACTCGAAAAAGGAGGCGACCCACCTTTTCATGCTGTTTGGTGATCTTGTTTCCTATCAACTTTTTGGTTAGAAGGACGACAACTATACTTGCTGTACATGTGAATAAAACCGTGATGATTATACCTAATGATATGGGTAATTCAAGTAAAATTTCCAAAATGCTTAAATGATTTTAGTGGTAAATATAAAAAATATATACACATCAAAAAAAGCCGTTTAATTAAAACGGCTTTTACAATAGGGTAAGCTATAATTTAAGATAATTTTTTAGGATTCTTAACCTTTTGATTTAGCAATGCGATATCAATCACTTCTTTCATGTCATTCACATAATGAAATGTCAAGCCTTTAAGGTATTTTTGATTGATTTCTTCTATATCTTTTCGGTTTTCTGCACAAAGGATGATTTCTCTAATATTAGCTCTTTTTGCAGCCAATATTTTTTCTTTGATCCCGCCAACTGGAAGCACCTTTCCACGCAGCGTGATCTCACCTGTCATCGCCAGTTTTGCTTTTACCTTTCGTTGGGTAAGCGTGGAAACTAAAGAAGTAAGCATGGTGATTCCGGCACTAGGGCCATCTTTTGGAGTAGCACCTTCAGGCACATGAATATGTATATTATTATTGATAATAGTCTCATATTCAATTCCAAACTCATCAAGATGCGCCTTAATATACTCCAGCGCTATTGTGGCTGATTCTTTCATGACTTTACCGAGATTTCCGGTAATAGACAAAGTACCTTTACCTTTGGATAAGATGGACTCAATGAAAAGAATATCCCCACCCACGCTTGTCCAAGCCAGACCAGTTACAACACCCGGAATTTCATTCGTTTCATATTTATCTCTTTCCATATGGGAAGGGCCCAAAATAGATTCTATGTCATTATTGGTTATTTTTAAGTTATACTCTTCTTCCATGGCGATCGATTTAGCTGCATACCTGACCACCTGAGCCAATTTCTTTTCCAGACCTCTTACTCCTGATTCTCTTGTGTATCCTGTTACAACTTTTTCAAGTTGTTTTTTTGCTACCTTGAGATGAGCAGTGGTAAGGCCATGTTCTTTAAGTAGTTTAGGAAGTAAATGACGCTTGGCAATCTCTACTTTTTCTTCAACCGTATAGCCACTAACATTGATGATCTCCATTCTATCTCGAAGTGCCCATGGAATAGTTGATAAACTGTTGGCCGTCGCAATAAACATGACCTTTGAAAGGTCATAACCAACTTCCAGGTAGTTGTCATAGAAATCTGCATTTTGCTCTGGATCAAGAACTTCTAGCATTGCTGAAGATGGATCTCCACTATGACTAGAACTCAATTTATCAATTTCATCAAGAACGAAAACAGGATTTGATGTCTCAGCCTTTTTAATACTTTGAATAATTCGTCCAGGTAGGGCACCTATATATGTTTTTCTATGTCCGCGAATCTCAGCTTCGTCTCTCATGCCGCCAAGTGACATACGTACATATTTTCTTCCTAATGATTCAGCTACTGATTTACCCAAAGAAGTCTTACCCACTCCAGGAGGGCCATACAAACAAATGATTGGTGACTTCATATCTCCTTTCAGTTTGAGGACGGCTAAATGCTCTATGATACGTTTCTTTACTTTTTCAAGACCATAATGATCACGGTCTAATATTTTCTCAGCTCTTTTTAAATCAAAAAGATCTGTTGAATATTCTTCCCACGGTAATTCTAATAAAAGATCAAGGTAATTTCGTTGCACTGAATACTCAGCCATCTGTGGATTCATTCTTTGCAACCTGCCAAGTTCCTTTTCAAAAGTTTCAGAAATTTCTTTGCTCCACTTCTTCTTTTTACCAAGCTCGCGCATTTCATCAATCTCTTCATCATGAGAAACACCTCCCAATTCTTCCTGAATGGTTTTCATTTGCTGATGAAGATAATACTCGCGTTGCTGCTGGTCCATGTCTTCTCGAACCTTTGACTGAATATCATTATTGAGTTCTAATCTCTGCAACTCTTTATTCATTTTCTTTAAGGTGGCAAGTGCTCTCTCCTTAAGGTCGCTGATATTCAGAAGATCTTGTTTTTCTTCAGTAGTCAGGTTTAAATTTGACGAAACAAAATTGACAAGAAAAGAATCACTCTGAATGTTTTTTATCGCAAAGGAAGCTTCTGTAGGTAAATTTGGATTTTCTTTGATTATTCTCAGAGATAAATCCTTGATAGAATCAATGATTGCACCAAATTCAGTGTCAATTTTCTTAGGAAGCGTTTCAACGATCTCCTTCACTTTGGCTTTTAAATAAGGTTCTTCTTGAACTAGATTTTCAATTTCGAACCTCTTTTTCCCTTGTAAAACGACCATGGTATTCCCATCAGGCATTTTAAGAATCTTTAAAATCCTTGCAACCGTACCTATTTTATAGATATCGTCAAGTCCTGGATTTTCAGTCGCTTCGTTCTTTTGAGCCACAACACCGATGGTCTTATCACCTTTGTTTGCCTCTTTGATCAATTTAATAGATTGATCACGACCAGCTGTTATTGGTATAACAACACCCGGAAATAAAACTGTATTCCTTAAGGGTAGAATCGGTAAAGTTTCAGGGACATCCTCTTTTCTTATTTCTTCTTCATCTTCTGGGGTCATTAACGGAATTAATTCAGCTTCCTCATCCAAAATGTTTTGAAGTGACAAATTGTCAATATTTATAATTTTTGATTTACTCATACCTTATTTAAGTCATTTTGACATTATATATACAATTTCAGTTTATGAAAGCATATATGATTGTTTTTTAAATATCTTATTCAAAGCAAGTTAACTCGTTTCAAGTATGGCTTGCCCTATGTATTATTCAATTCTTATGCCAAGGAGCTTTATTGCAAAAGAAATATCGACTATAAGAAAGAGATAAATTATTCACCTGATTTTAAATATCTTATAATTAATTGTAATTTTAATATCGTCAAAGTGTAACACCACGATAAATCTTTTGTCATTAATATAGAAACCAACCATTGCAAGGAGAACAGAAACATATAACCGAGCTTTTACAAGCATGTGAAAAAGGGAGTACAACAGCGCAATTTGAGATATACAAATTATATTATAAAGCGATGTTCAACACGGCCAAGAGAATTACGCAGAATAGTTATGATGCCGAAGATGTAATGCAGGAAGCTTTTTTAAACGCTTTTACAAAACTGGATACTTTCAAAGGAGAAGTTCCTTTTGGCGCATGGTTAAAAAGAATAGTGATCAACAGGAGTTTGACACATATTAAAAAGAAAAACAAATTGCAGGAAGTTAACCTTGAAGTAGTGGATAAGACGCTAGAAAGCGATAACGATGACGAGATGATTGGATCAAAAGTTGACTATGTCAATTTAAAAGTAAAGGAAGTTTCTAAGGCGATGGGACTGCTAAAAGAAAGTTACAGAACCATTTTGAATCTAAGCCTGGTTGAAGGATATGACAATGAAGAAATTGCTTTGATAATGGATATCACTAATGAGAATTGCAGAACTACAATATCAAGAGCAAAGAGTAGATTAAGAAAATTATTAATGGAGTCATCCGTATTAAATTAAAAGATCATGAAAAATAACATGGAAGATTTTTTTAAAGACAAGAGACAAGATTTTGATGGTGCAGAACCTAATGTTGGGCATTTTGAAAGATTTCAGGGAAAATTGAATAAAGTAGAAGATGCTCCAAATAAAAAAGGAGGGACGCCTTGGTATATTTTAGCAGTAGCTGCTTCAGTACTTCTTGTTTTTGGTTACTGGATGGGTAATAATAATCAGACCACTAGTATAGATCAAGGAATTGAATTGGCTGATGTATCGCCTCAAATGGAGGAAACGCAGAATTTTTATTTAGCCACCATCCAAAAAGAGGTGAATGAAATTAAGTTAAAGA
>CAYMKR010000079.1:0-9041 GCA_964390865.1 uncultured Flavobacteriaceae bacterium | reverse complement strand
TTATGTTCTGGCAGCTAAGTCAAGACAGTAAAAACAATGATTTAGTGAATTCTATGTCCGAAGTCAAAAGGAATAATTAAAATCTATTCGGAAACAGTTGACTAAATACCCTTTTCAACGGTTAGTATCCCTCCCACTCCAAAAAATCATAACCGCTTATTATAAAAGGTATTAACCTGATAAGTTTATATTTTGGAATGGTCCGATTATTGTGCTTTCTTATCATTTAATCCACTTGGCACCCATATAAAATCAAATTTCGTTAAGAAAAATATTTTTTGAGACCTCTTATTTTATACTTCGTAAACCTATTCATCCTAACAAATACCTTGTTCGCGCAGGATGGAGATGTAGAGCGGTTAAAAAATATCTATAGTCAACATTTTAAGCTTCACCGGGAAGCTGTTTTTTTACATTTGAACAAGAATAAATTTATCTCTGGAGAAAACATATATTTTACGGGTTACCTCTTCAATCAGCAAAATATACAGCCCTTAAAACAAGCGACTAATCTCTATGTAGGTATTTACGACAGTAAAGGAAAGCAACTAGACAAATCCATGTGGCAGGTGAGCAATGGTCGCACTTATGGAAATATTAATATTAAACCTGAATATCGCCATGGAACCTACTACCTGAAGGCTAGTACAAATTGGATGAGAAATTTTAAAGATCAAAACGGCTATATTAAAAAAATTGAAATACTTGAATATGAATTTGAAAATTCCCAACCTAGCGAAAAGAAATACACCCTCCGTTTAATCCCTGAAGGTGGCCAACTAGTTTCAAACATAACCAATACACTTGGTTTTCAAATTATTGATGAAAAAGGACTTGGAGTGATCCTCAAGGAAGGTAAAATAATGGACACATTGGGAAACGTTATTATTCAAAATATTAAAAGTAATGCTTACGGAATCGGAAAGTTTAATCTCTACCTAGAAGAAAAACAAAACTATTCATGTCGTTTTGAATTAAACAATGGTCATATCTTGTATAAAAAGCTTCCTGAAACCGAAAAGCAAAATTTTGCAATAAATGTGACGGGTTCCATCAACAATCGTAGAATAATAAGCGCTAGGACAAGTCCTGATAATTTAAAAAATCTGAATAGAAAAAAATATTTCCTCGCCATTCACCGAGATGGTCAGATAAAGTTTTTTACTTTTAAATTTGACAGATGGGATAAGGCCTTTTCAGTCAGTAAAGACAATTTGTTGGCTGGAGTTAATATATTGAGCCTACTCGATCAAGATTTTAATCTCTTAGCAGAACGAATTATTTTTAATCACAAGTCCGTTAAAAGATTTGATCTACATACAGAAGTAACTTCATCCGATAGCCTGAGGGACTCTATCTACCTCACCATAAAAATCAAGCAACCTGTCAATGAACAAATTGACCTAAGTGTTTCAATAGTTCCAGAAGAAAGTATCGGGAACGATGATTATGAATCTATATTTGGGACATTGCTATTAAAATCATATCTCAATGATTTTGCCCAACTCACTTCTTATTATTATAAAAATTTTCAGAGAAAAACAATTTCAGAACTTGACCTTTTACTTCTTGTTCATGGGAAGAGCAATTTCTCATGGGAGACGTTTGAAGATGATATTCCCATTGAAAAATATGCATTTCATAACGGGATCACGCTACAGGGTATACTAAAGAATGAAAAATTAAACAAGATTAAGTCAGTTGCAATTTATCAAAATCAAATTGATTTATTAAAAACATCAGAGATTCAAAAAGGGGAAATATTTTCAATTCAAAATGCCATTATCACCAAAGGAGAACCCATAAATTTCACCTTGTTGGGTCAAAAAGGAAAAATTGAAAAACCAGAAGTTGAGGTCACTTTTTTGCCAAAAATGATCACAGATACTATTGCAATTTCTGCGTTAAGCATGAATACTGATACTTTGATATATGATCAAGCAACGATGACCGATTTAAAACAGTTGTTAATTGAAAAATCTATAGCCCTCGATAATGTTACAGTAATTGCAAAACCTAAAGAAAATGAGCTTAAAAAAAATCCGAAATTAACCACAGGTTTCTGGAATGCTGAAAAAATTACAGAAAAAGATTTAATCAAAAACAGAAATTTATCCACTTATTTACGCAGTTTAGGCTTCAAAGTTATCATTAACCCAGATAGAACTCTTATGGTATATCCCAAGGTGAGGGTTCCTTTCATACAACCCCCTATCATATATCTCGATGGATTCAGGCTGGCTGAAGCGCTTCATGACTTCCCCTTGAATAGTGTTGATGAAGTGTATTACGAACATGTTGGCTTAATGGAAAGCAACGGCGGAAGTATATACATTTACAGGAAAAATGGAAGTATAGTCGGGCAGAAACCAAAGGAGTATTTCACGAAAATAATCGCCGGAGAAGGATTCCAAAGATCTGAAAAATACCGTATGATGATCAATCCAGAAGATTTAAATGATACCTTTAAAAAGTATGGAAGCATTTATTGGGAGCCTAATCTTTCAAGTGATATGAGCAATCTATTTCATATTAAGGTCCCACATCTTGGCTTAGACAATTTCAAAATGTACATTGAAGGTGCCTCAGAAAACGGTTCACTTATTTCAGAGATTATAATGATTGATTTGAGTTATAATTAAATAGGAAAACCCAGCTAAAATACTAACCTATTTTTGCCATTTTTGTTTGTTCACCCAAAAGCAAGCTTGAGGATTAAGACTGTTGAACTTCTATTGACATAGACTTTTTGGCTACAACTAATACTCAAAATTTTACAGATTCCACATCTACAATATCATTAATTATAACTCAAAATATCAAGTCATTTTAGTTTGAATAATTTCAATAGCCTTTTTAACATTTAGCATTTGCTCCATAGATTCATTATCAATCTCTATGTCAAATACATCTTCAACATCCAACACGATATCCACCAAATTAGCTGAATTCACCTTTAAATCATTAATGAAATCGGTTTCCTCATTAAGATTGTCAAAAGCCTCCTGGTCTTGAACATAAGGTTTCACAATCTCCTTTAACTTAGCAATCAAATCTTCTTTTTCCATATTTTAATCTTTATATTTTTGAAACACGATACAAGCATTGACATCCCCAAACCCAAAACTTGCTTTTATAACGGTATTTACTTCTTGACGTTTCATTTTATTTGGGATTGACGAACTAGAAATCAATTTATCAATCTCCGGATGAATATCCTCACAATTTATTGAAGGAAAGATAAATCCATGGACTATTTGTAATACTGCCGCCACGCTTTCAATACTTCCAGCTGCTGCGAGACAATGACCAGTCATACCCTTTAAAGAATTTATTAATGGAAAACTCTCTCTTGAAAACCCCAAAGCTTCTTTCCAATTATTAATTTCGACCGGATCCTTAACTGTAGCGGTTAAATGTCCGTTAATACTGTCAATAGTTTTGGCAGAAATACCTGCATCTCGAATTGTTTCTTTTATACATCTTTGAACAGCATCCGCATTAGGAGCAGTCATCGTACCACCATTTCGCTGCCCTCCTGAATTCACATGTCCACCAATTATTTCAGCATAAATTGTTGCACCTCGCTCAAGGGCACTATCAAGATCTTCCAATAAAAAAGCCCCTGCCCCTGATCCGGGAACAAATCCAGATGCCGATTCACTCATTGGTCTTGAACCCTCCATTGGTGTCTCATTGTGTTTATAGGTCATAACTCTCATGGCATCAAAACCTCCCCAGATATAAGTACCATGATCACTGCAACTGCCAACTAACATCCTTTTTGCCTTTCCTTGCTTAATTCGCTCTGCTCCCATCAAAATGGCTTCTGTACCTGTTGAGCAAGCCGAAGAGTTGGTTGTAACCTGGTTTCCACATGCCAGAATACCGCCTAAGTAGGCACTAATACCACTCGCCATTGTTTGTGCGACAGTATTACTTCCTAAGCGACGAACCTTACCATCATCCAGTTTGTAAATGGCTTCTCTAAATTTATCAACCCCGGATTGACCAGTTCCAAAAATAATTCCAGTACTGAAATCAACTTCACTTTCACTATCAATTCGCAGACCAGCATCTTTCCATGCATCCATACCCGCCATACAACCATATAGAATGCCAGAGCTGTTGAAATTCTTTAACTGTAAACTTGTTAAGTATTTGGACTTTAATTCTTCCTGAATTTCTGGAACACCTCCAATGCAACAAGAGAATTGATGGTCTTTGAGATCCTGGTAATACTCAATTCCTGAAACCCCATCTTGAAGAGATTTCAAAAAATCAGGAATACCAACTCCGTTTGGAGCAACGACACCCATACCTGTTATGACGACCCTTTTATTCATTATTTGATGTTAACATACCCGCTATTTCTCCTCTGCATACAAGAGCCTCTTTTTCATTAAAAAGTTTTACACTGCATTTTAATTTATTAAACCTAAAATATTGTTTCTCAGAGATTACCTTCACTTTTTCACCAGGATACACCGGTAAATAAAAGTCTACTTGATGAGAGCTTAAAGCTATTTTAGGTAATTCAAGGGATAATTCATTTCTCATTAAATAAATACCAAGAGAAACAACTCCAATTTGTGCCATAGTTTCGGTTAATATAACTCCGGGTGTGATAGGGAAATCTTTGAAATGTCCCTGATAGAAAAAACTCCCTTTATCAAAAGTAAAATCACCCGTTATTCCTTCTTCCGAGATTTCTGTTAAAGTATCAACGAACAAAAATGGTTCCTTATAGGGTAAATATGCGATGACTTCTTCTGACTTCATTGACTTAGCTTATATGTTCTCCACCATCAACTGGTAATATACATCCGTTGATCCAGGCGGCTTCTTTTTTACATAACAGGTATACAACATCAGCCACATCTTTCGTTTTAGTGAGTCTGCCGAACGGATTTCTCCCTATGGCTTGCTCCTTAATTTGATCACTCCCTGGAATCATGCGCAAGGATCTGGTATCAGTTATACCCGCCTGAATACAATTTGCCCTTATTCCGAATCTTGCGAATTCAAGTGCTATATTTCTGGTTATTGCTTCTAAGCCTGCTTTCGCCGCAGACACCGCTCCATAATTTCTCATGGCCTTTCTCCCACCTTCGCTTGTGAAGCTTATCACCCTGCTATCGGAAGAAAATAGATTAGCCTCGTACAAAGATTTGAACCAATCATATAAGCTAATGGCCATCGCTTGAATTGTTATTTCAATATCAAGGCTAGTCATGGCGCTCTTATCCTCTGCTGCCATAGGTTTTAAATTACCCTTTGCCACACTATGGAGAAGGCATTTTATTTTTCCCTGCTGTTTCAAAACTTGTTTTAAGCCTTCAATCATTTGAATTTTATCATCCACTTTTAATAGATCTTTATTAAAAGAAATAAATGATACGCCATAACTTCTGATTTCATTAAAATCTTTTTCAATCTCAAGCAAATCACTTTTTCGATCACGATGCACTATGCATATATTCATGCCATGACTTGCCAGTTTCTTGGCAGAAGCCAATCCTAAGCCCCTAGATCCTCCCAGAATCAAAGCCCATTCATTCTCTTTAAATTCTTTTACCATTCTAACAATACCCTTTGTGCCGAGAATCCTGGCCCGAAACTTAACATTAATCCTAAATCACCTTTTTTAATATCTCTTTCTAAAAATCGTTGCAAAACATATAAAACTGTTACGCTCGACATGTTTCCGTACAATCTTAGGATGTCTTTAGTATCATCAATATTTTTTCCTAAAGAGCCAAAAAGAGATTCGACAGTTTGAACAATCTTTTTTCCACCCGGATGAAAAATTAAATGATCTACATCTTCAATCCTTTTATCGTTTTTCTCCAAAAATGGATGAACTATAGCCGGGAAATGGCTTGCTATTGTTTCCGGTACTGATTTATCAAGAATCATTTGTAGTCCAGAATTTCTTAGTTTAAAACCCATCATCTGCTCAGCATCATAAAAATGATACATCGCTTCATCAATGATAACCGGTCCTTTATCTTCATCACATGAAGATAATATAACAGCTGCAGCTCCATCCCCAAAAATAGCAGCGCTGACCATATTAACCATTGAAAAATCTTCAATTTGAAAAGTCGCAGTTGGAGATTCAACCGCCACAACGGCAGCTCTTTTACCCGGATTTGCCTTTAAAAAATTTTTAGCATAAATAATTCCAGAAACTCCAGCGGCGCATCCCATTTCAGTCACAGGTAAACGCACCACATCCTGCTTCATTCCTAAGCGATTAATTAAATAGGCATCAATGGATGGTATCATAATTCCTGTGCAACTCACTGTAATCAGAAAATCTATATCCTCTGGTTTCAAAGAAACTTTATCAAGCGATTTCTTGAGACAAGATTCTGCTAAAATTATCATCTCCCTCTCGTATATGTCGTTCTTTTCTTCGAAACTTGATTTATTAAAAACTTCCTCTGCATCCATAATTGAATACCTTTTATCAACCCCCGCGTTTTCAAATATTTTGACTATTTTTCTCTTGAAACGACTCTCCTGCCCTTCCAACCATAGGTTTAGAAAGGGAATGATGTCCTTTGTGTTTCTTGTGTATTTTGGTAAGGCCTTAGCGACCGAAGTAATTTTAACGCTCATATTTTTGTATACATGATCCATTGGTATCTGAAGGCCCACCTCCAGCCAATATCACTTTTAATATTTAATTCTTTTGCAAAACACTCTAATTCACTCTTTTTAAAAGACCTAAGAATGGAAACCAATCCGTCATTTCTAACAATTTTATTGTTGAAAAAAATACTTATTATGCTAAATAAATAATAAGCTACTTTATTTCTATGCAAATCATTCACAACGATTCCAAGCTTTGCTTTGTCCTTTAAGAGTTTTAAATTATCGACAATCTCTTCACTACTAAGATGATGCAAAAACAAGGTTAATAAAGCGATGTCGTATTCGTATGCCTTAAACTCCTCAGAAAAAATATTTAACTGAAGATAAGTGATATTTTCATAACCTTCAGACAATTCTTTTGCATAATTAATACTGTCTTTATTTGCGTCTATTCCTACCAATTCAAAACTATAACCCAAGGTATCACCTAGTTTTGAAATTCGCCTTAGCATATCACCATTCCCACAACCCAAATCAACTATTCGTAACTTCTTTTCTTTAGATGTACTTTCAATAAGTTTTTTAATTCCATTCAGTGTGATATGATTACCTCCTAACCATTTGTTAATGGTAGCCAAAATATCCAGATTCTCTCTTAAATGAACCCCCTCTAAGGTAAAATCATCCATAATTTCTCTTTGGCTACTTCTGTATTTAGTGCCTATCATATTGTCTCAATTCTATTACCATGGGTCATTTTAATAATCCTAGAAATTAGTTTTGGAAAATTTTTTAACTGATTTAAAGAAAATAAAGTCAATCTTTTCATCCTAAAAATCTGGGCCAAATATCTCCCTGTTTGAAGTCGTAATTTGAATGACTTATTCCATTGATCTATATATATTTTTTCAACCTCACCTCTTGAAATCAAACGATCAAAATATTGAACAAGTAACTCCGATATCATTTTGGCACCTAGAATTGCCATACTCATCCCATTGCCAGACAAAGGATGTATCATCCCTGCACTGTCACCACACATGATAATATGATCTTCCACTAATGGTTTAGAAGCAAATGATATCTGGCTAATGGTTAAAGGTTTACTAAAAGCCAATTTAGAATTTTCAAAAATAGATTTCAAGACTGCATTATCATAAATCACTTTCTGCTCGAAATCTTTGATGTTTTTGTATTTTTTGAATTCACGATATTCCGTTATATAACAGACATTTAGTTTATTATTCTCAACGTTCGAAACGCCACAATATCCGCCGTAAAAATGATGTAGACCAACTAAGTTCTCTGGATAAAAGCCCTCATAGTGAGCTTTAACAGCTAAATATGGCGCCTTAGATTTTAAAAAATTTCTTTCTAATTTTTGATCTATATTCGATCTCTTTCCAAAAGCTCCAATTACAAAAACTCCCTTTAGTGAAGGTTTATTTTTTAAATCTATATTGAATTGATCATTCTTAAATAGGATATTTATTACCGTATCCTGAATCAGGGTAACCCCTTCATTCAAAGCCTTTTTTAATAAAAATTCATCCAAGGTATACCTACTAATGCTAAACCCACCCAAAGGTAACTTAGCATTTACAGATTTTCCTTCAACCGTACTTAATTCAAATTTTTCAATGTGTTTTGCCCCAAGTTCAAACGGATCGATTCCAAGAGAATTTAGATAAGGTAATACTTCATTAGAAAGATACTCCCCACAAACTTTATGTCGGGGATAGCTATTTTTTTCAATTAAAGTAACTGAGATTCCTGAACGAGACAAGTGAAGCGCAGAGGTTAATCCAGCCAAACCTCCACCAACTATAATCACATCTTTTAGGGACATTCTTTTCATTCAATTTTCAAAGTCATAATATACGGCTAATTTGACAATCACAAATTGATATGTTGGTTTTTCCTGGATCATATTTTTCTGGAGTGAAGGTATTGAATGTGGGAAATTATAACACTTGTAACCCAGTAATATAAGTCACATTTCAATTATAAATTGACAATATTTATGACGCTATATAGAAAAATGATAGTATTACTATCATTTTATAATAGTATTACTATTATATTTGCATTTGATTGATCTCAAAAAATGCCTTGAAAATCATTTCACCAAACATTATATGAATTAACTTTGGTAAATTCTATCATCAACTATTTGACTAAAATGAAAAATCAAAAACTAACACCTTGGCAACGTTTTATCGGCTTACTTGAATTAGACAAAAGGGATATAAGGCAAGTTTTTTATTATGCCATATTCGCTGGTTTGGTGGCTTTATCTCTTCCACTAGGGATTCAAGCTATTATTAATTTAATTCAGGGAGCACAAATTTCAACGTCATGGATTGTATTGGTCATCGTAGTTACGATGGGTGTAGCTTTTCAAGGTGTATTGCAATTAATGCAAATACGAATTTTAG
>CAYMKR010000078.1:0-9064 GCA_964390865.1 uncultured Flavobacteriaceae bacterium | reverse complement strand
AGAAAGGAAGCTTTTTCAAAAAAATCACTTTTTGAAATATTAGAATTAATGATTTCCTGAATACTCATTAAACACAAAGAAAGCGCGCTCATACCACTTGCGCTAGAGGCAATTCCACTGCTATGTGGAAATGAATTATTTGTGTGAATTTCAAAGATAAAGTGCTTTATAAATGGCAAGTACAACTCAATGCGTTTAAAATACTCTTCAATCTTCGGAGCAAATTCTTGCTTTTCTTTCCCTTCAAGAAACACCTTAAAATCAAATGAATCTGATGCTTCTTTCTTAGGAATATAATTTAATGTAGTTGTGGTATGGCAATTCGCTAAGGTAAAACTGATGGAGGCATTTTTAGGGATCTGAGGATCCGTTTTCCCCCAATATTTAACTAAGGCAATATTACTTGGACTCTGCCATGTTACCTTGCCCTTCAAGAGAGATTCCTTGTGCTTAGACTCAAAAATATATTTCTTTTCGATCAAAATTCTTTTGGTTTTGGCAAAGATAAATCTTTAGCTAAACATTATCTAATCTATGTTTAACATCATTTTTATAACTTCGACTAATTGGAATAGCCTTATTGCGAATCTCAATAAATTCTTGTGTAAATGATTCAATTTTCTTTATTGAAACAATAAAGGAACGGTGGACTCTAAGAAAGTCTTTTTTGGGTAGTTTTACCTCTATACTTGAGATGGTTTCTCGTGTAATGATCACCTTGTCATTTGAATTAATTTTCACGTAATCGGCCAAACTTTCAATATAATCAAGCTCTGAAAAATTGATCTTAATCATTTTTCTTTCTGATCTCACAAAGAAAAAATCAGATTTTTCACTTGGAAATTCTTTAACATGTTCTTGACTAAAAACCAAACTTTCATTTTTGAATTTATGAATGGATTGAAATAATCTTTCAAAAGAAATTGGTTTGAGTAAATAGTCGACAGCCTTTAGGTCAAATCCATCTAATGCATACTCTCTATAGGCAGTTGTGAAAATTATTTTTATTTTTTTATTGATTGACTTGGCAAATGAAAGCCCCGATATTTCAGGCATGTTAATATCTAAAAAAATCAAATCTATAGGCTCTGAATTCAATAAGTTAAATGCTTCAATAGCATTCTTGCAAGAACCTTTTACCTGAATCGAATCAATTCTCTTCAAATGATTTTCTAATATTTCTCGAGCCATCGGCTCGTCATCTACGATGATGCAACTTATAGTTTTTGTCATTTCAGATGCTATTTATATTTTCAATGTGTAACTTTACTATATACCAACCTTCGATTAAATTAATATCTAAATTGTAGTTGTCAGGATAGATTAAATCTAATCTTTTTTTAATATTTTCAAGACCAATTCCGGATTTACTTTTATCATCAATATCATGCTTCACGGTGTTTTTTATTAAAAACCTAAGAGAATTATCTTCAATTTCAATATTGATATACACTTGTAAAAATCCATCAATTAAGTTACCGTGTTTAAATGCATTTTCAACAAATGGTATCAAAAGCATTGGAGGTATTAGTTTTTCTTCATAAGAAGTTTCAGATGAAAATTCGATCTTTAGTGTATCCTGAAATCGGATTCGCTCCAAAGCAATATATTCTTGGAGATGCATGATTTCTTCATTTAAACTTACGGTGGGTTTATTTACCTGATAAAGTATATAGTCTAATAAATTAGAAAGTTTTAGAATAATATCAGGAGTGTTTTTTGACTGCTTAAGTGCAAATCCATAGATTGTATTTAATGTGTTAAAAAGGAAATGCGGGTGAATTTGCTTTTTAAGGTATTGTAATTCCTGATCTTTGATTTGTAATTGGGTTTCAAGTATTTTATTCTGTAACTCCTTGTTCTTTGATTCCGTTTTGAAGTTGTGGCTCAGAAGATTAACAAAACTGACAAGGAGAACTATGAGGTATACCAGAATAAGAACAAAAATGTAATTCCGACTCATTGGAGGCATTTTATCTATATTCAAGTTGGATAGAAAGAGTAAGCTCGCAAATATGGTCATTAAAATGAGCCATGTAGAAATAATTAGTGTGTATACGCTGTATAATGCAAAAAGAAAATATTTTTTAACAAGCAGATATTTAGGAATCAGATAATAGACGGCAAAGTATGTTGTCACCATTGTGACCGGAATAAGAAATGTTGAAAACCAGGTTACAAAATTAGGGTCCGTCGAGTTATAACTAAAAAAGTATACATAAAAGAACCATACACCTGTCCAGAATAGCAGGTGAAATAAAATGAATTTTGAGTTTATGAGTTTCGCAAGATCGATGCTGCAAGTTGCATATTTTATTTTAATTGAATTTTTTAAATAGGTGAATTACCGGATTTGAGATGGATTCGACCAGTTTAAGAAATGAATATGTAAAAATCACCTTAATTTAGTCGAATCATGCTCCATATTAACCATCCATCGCATTTAATTAGTTGGAGCGTTGATATGCTTTAAATTTGAAGTAATTAATCTTAAAACTATATTATTATGTTATTTGACCGTTTGAACGAAGGAGGGCCTTTTTTTATGTATCCTCTGTTTTTTATCCTAATTTTACTTATAATTCTTATTGTAAAAGCATTTTTGCAAAAAGGATCGGTTGAGAAAACCATGAGTTTGATAAGCTCAATTTCTTTATTTGCAATTGTTTGGGGTTTTTTGGGTCAGATCATTGGTTTGATCGGAGCCTTTGATGCTATTGAAGCTTATGGAGATGTATCTCCTGCAATGTTGGCGAGTGGATTAAAGATTGCTTTTCTTGCTCCGGTTTTTGGGATGTTTGCTTTTCTTGTAGGAAGGTTGGGTATTATAATCCTGACTTGGATAAAGAAGGACTAATCAAGAGGAAAGTGTAATTATAAAAGATATTCATTTTGAGATCAGAATGAATATCTTTGTAAAAAATTATCACCTTGAAAAGAAAGATTAAATTGATCTGGGATTTTAGAGGCCCAGAGGCTAAGGAAATTGCAAAACACCATGTTGTCCACCTTGAGGAATTTGCAATCAAGGAAAAACTTCACTTTTTTGAATCTAATGTTGAACCTGTTAACGATATGTATAGTATAGCGTACATTACTGTTAAAGAGGAGGATATGCTCACATATCGCGATGCCTTGGTGCCACATCGGGGTGAGGTTGCAAAATAAATAACCTATATTTTTTTTATATCTTTATTCATCGTATATTTGCGATGAACAATTAATAATTGAGATGAAAAGATCAGCCAAAGATTTTGAATATTCCGAGGATACGTTAATGCTATCTAAGTTTGCAAAGGCACTCGCACATCCTGCCCGTATTATAATACTAAAGCATTTGAGTAACCAGAGTTGTTGTTTTACTGGTGATTTACTTGAAGTCCTGCCATTAGCTCAGTCAACAATATCACAGCATTTGAAAGAATTGAAAGATGCAGGTCTAATTGATGGTGAAGTAAATCCACCCAAGGTAAAGTATTGTATCAATGAATCAAATTGGAAGCTGGCACGTGAATTATTTCAAACCTTGTTCAGAGAAGATTTTTCAAATATAAGTTGCTGTTAATTTAAGTATTGAAAATGATAGAAATTGAACAAATGAAATCCTCCGATTGGTTAGCTGTTTCCGAAATCTATAAGCAAGGCATAAAAACAGAAATGGCAACCTTTGAAACAGAAGTTCCACAATGGGAAGAGTGGCATCAAAATCATATTGATTCTTGCCGATTTGTAGCCAAAATTGGTGGCAAGATTAATGGTTGGGCAGCGCTATCTGCGGTCTCTTCAAGATGTGTCTATGGAGGAGTAGCTGAAGTCAGTGTCTATGTAGCAACCGAGGCGAGAGGCAATAAGATAGGAGAGCACTTGTTAAGTCAATTAATTATTGAAAGTGAGGATCAGGGGTTTTGGACTTTACAATCAGGCATATTTCCTGAGAACTTGGCCAGCATTAAGCTCCATGAGAAATTAGGGTTTCGAAAAATTGGTTACAGAGAAAGGATAGGGCAACTAAAAGGAGTTTGGAAGGATAATATATTAATGGAAAAAAGGAGTATTAAAAAAGGCTTATAATATTGAGACAAAAAAAAATTTAGCCACAATATTTAATTCAAAACAAATTATAAAATTTTAAGATTATGAAAGTAAGTGAATTTATTCAAGTATTGGAGCAACATAAGAACAAGGAATTATTGTTTACATATGCTCAAGATAAATTGGTGGGTGCCAATTATCATTTGACTGAGGTCAAAAATGTACAATTTGATACTACTGACTGCGGAGGAAAAACGAACTTTTGGGAGGAAACTCATTTTCAGTTATGGGAAAGCCCATCTGAATTGGGAAAAAGAGATTACATGACAACTGACAAGATCTTATCAATCGTAAATAGAGTAAATAGTATTAAAGCCATTAAAGTTAATACAGACCTGAAAATGGAATATGGAAATGAAACCTTTGCAACTTCTGTTATGCCGGTAAAACAAATAGAAACTGATGAGAAGAGAGTATATGTTAATTTGTTTGCAGAGGATACAAGGTGTAAGGCAAATGATGTTTGTAATATTCCGTTGGAAATAGAGGAGAAAGAAGGATGTTGTGCAACTTCTAATTGCTGTTAACCAGTATTAGGATTGATAATAATTATGCTATTTTAGCGAA
This sequence comes from uncultured Flavobacteriaceae bacterium, assembly GCA_964390865.1. Taxonomy (GTDB): domain Bacteria; phylum Bacteroidota; class Bacteroidia; order Flavobacteriales; family Flavobacteriaceae; genus Lutimonas. Next base: position 4,405 of record CAYMKR010000078.1, on the reverse strand, counting down.
AATTTTTACACATGAAAACAAGGCTGAAGCTACTCGATAGGTATTTAACTCTTTGGATTTTTTTGGCCATGGCCCTTGGGGTGTTTCTTGGAGTGATATTTCCTAATATGGCATCAATTAACCAAGAATTATCAGTTGGGACCACTAATATCCCCTTGGCAATCGGATTGATATTAATGATGTATCCGCCCTTGGCTAAAGTTGATTATGAATTGCTTCCGGCAATTTTAAAAGATGTTAAACTTATGCGTCTTTCGCTTTTTTTGAATTGGATTGTGGGCCCAATTCTAATGTTTATTCTTGCCATAATATTCTTAAAAGACCATCCTGGGTATATGACGGGCCTTATTTTAATAGGCTTGGCACGTTGCATTGCTATGGTGATTGTTTGGAATGATCTTGCAGGAGGCAGCAGAGAGTACGGCGCCACTTTAATTGCCTTGAATAGTATTTTTCAAGTGTTCACTTATAGTTTTTATGCTTGGCTATTTATAACCGTTTTACCACCATACTTTGGAATACAGGGTTATGATGTTAATATTTCTATTTGGGAAGTTTCACAAAGTGTATTGATTTATTTAGGTATTCCTTTTGCCGCGGGTTTCTTATCAAGAAAGTATTTGGTCAAATTAAAAGGTATCAATTGGTATAATAGAAAATTTATTCCATTTATTTCTCCTATAACACTCATAGCCCTTTTGGCAACTATTGTTTTAATGTTTAGTTTAAAAGGCGATATGATTATGGAATTACCTTGGGATGTTGTTAGAATTGCAATTCCTTTAATACTCTATTTTATCATAATGTTTTTTGTAAGCTTTTTTATAGCTCGAAAACAAGGCGTGGATTATAAACGAAATGCATCAGTAGCTTTTACTGCAACAGGAAATAATTTTGAATTAGCCATAGCCGTTGCCATTGCTGTTTTTGGAATAAATTCTCCTCAGGCTTTTACGGGGGTTATAGGCCCGCTTATTGAGGTTCCGGTATTGATCTTACTGGTTAATATTTCATTAAAACTTAAAAAGAAATATTACCCCAAAATAAAGAGCAGCAGTTAAGCGCTATTATAGAATTTTAAAACCTTTAAATTATATAGATGAGAATACTAATACTATGCACCGGAAATTCATGTCGGAGTCAAATGGCAGAGGGGTTTTTAAAGGAATTTGATGAAACTTTGGAAGTTTTTTCTGCAGGGACAAGACCTTCACATGAAGTGCATCCAAAGGCTGTAGAGGTCATGCAAGAATTAGGTATTGATCTGAGCGATCATTTGCCTGAAAGTGTTGACAAGTATTTAGATCAAAAATTTGATTATGTAATCACCGTCTGCGGAAGTGCTAAAGAAACTTGCCCAACTTTTTTAGGAGACGTGAAAAATCACTTGCATATTGGGTTCGAAGACCCAGCTGATGCGACAGGAACTAATGAAGAAATACTTCATGAATTTCGCACTATTAGAGATGAAATCAAAAGAGATTTTTACACTTTTTATTTAGAAAAGGTTAAGGCCTAAGATAAAGGAACTTCTCTTTCAATTCTTTCGTGGTAATTTTTGGGGGTGTTGTGCGATTTAAGATCCCAACCCAGCCAATAATCACAGTATGGATTGAGAGTGATTTTGTTCATGTCACAAGTTTCATTTTGGCCAAGTGGTTTTACTGATTTGCAATGGCTTTAGCAGCGAGAAAACCTCCCGTCCAGGCATTTTGAAAATTAAAGCCACCCGTTAATCCATCAATATTCAATACCTCTCCTGCAAAAAACAGATTGCTCTGAATCCGACTTTCGAAACGCCTAAAATTAACCTCCTTTAAATCAACTCCTCCGGCAGTTACAAACTCTTCTTTGAATGTTGTTTTTCCATGGGAATTCAGTTTTGTTTTTGTAAGTTTTTCAGCAAGTAGTTCTAGTTGTTTATTAGAAAGATCTGACCAATTCTGATTTGGATTAATTTTAACGGAAAGAACTAGTTTTGACCAAAGTCGTTTCGAGATTTGCTCATAGCAAGATTTTAGAAGAACATTTTTTTTAGGGTTCTTATTCTTTTGTGCTTTTAGATATTCCAATACTTCAGCGAATGGTATGTCTAACCAATTAACGGTGACTGAGAATTGATAATTCAAACTCGCGAGCTCAATTGCCGCAAGAGAAGATAATTTTAAAATTCCAGGCCCACTCAAACCCCAATGTGTTATCAAAAGGGGTCCATTACTTTCGTAAAGCCCGTCTTCGATGCTGATATGAGCATTAGGAACAGAAATTCCTGGTATGTCTTGAAGGATAGGGTCTTTAATGTTAAAAGTAAATAAAGAAGGTACGGGTTCGATTATAGTATGTCCGAGATTTTTTATTATTTCCCAAATTTTAGAATTACCACCAGAAGCGATGAGTAAATAGTCAGCCTTAAAATTGGTCTTTTTGGTCTCGATCATAAAATGCCCATCCTTTTTGTCAATTTTTTGGACATTTTGATTTAATAAGACTTTTACTCCTGCATTCTCAGCACTCTCAATAAAACAATCTATAATGGTTTGTGAAGAGTTTGATTCAGGAAACATTCTGAAATCATCCTCAATTTTTAAAGAAATACCTTTTTTGTCAAACCATTCAATAGTATCTCCGGTCATAAATGAATGAAAAGGGCCAAGCAATTCTTTTTTACCTCTTGGATAATATTCAACAAGTTCTTTTGGGTCAAAACAAGCGTGGGTAACGTTACACCTTCCTCCACCTGAAACCTTTACCTTTTGAAGAACTTTACCGCTTTTTTCTAAAATAGTAACTTTCAAATGAGGATTTGTTTCGGCCATGTTTATAGCGGAAAAGAATCCAGCTGCACCTCCTCCAATAATTATTACTTCTTTAGAATCTTTCATGTTGTTTTTATCATGGATGAATACGGAATCACTGTATGATACCCTTTCAAATTGAAATAGTCAATTGTAGAATCATCACCAGAAGCAAGAATAAAATCACCACCCCAAGCGCCAAGACTTTTAGTTTGTCCCGTAAAATCTGAGAAAAGCCTCTCTTGTATGGTTTGTTCATTGAGGATTAATGATAAGATGGATTCATGTTCCTTTAAAAGGTGATTAAACTCAGAAATATTATTGACCGATACGAGGTTTTTAGAAATTTCAGTTATTCTTTGAACAGCTTTCAGGTCAACTTTATTTTTTTTATAAGCCTTGATACTCTCACTGCTTACTTGTTTTTTATTAAGATGGACAAAGTAGAGTGCGTCCTTGAAAGACGGATCAAATTCTACTGTTTCAACCGAAGGATTTCCTTGCTTTAACTGGTATTTAATGGCTTGATTATTTTGTGCACATGCAATGTCATATCCGCTGCCTCCAAAGCTATTAAATAATAGATCGAAAGCGTCGACCTTTGCCCATTGAGCAATATTGTTGATAAGGGTCGAAGAACTCCCTAAGCCCCAATTTCTAGGAAAAAATAATTTCGTAACAACATGGGACCCCATGGATTTATTTAAAAATTCTGTATTTGTTTCTTTTGCTTGAAAAATGATTTTCTGAAGGGTGATTGCCACATTTTTATCTCCCTTGAAACTGATTATTTCTAGATCAGGAAGACTAAAATTACCTTCAAACCATACATTCCCTTTTTCATCTGTGCTTGTCCACAATAACGAATTACTCTTATTGTCTGTATTAACACTCATTTCTTGTCCAAAAATGGTAGGAAGTGCCAATCCGGCAGCCCCATCGAGAATGAGGTATTCACCGCTTAACAATAATTTACCGTTACTATAGAATTTTTGCATTTTAGTAATCAGCTTTATTTGGTTTTCTAAAATAGCTACTCCTCATCCTTGTTATAAATAGGTAGGATCAAAAATGAAAGGCCACCAAAGAAAAGCACCATAACAGTTTGAGCAGTCCACATGATCCATCCAAACGCTAGAGCCGGATTTTCATCAATTCCATAAAGTGTGAGCGCACTTGCTACAAATATAGGATAGGTGCCTAAACCACCGTTTGTTAGAGCCATGCTCAGACCACCAACCACAAAGCCAACAATGATGGCTCCAAAAGCTAAATGAGTTGTTTCTGGCAAGGCGAAGGTCACAACGTAAAACATCAATACGTACATCAACCAAATGAAAACCGTATGGAAGATAAAGGCCCATTTCTTTTTCATCTTAAAAATACTGATAACGCCTTCGATCAACCCTTGAATAAAGGTTTGTATTTTTTTAACCAGAGGGTTCTTTGATTTTCTCAATACCCAGATAAATATTGCTCCTAATATCACTAAAACTCCTAGAATATACCAGGTATAGTTCGTTCCAGTATCTTGACCACTGAATAGGTAACTCGAAAGAAGTTCGGTTTGATAAACAAAAGCCAAAGCCATTATACTTAATAACATGATT
>CAYMKR010000077.1:0-9125 GCA_964390865.1 uncultured Flavobacteriaceae bacterium | reverse complement strand
TGATGGCGAAAGTAAACAAGTTAAACAGGTTCGTAAAGAAGAATAATGATTTTATAAGAAGATTTACTGCTGGAGTGAAAGTTGTTGAGTTGGATGTGTCCGGAAGAATGTTGATTCCGAAGGATCTTCATTTATTTTCAGGAATTACTAAAGAAGTTGTTCTCTCTTCCTCAGTGAATATCATTGAGATTTGGGATAAAGATAAATATGAAAAAGCCATAGATGATGCAGCAATTGATTTTGCTGATTTGGCTGAAGATGTAATGGGTAATGTAAATGATGACGATAATGAGTTATCATGACCCAGTAATGCTCTTTGAAAGTGTTGATGGTCTAGGGGTAAAACCCAATGGTATTTATGTGGATGTGACCTTCGGAGGGGGAGGTCATTCCGCTGAAATACTAAAGCGACTTGGAAGTGAAGGCAAATTATTGGCTTTTGATCAGGATGCCGATGCCTTGAGAAATGAGATTGAGGATGATCGTTTTATTCTGATAAATGAGAATTTTAGATTTATAAGCAGGTTTCTCAGGTTGAATGGTGTAAAGAAGGTTGATGGTATTCTTGCTGATCTGGGGGTTTCTTCTCATCAGTTTGATAGTGCGGAACGAGGCTTCTCTACCAGATTTGATGCAGATTTAGACATGCGAATGAATTCGGATGATGCTGTATCTGCTTTTGAAGTGGTAAATCACTACAGCGAAGAGGAGTTGTCTCAAGTGCTTTTTCAATATGGTGAATTGAGAAATTCAAGAGCTTTATCAAGAGAAATTGTGCAAGCAAGAACTGAAAATGAAATAAGAACGAGTTTTCAGTTGAAAAATATTTTAAAGCGGTTTTTACCTAAGCCAAAAGAACATAAGATTCTGGCGCAAATTTTTCAAGCGATTAGGATAGAAGTGAATCAGGAAATGGAAGCCTTAAAAGAGTTTTTATCACAGACCCCAGATTTACTAAATGAAGAAGGAAGGTTGAGCGTGATATCATATCACTCATTAGAAGACAGGTTGGTCAAGAGGTTTATGCAGTTTGGATTATTTGAAGGGGAGCCTGAAAAAGATTTTTACGGAAATGTGGAGGTTCCTTTGAAAAAAGCAGGAAAGTTGATTATTCCAACAGCAGAAGAAATAAAAAAGAATAACCGGGCCAGAAGTGCCAAACTTAGAATAGCAAAGAAAAATTAATCAAATCAGAAGTTAAAAATTAGAAATGTCAAAAGTCAAACAAACCTTGTATAACATTCTTAAGGGCAAATTTCTGGTAGATGAAGATGCAAAGAAAAATTGGGGCTTTATCATATTTCTTACAATTCTCGCCTTGTTGATGATAACTAGCTCTCATCAGATAGATAGGAAAGTTCAAAACATTGCTATACTGAATAAAGAAAAGCGCAAACTCTATTCTGAATTTGTAGCTACCCGATCGGATCTTATGAAACTGAAAATGGAATCAAGTATTTCAAAAAGACTTGCTGACAATGGTTTATATATTTCACAAATTCCACCTCAAAAAATTAAAGTCATCATAAATAACTGAACATGGCCGTCGAAAAGAAACAAATTCTAAATAAACTCTACCTTCTCACAGGGTTTATGTTCTTGTTCGCTATGGCAATCGTTTATAAGCTGATAGAGATTGAACATATTGATGGTGATTCGTATCGAATTGAAGCGGAACAAGGGACTGTAAAAACATTTGAGATCGCTGCAAATAGAGGGAGTGTATATACATCTGATGGTAGTTTGCTTGCCACCTCGGTTTCAAGATTTGATGTTAGAATGGATGCCGTAACTATATCGGATGATGCTTTCGAATCTGGGATTAAGGAGTTGAGTCAGGAATTATCTGAGATGTTGGGTAAATCAGCGAGCTACTACGAGAATAAGATCCGAAAAGCTAGGGTAAACAAGAATAGGTATTTATTTATTACAAAAAATCTAAGTTATAATGATTATCAAAGGTTAAGGAAGTTTCCAATTTTTAAACTAGGGACCTATCGTGGTGGTTTGATTATCGAACAACGAACGGTTAGGGAGCATCCGATAGGAAAGATTGCTGAGCGAGCTGTAGGTTACGATGATTACCGCGGCAGAGTTGGTATAGAAGGGAGTTTTTACGAATTCTTGAGGGGTAAAAAAGGAAAACGCCTGAAGCAGAAAATAGCAAAAGGACAATGGAAGCCTCTTAATGATAATAATGAGATAGAACCTATTGACGGAAAGGATATCATCACAACGATTGATCTTAAAATTCAAGATGTTGCCCATCATGCATTGTTGGCTCAATTAGAGAAGTTTGAAGCAGATCATGGCTCAGTTGTCGTGATGGAGACTAAAACTGGTGAAATTAAGGCTATTTCTAATTTAGGCAGAACCACTGACGGGACCTATTTCGAGCAACGAAACTATGCGATATACGAGTCTCATGAACCGGGGTCAACTTTTAAACTTATGGGCATGGTTGTGGCTTTGGAGGATAAAGTGATCGATACTGCTCAAATTATTGATACTGAAAAAGGTGAGATTAGATTTCACGGAAAACCTGTAAGAGATTCGCATCATGGAGGTTATGGGAAAATATCAGTTTCCAAGGTTTTTGAGTTATCCTCAAATGTTGGAATTGTAAAGATTATTAATGAAAATTACAAGGATAATCCTCAGAAATTCATCGACGGTCTTGAGCGCATGAAGGTTGGAGAAAAGATTGGATTGCCAATAAAAGGTGAAGGTGAGCCGAAGATTCCAAATCCTAAAGATAAGGATACTTGGAACGGTTTGTCTCTTCCATGGATGGCTTATGGTTATGGCGTCTCATTTACACCACTTCAGACATTGACTTTTTATAATGCTATTGCCAATAATGGTGAAATGGTTAAACCCAGGTTTGTTAGAGAGATAAGAGCTCAAAGTAATGTAGTGACAAGATTTGAAAAGGAAGTAATCCATCCTCAAATTTGCTCTCAGGAGACTATTGACAAAGTGAAAGAAATGATGTTGAATGTTGTGAAAAGAGGAACTGCAGAAAACATTTATGATAAAAACTTTTCAATGGCTGGTAAAACCGGAACATGTCAAACCGAATACTGGACCGATGAAACAAAATATATTTCATCCTTTGTCGGTTATTTTCCGGCTGATGAACCCAAATATTCTTGTATCGTAGTGATACATAAACCAAATAAGAAGACTGGTTATTATGGAAATATAGTTGCGGCTCCGGTTTTTGAAAGAATTGCCAGAAAAATTTACACGGATACTCCAGTTGTTGAAGAGGTTAGGTTTGCAGAACATCTTCCAATAGTAGAAGAGGAATATAAAAGTTATTACGCAAAGGCTAATGAAGTTTATTCAAAGGTGCCAGACGTGAAGGACATGCCGGGTATGGATGCAATTTCACTTTTGGAGAATATGGGATTCAAAGTGAATTTCAAGGGCATAGGAAAGGTTAAAACACAATCCATAAAAGCGGGGTCCGAATTAAAAAAAGGAGATTTAATAAAGTTAGAGTTGTCATAAATTGAAAAAATTAAAAGACATATTGTATGGTGTTTCTGTTGAATCTGTAAAAGGTTCGACAGACATTAATATAGCAGCTGTTGAATTTGATTCAAGGAAGGTTGTGTCGGATTCCCTTTTTGTTGCTCAAAAAGGTTTGCTTTTTGATGGGCATGCTTTTATTTCAACTGCGATAGAATCGGGAGCCACGGTTGTGATATGTCAGGATTTTCCTACTGAGACTCCAGAGGGAGTAACTTTTGTTCAGGTGCTAGATACCAATGAAGCCTTGGCTATTCTCGCTTCAAACTTTTATGACAATCCATCCGCTGATCTGATCTTGATTGGAGTTACCGGAACCAATGGGAAAACTACGATAGCCACATTGTTGTCTGAGCACTATGTTAAGGCAGGGTATAAAAGTGGATTGATCTCGACAATTAAGATATTAATAGGGAAACAAGAAATTCCTGCAACCCATACTACACCGGATTCTGTTACGATTAACAGGGTTTTACGGGAAATGGTAATTCAAGGAGTGAGTCACTGTTTTATGGAAGTCAGTTCACATGGAATTCATCAAAAAAGAACTTTGGGTCTCGATTTCAATGGCGGCATATTTACAAATTTAACCCATGATCATTTAGACTATCATAAAACATTTGCTTCATACAGAGATATTAAAAAGGCCTTTTTTGATCAATTGCCTTCTTCTGCTTTTGCCTTGGTAAATGTGGATGATAAAAATGGGGCCGTTATGGTGCAAAATACAAAGGCCAAGAAGTATGCATATGCTCTAAAAACCGAAGCTGATTTTAAAGCCAGAATAATTGAAAATCAGTTCAATGGTTTGCTTCTGAATATTAATGGACAAGAAGTTTGGACAAAACTTATTGGTTCATTTAATGCTTACAACCTTTTGGCTATTTATGCTACAGCCGATTTATTAGGTGAGGATAAATACGAGAACCTTAGAATATTGAGTGAATTGGATAATGTTTCCGGACGTTTTCAGCACGCGGTTTCAAAAGGGGGCGTCAATGCTATTATTGATTACGCGCATACACCTGATGCTTTAAAAAATGTTTTAGAAACCATCAATTCGATCAGGACATTTAATGAGCAGGTCATTACAGTTGTTGGCTGTGGAGGGGATAGAGATCGCACAAAGCGACCGAAAATGGGAAATATCGCTTCGAGCCTAAGTAATCAAGTTGTTTTTACTTCTGACAACCCAAGAAGTGAAGATCCTGAACAGATTATCAAGGAGGTTGAGGCTGGTGTCAGACCTGAGAATTATAAAAAAACAATTTCAATAGTAGATAGAAAGCAGGCGATTAAGACCGCTTGCAAGCTTGCGCAACAGGGAGATATTATTCTTGTGGCAGGAAAGGGTCATGAAACATATCAAATAATTGGAGGTCAGAAATCTGGTTTCGATGATTTTGAAGTCACCAATCAATTACTAACTGAACTAAACAAATAAGAAACCAGGATGTTGTATTATTTATTTGAATTTTTGGATCAAAACGCTAACCTTCCTGGTACCGGCTTGTTTAAATACATCTCGTTTAGATCTGCATTGGCATTTGCATTTTCTCTATTGATCTCAACAATTTACGGACGAAAGATTATTGACAAATTAAGAAGTTTACAAGTTGGAGAATCTGTTAGAGATCTTGGATTAGAAGGGCAAATACAGAAAAAAGGTACACCTACTATGGGTGGGTTGATTATCATTCTTGCAACCTTGATCCCGGTATTTCTCTTTGCTAAACTTGATAATATCTACATCATTATTTTGATTGTCACAACGATCTGGATGGGAGCAATTGGTTTTGTGGATGATTATATCAAGGTATTTAAAAAGAACAAAGATGGTCTGAAAGGAAGGTTTAAAATAGTAGGTCAGGTATCGCTTGGGATTTTTGTAGGGCTGATGTTGTACTTCAATCCAGACGTGGTCGTAAAAGAAAAACTAAGACATGGAGAAGTGGTAATTAGTCAGGAGGTTACGATCTCTTCTAATAGATTTAGTGAAGCAGAAAAATCGACTAAAACTACGATACCTTTTGTAAAAAATAATGAATTTGATTATGCAAACCTGCTAACATGGATGGGTGACTGGACCAAGGATTATGTTTGGTTGTTTTTTGTAATTGTAGTCATTTTTATCATTACAGCCGTGTCTAATGGAGCTAATTTGACAGATGGTATTGATGGGCTTGCCGCTGGCAGTTCGGCCATAATGGTGCTTGCACTTGCCATTTTTGCTTGGATATCGGGAAATATCATATTCGCTGATTATCTCAATGTCATGTACATTCCGAACTCTGGGGAAATAACCATTTTCATCAGTGCCTTTGTTGGTGGACTCGTAGGGTTTCTTTGGTATAATACTTATCCTGCTCAGGTTTTTATGGGTGATACTGGAAGTTTAACTATTGGAGCGGTAATAGCTGTTATCGCATTGTCAGTTCGTAAGGAATTTCTGATTCCAATTCTGGCAGGTGTCTTTGTAGCTGAGAATTTGTCGGTAGTAATCCAGGTTGCTTATTTCAAGTATTCAAGAAAGAAGTCAGGAGTGGGTAAAAGGATATTTTTAATGGCTCCACTTCATCATCATTACCAAAAGAGAGGCTATCACGAAAGTAAAATTGTAACAAGGTTTTGGATTGTAGGCATATTGCTTGCCGTCATTTCAATCCTAACATTAAAAGTAAGATAACAACAATAATAATTAAATAAATAACCATATGAGTATTTCATCATTTGCTTTACAATCCAATTTTAATGTAAAGAATGCAATGGCATCTAATACCTTGTCTGATTTGATGAGAGTCCGAAAGGAAACCATAAGAAGTTGTATGTCAGACTTTGAAAATGAAGAGCACAAATTGGAAAATGTGCTGACCATCAATGGCTCTCTATATGTGAATGATTCAAAGGCAAATAATGTGAATGCCACATACTATGCTCTAGATAGCATGGAACATACCACAATCTGGATTGTTGGAGGGATAGATGAAGAGAATAATTATGATATGTTATTGCCCTTAGTAAACGAAAAGGTAAGTGCTATTATTTGCTTGGGCTATAATAACGATAAGTTGATCAAGACCTTTGGAAACGTGGTTGACTTTATGATTGAGACGACTTGTATTAGGGATGCGGTAAAAATAGCATATAAGTTGAGCCGTGATGGGGAAACAGTTCTGTTTTCACCTTCAGGTTTATGCGAGAGCACCTCTGAGAATTATCAAGAAAGAGGCAGTAAATTTAAAGAAGCAGTAAGACAATTATAAATAAGTGTAAACAACATGTTCGCAAGATTTTTTGAAAATATTAGAGGAGATAAAACGATATGGGCAATCATAGCGGCCTTGGCTATTTTTTCATTTTTACCTGTTTACAGTGCAAGTACGAACTTAGTATATGTAGCCGGTAAAGGGTCGACTCTTGGATATTTGTTGAAGCATGCAATTTTATTGCTTTTAGGTTTTGCCATTGTTTATACAACTCATAGAATACCGTATAGATATTTTAGTGGATTGTCAGTTTTAATGCTTCCTGTAGTTATTCTTCTTTTAGTATATACTTTGACTCAAGGGACAGTCATTGGTGGTGCAAATGCGAGTAGATGGATCAGTATACCTTTTATTGGAGTTGGTTTCCAAACATCAACCCTTGCGGCCGTGGTCCTGATGATTTATGTAGCAAGGTATTTAGCTCGAAATAAGGAAAAAGAGATAACATTTAAGGAAAGTCTTTTGTACATGTGGATCCCTGTTGGATGTGTATTGGCTTTAATTTTACCAGCAAATTTTTCTACCACAGCTATTACATTTGTGATGGTTATGTTGTTAGCCTTTTTGGGAGGGTACCCATTAAAATATTTGGGATCTATTTTAGGTGTAGGTGTTTTGTGTTTGGCTTTGTTCATCGTAACGGCCAAGGCTTTTCCTGATACTATGAAAAATAGCCGTGTCGGCACCTGGTCAAGTAGGATAGAAAATTTCGCATCGGGTGAGTCAGAAGATAATTACCAAGCAGAGAAGGCTAAAATAGCCATTGCCTCAGGAGAAATATATGGTAAAGGGCCAGGAAAAAGTGTTCAGAAAAACTTTCTCCCTCAATCTTCTTCGGATTTTATTTATGCCATTATTGGCGAAGAATTCGGGTTGATAGGTGCTGTTTTAATCATAATTTTTTTCCTTGGATTGCTATTCCGAATTGTAATAATAGCCACAAAGTCTGTTACCATTTTTGGGACCTTACTTTGTTTAGGTGTTGGCTTGCCGATTATATTTCAGGCGATGATTAATATGGGAGTAGCGGTTGGTTTGTTCCCGGTAACGGGTCAGCCATTACCGCTTATAAGTACAGGAGGGACTTCAATTTGGATGACTTGTTTCGCCATTGGAATTGTATTAAGTGTAAGTGCATCTGCTCATGTAGAGCCTGTAGGGAAGCAAAAAAAAATAATGGATAATCCTTTAGATATATTGCATGAAGCCATCGGTTAACATATTACTCAGCGGAGGAGGAACAGGAGGGCATATCTATCCTGCAATTGCCATTGCAAATGAACTAAAGGAAAGGAATCCTGAGGCTAGATTTCTTTTTGTTGGCGCTGAAGGAAGGATGGAAATGGAGAAAGTACCGCAGTTAGGTTATGATATTCAAGGATTAAATATAACAGGAATACAAAGAAGTTTGACATTAAAAAATTTGAGTTTCCCTTTTAAATTGATTTCCAGTTTGATAAAGGCGAACAAAATCATAAAGAAGTTTAAACCTAATGTAGTTATTGGAACAGGTGGATTTGCATCTGGACCAACGTTGTACATGGCAAATAGGAAACATATTCCCAGTTTGATACAAGAGCAAAATTCTTATCCAGGGATTACTAATAAAATGTTAGCCGGAAAAGTGAGGAAAATCTGTGTGGCCTATGATGGCCTGGAGCGGTTTTTTCCATCAGAAAAACTGATTAAAACAGGGAACCCTGTGAGGCAGGATCTCTTAAATATCGAAGACAAACGACTTGAGTCTATGCGTTATTTTGACCTTGATAAAAGCAAGAAAACATTGATAGTTTTAGGTGGAAGTCTGGGTGCCAGAGCCATCAATCAGGCCTTAGAGAAGCATATACATACAATTCTGAAAAATGATATTCAGGTGATCTGGCAATCAGGCAAACTCTATTTTGATGAATATAAAAAGTTTAATGATGTAGAAGGAGTCCAGGTAAAGGAGTATATACAAAGAATGGATCTTTTATATGCAGCAGCAGATATCTTGATTAGTAGGGCAGGAGCTGGATCAATTTCTGAGCTTTGCATTGTTGCTAAGCCAGTGATCTTTATTCCTTCGCCAAATGTGGCGGAAGACCATCAAACAAAGAATGCTAGATCAATTACCGATAAGAATGCAGCTATTTTGTTGAAAGAAAGCGATATAGATGATTTGCCTTTAGTTGTTAATCGATTATTAAAGGATGAGAAAGAACGGGATTCACTCAGTGAGAATATTAGAAAACTGGCCCTGCCAAATGCAACAAGACAGATTGTTGATGAGGTAGAGAAAATATTAAAATAAAATTATGTGCTAAATACTTTGCTAACTAT
>CAYMKR010000076.1:0-9152 GCA_964390865.1 uncultured Flavobacteriaceae bacterium | reverse complement strand
CGGAAGTTGCGCCCTTTTTAATTTTATTACTCTTTACTGCACCCGCTTCCTGAATTGCACCTCCATACAATAAAAGTTTTTCCGTCAAGGTAGTTTTACCCGCATCTGGATGTGAAATAATACCAAAAGTGCGTCTTTTTTGTATTTCCTGAAGTAAATCCATGTATAAAAATTAGTGGGCAAATATAAGTGAACTACTTAAATTGACCATTAGGAATTCCATTTTTTGATTTTTTCAATTGCAGGTAAGGATTCATCACGTTTGCGGTCTTTAAATTGAAATGCCAACCATTCAAACCATTCAAGAAATAATTTTTGATCATTCAAAATCCTATAGTCCTCAATATAGTGATGTAATTTTTTCCATAAAGTGACACAAACACCTCCGATGAGTTGTTCGACAAATTCGATTGGGACTACTTTCTTAAAAACTAAAAAGCCAAGGATTTCAAATTTAGTTGTTATGGCCAAAATTGCCTTTTCAAGTTCAGGATCAAACTTTCTTACGTAAGCAACATTTTCGATGAATTCGGATTTATTGATCAAATTCAGAGAATCGGTGAATACTGCATCTTGCGTGGTTCGCATGATTTCTGCGGCAGCAAGATTTTTTCGTTGTATTTTAAATTGCTTAAGTTGAATAATACCAAAAATGATGGTAATAATAATTGTTATGAAACTCAGTATAGGAGCCAATTGGACAATAAGATCTAAGATTTCCATAGTTTGATTCAAGGTGTTGAAAATAATTTACTTCTAATTTAAGCAAAATTAATCAATGACTTGGATTTTCATAAAGACATCATTCAATGGCCATTCATCGTTTCCGGCTTCAAGGTTGACTATTTTGTCAATGGCGTCAAAACCTGAGATAACCTCTCCAAAAACGGTATGTTCACCGTCAAGATGATGCGCTCCTTTGCGATTTTGGACGATATAAAACTCAAAGGCAGTTGATTTTTTACCAGGATTATTTTTCCAATCTCTTGCTAAAGAAACTGCTCCGTATTTATGTTTTCTATTTTGCCTAAATTCTGGTGAAAGTTTGTATCTCTGATAACGAGCTTTGTACCTTTGCGTATCTAATCGTTCCGATTCGCCTCCTTGGATTACAAAATCCGGAACTACTCGATAAAAACATGTCGTGTCAAAATATCCCATTTTAGTGAGAAATATAAAGCTGGCTCTGTGCAATGGGGTATCGTTATATAATTGAATTTTGATATTTCCAAGTCTGGTTTTAATGAGAACTTGATTTTCCTTATTTTCTTCTCCGTATAAGGTTAAAAATACAGCTACATTTTTACTATTGATTGAGTCTTTAGGTCTTTTCTCTGCTGGTTTGTCATCTTTCAGCTCCTTATTTAATACAGGCGTATCTATAGATGTTGCAGAATCCGCTGAAACTTCTTTTTTACAGTTTACAAGCAATATGAGTGAGATTAAAACCAAAACCTGTGGGATAATTTTCATGTAATCATGCAATTTTCATTATCTGCAAAGATATAGCATTGCTTCAAACGAATTGAATAAGGTATGCATGATTTTTTCATTTGGCAGAGTGCTCGTGACACAAATTAAATGCTTACAAAATTTCATGAGAATGTTTTAAAAGATCACCAAAAGAAGACTTTCATGAGACATTCTAAATAATTAACTTTGTAAAAAAAAAGAAGTTTTGGAAGAAAAAGTAATTCTCGTGAACGAAATTGATGATCAATTAGGCTTGATGGCTAAAATGGAGGCTCATGAAAAAGGCATATTACACAGGGCATTTTCCGTTTTTATTTTTAATAAAAAAGGAGAATTGTTGCTCCAGCAAAGGGCATTAGATAAATACCATTCACCAGGTTTATGGACCAATACATGTTGCAGCCATCAAAGAGATGGAGAATCAAATATTGAAGCTGGTCGCAGAAGGTTGAAAGAAGAAATGGGTTTTAATTGTGATTTAAAAGAGCTATTCTGGTTTGTGTATAGAGCCTCTTTTGATAATGGTTTGACAGAGCATGAATTGGATCATGTCATGATTGGCTATCATGAAGAAGATCCAGTTGTTAACCCTGAAGAAGCAGCTTCGTTTAAATGGATGACCCTGAAGGATGTGAAATCGGATATGGAGTTACAACCTGAACTGTATACAGAATGGTTTAAAATTATTTTTAATGAATATGATCAAAGACTTGTTTAAGTATGAAAGTAACTGTTAGTAGAAAGGCGCATTTTAATGCCGCGCATCGATTGTATAATAATGAATGGTCAGATGCAAGAAATGCAGAGGTTTTTGGGAAATGTGCAAATCCAAATTATCACGGTCATAATTATGAATTAATCGTATCCGTCAAGGGGCCAATTCATCCTGAAACCGGATTTGTGATGGACATGAAAGTTTTAAAGGACTTGATCAAAAACGAAATAGAAGAGCAATTTGATCATAAAAATTTAAATGAGGAAGTTGAAGAGTTCAAAATCTTGAATCCCACCGCTGAAAACATTTCAGTTGTTATTTGGAATAAATTGCGTCCAGAAATTGAGCAGCAATTAGATTTGGAAATAACACTTTATGAAACGCCAAGGAATTTTGTAACCTATAACGGAAAGTAGTGAAGAGAAAGGCTATTTATATGATGTTCATTTTGATCACAGGCATTGCCCTGTTTGCTGTGTTTAAATCCAGCGCTCAATCTGCAGTAAAGGTGGGGGATGACGTTCCGTCATTTGTTCTAAAAGATCAATTTGGAGAGACTTTTGATATGAAAGAATTTATTGGAAGTACTGCCATGGTCGTTTATTTTTATCCCAAAGATGACACACCGGGATGCACAAAGGAAGCATGTAGTTTTAGGGATTCTTACCAAGAGTTTACCGATAAAGAGATTAAAGTCATAGGAATCAGCTCAGATGATGTTGAGAGTCATAAGAATTTTGCAGAAAAATATAATTTACCCTTTACACTTTTGGCAGATACAAAAAATGAAGTTAGAAATTTATTTGGTGTAAAAGGCAACGTCTTGGGTTTAATACCAGGAAGAGTTACCTACGTGGTTGATAAAAAAGGGAAGATCGTTTTTATGTATGACAGTCAGCTTAAAGCTCAAAGACATATAGAGGAATCTATAAATGCTATCAATAATACATTAGAGTAGATTTCTTGTTATTTGTTTTGGGCATAAAATTCTTCCAATTCAATTAAATATTTAAGTCTGGTACTCTTATCTATAAGGGCATAGTCAAAAGAATTTTTAGCGAGTTCATAAATATCCTTTTTAGTAAGCTTTAAAGCTTTTTGAATTTCCAGATAATTTTGGTTTAATTGCCCTCCAAAATACGCGGGATCATCTGAATTCACAGTTACTTTCATTCCAAGATCCATCATTTTTTTCAAAGGATGATTTTTCAGTTCAGGAACAACTTGTAAAGCCTTATTTGATAAAGGGCAAACTGTTAAGGCCATATTTCTTTTAATAATTTCTTGGACCAAAGTTTCATCTTGCAAAGAATTGTTTCCATGATCAATTCTTTTTATTTGCAGGAGATCCAAAGCTTCCCAGACATAGTCAGCATCACCCTCTTCACCGGCATGTGCCAAAGGAATATAGCCTTCTTTGATGGAGGCCTCAAACACATTTTTGAATTTAGAGGGGGGATTTCCCTTTTCACTTGAATCCAGTCCAATTGCCTTGATGCGATTTTTAAAAGGGAGTGACTGCTCTAAAGTTTTAAAAGCCTCTTTTTCAGTTAAGTGTCTAAGGTAGCTCATGATTAGCAACGACGAAACTCCAAGGTTTTTCATTCCATCCATGCAGGCATTATGAATGCCATTGATTACAGTTTTAAATTCAACACCTCTGTCGGTATGGGTTTGAGGATCAAACATGATTTCAGTATGCCTAATATTTTGAGAAGCACATTTTTCTAAATAACTATAAGTGAGGTCGTAAAAATCTTGTTCTTTGATCAAAACACCTGCACCTTGATAATAAATGTCAAGAAAGTCTTGCAGACAATCAAAGTTATAAGCCAATTCAATTTCTCTCACTGAATTATACGGAATAGATATTCCATTTCTTTTAGCTATATCAAACATGAGTTGGGGTTCAAATGTTCCTTCTATATGCAGGTGTAATTCTGCTTTGGGTATTCCTTGAATAAATGCTTCCATTCAGCAAAAATAATAATTAATGGGTGAGAAAAAATTTTTAATTTTAGAATCGATGAGAAAATTGAATTAACCAATAAATTGGAAATTAAGGTAAAGCTTCATGTGTGATAAGGATTGAATTTAAAAAAACTAGTTCGTGTTTGAATGAGTGTGAAAGCACTTTAATTCATTTGAAATAATTATCTTTGCTTGCTTTAAAACAAACAATTTTAAAACATATAAAATATGCCTGGATTTGAGTTATTTGGTGATGCCGAAAGAAAGGAATTAAATGATGTTCTTGAGAATGGCGTATTAATGCGCTATGGTTTTGATGGAATGCGAAACGGTCACTGGAAAGCCAAAGAATTAGAAAGAGAATTAGAAGCACGTTTTGGTGTGAAGCACGCTCAATTAACAAGTAGCGGAACTGCCGCACTCAATGTGGCATTAGCAGTTATGGGTGTTGGAGCAGGTGATGAAGTTATAATGCCAAGTTTTACCTTTGTGGCAAGCTTTGAATCCATCATAGCTTCAGGAGCAACTCCAGTTCTGGTAGAGATTGATGATACTTTAACTTTGGACCCATCGGCTGTTGAAGCTGCTATAACTCCAAAGACAAAGGTAATTATGCCGGTGCATATGTGTGGTTCTATGGCTGACCTTGATGCTTTAAAAGCAATTTGTAAAAAACATGATTTGCTTTTATTAGAGGATGCTTGTCAGGCATTTGGGGGCACATATAAAGGTGAAATGCTCGGTTCAATTGGAGATGCAGGCACCTTTTCTTTTGACTTTGTAAAGACCATAACTTGTGGTGAAGGTGGGGCTGTAATGACTAATAATAGTGATTACGCTTTGCATGCTGATCAATATACAGATCATGGTCATGATCATATAGGAAATGACAGAGGAGTAGAAACTCATCCAGTATTGGGATATAATTATAGAATATCAGAATTACACGCAGCTGTTGGTTTAGGTCAGATTAGTAAAATGGATGATTTTATAAGTATTCAAAGAAAGAATCATTCAATATTAAAAGAAGCCTTAAGTGCGATTCCAGAGGTTACCTTTAGAAGAATTCCTGATCCAAAAGGGGATAGTTGTGGTTTCCTGAATTTTTTCATGCCTACAGCAGAACTGTCAAATAAAGTTGTTGATGCTTTTAAAGAACATGGTATTGATGGATATTGGAATTATTTTAATAATAACTGGCATTATATCAGAAGATGGGATCATTTAAAAGAAATGAAAAGTTTGTTTCCTTTGTCTGATCAACTAAAGCAAGGCTTAAAAAACCTAAAAGACCAAGAGTTTCCTCAATCAGATGATATCATATCTAGAAATATCTCATGTCTGATCAAACTTTCTTGGACTGAAGAAGAAGTAAGGGATAGAGGTGAAAGAATGGTAGCAGCTATAAAATCAATACTGTAACTCAAATGAAGGTAATTGCGATGATACCGGCTCGTTTCGGAGCTACTAGATTCCCAGGAAAACTAATGGCTGACTTAGGTGGTAAACCTGTTATTGTTAGAACATATTTGGCAACCCAGGCTACTAATCTTTTTGATGAAGTATATGTGGTTACCGATAATGAAGTGATTAAAAATGTTGTAGAAAAGGAAGGTGGCAAGGCGATAATGAGTATAAAAGAACATGAATGCGGATCTGATAGAATTGCTGAAGCTGTTGAAAACCTTGATGTTGATATTGTTGTAAATGTTCAGGGCGATGAGCCTTTTGTGAAAGAAGCGCCATTAAAGGCTGTGATTGATGTTTTTAAGGGAGAGGATGCTTCGCAAATAGATCTTGCATCTTTAATGCAGGAAATTACGGATTGGAAAGATATTACAGATCCGAATTATGTGAAAGTGATTGTGGATAAATCTAATTTTGCATTGTATTTTTCCAGATCGCCCATCCCTTATCCTAGAGACAAGGATGCAGGGGCAAGATATTTTGAGCATATTGGAGTTTATGCATTTAGAAAACAGGCAATTATGGATTTTTACCATTTACCCATGAGAGCCCTGGAAGCCACTGAAAAGGTTGAATGTATTAGGTATCTGGAATACGGGAAAAAGATTAAAATGGTAGAAACAAGTTATATGGGTATTGAAATTGATACCCCGGAGGATCTAATAAAGGCCGCCAAATTTATTAAAGATTAACCATTAAATAAGAAATTATGAGTTTTAGAAACTTTCCTATGGTTCCAAGAGTTGTTTTTGGAAGAGGCAGTTTTAATCAACTTGGTGAAATTTTAGAGCCAGTTAGAAAAGGAGAACACGCACCATTCATTTTTTTGGTAGATGATGTTTTTAAAGGCAATGTCAGCTTGGTATCAAGAATCCCTTTGAAGGGAAATGACAAGATCATATATATAAGTGCAGATGAGGAACCAAAAACCATATATGTAGATGGAATAAGGGATGG
This sequence comes from uncultured Flavobacteriaceae bacterium, assembly GCA_964390865.1. Classification (GTDB taxonomy): domain Bacteria; phylum Bacteroidota; class Bacteroidia; order Flavobacteriales; family Flavobacteriaceae; genus Lutimonas. Next base: position 2,569 of record CAYMKR010000076.1, on the reverse strand, counting down.
TATTAGAAATGAATTTAGTGAAATTCCTTCAGGGATCATAGGAATAGGTGGAGGCACACTTTTGGATTATGCCAAAGCAGTGGCGCTGATGCTTACCAATCATGGATCTTCTGCTGATTATCAAGGTTGGGACCTTGTAAAAGAGCAAGGTGTTTATCATGTAGGTATTCCTACCATTTCTGGCACAGGTGCAGAGGTTTCTAGAACTACCGTACTTACAGGTCCTGAAAGAAAATTGGGTATGAATTCAGATTATACGCCATTTGATCAGGTTGTTCTTGATCCATCTTTGCTTGACGGTATTCCTAAAAACCAATGGTTTTATACAGGAATGGATTGTTATATCCATTGCATTGAATCTTTAACAGGGACTTATTTAAATGCATTTAGTCAAAGTTATGGTGAAAAATCACTTGATCTTTGTAGAGAAGTCTATTTAGAAAAGGATAGTATTGATGAAGATTCTCAAGATAAGTTGATGATGGCATCATGGCACGGAGGAATGAGTATTGCATATTCTCAAGTAGGTGTTGCACATGCCATGAGTTATGGGTTGTCATATTTGTTGGGTACAAAGCATGGTATAGGAAATTGTATCGTGTTTGATCAATTGCAAGAGTTTTATCCTGAAGGGGTAAAAGAATTTAAGCAAATGGTTAAAAAGCATGGAATAGATATACCAAAGGGGCTTTGTAAGGATCTGACCGATGACCAGTTTAACACCATGATCGATGTGGCATTGAGTTTAGTGCCTCTATGGGAAAATGCACTTGGTAAGGATTGGCAGAAGACTATCACTCGCGAAAAACTGAGATTGATGTATGAAATGATGTAGTTCAAAATTTTGAATTATGGGTTTATTTAATTTATATTTATAAAAAAGAAAACATGGCTAGTATTAGAAAGTTTAAAAAAGAAGTAAATGATGTTTTGTCAGGAATCATCGAAGATTGTTATGTATGCCAATTAAATGGGGATGATAAGGTTTCTCAAAAGGCTGAGAAAATTATAGATGAGGCGATTGTAACTTTCGATGAGTTGATTGCAAAATTGCATCAGAAAGATGTTACGAATCAAAAGTCGCATTTAAAAGAAATCAAAGCATCGTTGCTTGATAAGTCTAGCGCATTGTCAACTAAGATATCTAAGTTAACAAGCTGATATTTAAGCTTGTAATAAATTAATTTTTTTTATTAATATTTTTTAGTTAATTTGTAATAAGTGTTACTAAGAATGCGTTATTATTTTATAAAACGATATTTATGGCAAGAGCAATATTAGACTACAGCAAAACAGTTTTAAAAAAAGTAAGTTTTGATGTAGATTTGTTTAGCAAGGAATTAGAAAAAGCTGTGAAAAGACTATTACCATTTGAAATTGAAGAATTAAGAATCTGGCTGTTACAGTTTACTGCAGACAGACCGGAGCTTTATCCAAGTCTGGCGCTTATCAAAATTAACAACTAGATTTCTATTGGTTTCTTATTTAGAGGACTGATTATTTTTACGTCATGAAAACTAATTGCGCCTCTAATTACACCATCTATGGTGGATTTTAGGGCTTCAATAAGTTGCATTTTCAATTGAGATTTATGGTATATAATACTCACTTCCCTTGCAGGAACAGTGTTTGAAAACTCCTTGAGGAATTTTTTATCCTGTTCAGGAAGATCGAGGGTATGCAAATAAGGAATTAAAGTCATGCCTAATCCTTCTTTACTAAGTTTAATTAATGTGCTGATATTACCGCTTTCGAGTTGAAATTGGTGGTGATCCTGATTGTTTTTGTTTTTGCAAATATTGATTACACTATTTTTAAAACAATGTCCATCTTCAAGTAACAACACATCATCAATGTCAAGGTCATCTTCAGTTATATTGGCCTGATCAAACAAGCGATGGTTGTTCGACACGAACCCAACGAAAGGTTCGTAATAAATGGGTCTTTCTTTAATAGCTTCATTTTCTAGTGGGGTAGCTGCAATACCTACATCTAAATGTCCTTCCGACAATTTCTTGATGATTTCTTCAGTCGTTAATTCTTCAATGATTAACTTTACTTTAGGGTACTTTTTAAGAAAATTTTTGAGAAATATAGGTAATAATGTAGGCATAATCGTTGGTATTATTCCCAATTTAAATTCCCCACCAATGAATCCTTTTTGCTGATCAACAATATCATTTATTCTAACACTTTCATCGACAATTAGTTTGGCCTGTTGAATAATTTTTTCTCCTATAGAAGTAAGTGCAATTGGTTTCTTTTTTCTATTGAAAATAGTCACGTCCAATTCATCTTCAAGTTTTTGAATTTGCATGGATAAAGTGGGTTGAGTCACAAAACTATGTTCAGCTGCCACAGTAAAATTCTTGTATTCGGCTACGGCCAGAACATATTTTAATTGTGTTATAGTCATTAGTATCAATTTATCTGATAAATATATATAAACTATCAATGAAGTTGATGAAAAAAGATATCAATTTTACCCGAACTTTGTTTTAAATTAAAATAATATATTATGAGTGCAACAATTTTAGGATTAGACAAGGAAAAAGTACAAGATTTGACA
>CAYMKR010000075.1:0-9285 GCA_964390865.1 uncultured Flavobacteriaceae bacterium | reverse complement strand
TAGCTTTCAATGAATGAAAATAAACCCTTCCATTCATTTTAATTTTTGCCTTGATTACCTTTTTTCTGTCATTTCCAATTCCAAAGGCTTCAAAATCTCGACCATTAAGGTCTTCAATCAAGATCATGTTTTTTCCCTTCAATTCGTTTAATGAACGCCTTAAAGAGGCATGATCGTCTTCGATAAAAGTAATATCGATTAGTTTTCCATTGTCGTTATTACTTAAATGCTCTAAAATAGAATATTCAAGTTTCATAGTGGGGGATTTGTATTTAAGATACGTAATTGTCTAAGGGGTTGCGTAAAGACTCGAAAAAAAGTAACATTTCTTCAAAATATCAATGTTTTAGCGCTTTTTGCAAGAAAAAAACCCATTCATAAATAGAGAATGGGTGAGGTTTTTAAAAAATAATGTTTTAGAAAGGTCTGTATGACGGAGCATTATGACCTTTAATTCTTAAAGTCGTAATGGCCTGCCCTCTATGATGGGTAATGTGATCTCTAATAAAAATAAACCCTTGCTCTTTTGTAAGTTCAGGTTTGCTTGGGGCAAAACCGAATACAAAGGTAGCTTGAAGATCTTCGTCGTTCATTCCTTCAATTGTAGCAATGATTTCATCAAAATTTGCATTTAGTAATTTAATGCACTCTTCTTTAGACGCACCAACAGCTTTTTCCATCTTTGCTCCTTCAGCTGGATCGAAATCCACTTTTTCACCTTTGATAAACATAGTATTCATCAGTTTTGATGACAAAGCAATATGAGCCATTTGTTCACCAAAGGTTCTTACCGAATCATGAGGTTTAAATGTATAATCTTCAGCTGGCATTTTGTCGGCTACTTCTAAAGTATATGCCTTTGCACTTTTAAGGGTTGCTGTGAATGAATCATGAAATCCATTTTTTTCTTCTTTGTTATTTGATACAAAGGCAAATAAACCAATGGTCATTGCTCCAAGTAAAAAATAAGTAATTGATTTTTTCATCGTTGATAGTTTTAGGGTTAATTTGTAAAAATACGCTTTTAGTAAGCATTTCTTATTGTCGTAGTTTTTATGTAACATTACAAATCAATTAACTTTTTTATGGATAACAAAATAATAAGGAATAAGGAACTGAATATTTATGAAGCTCTTTTACCTGTATTAGTGCTCATTGCTATGCTGGCTTATAATGTTTTTGTGTATGGTGATGACGCTTTAAGTGGCTCAAATCAGTTTATCTTGTTGCTAGGAGGTGCAGTTGCGGCAATCGTAGGTTTTTTTAATAAAGTAACTTATAAAAGCATGATTGAGGAGATTGCCAATAATATAAAATCAACTACAGGAGCACTTTTAATTTTATTATTTGTTGGGGCCCTTGCTGGTACATGGTTGATTAGTGGAGTGATACCGACAATGATTTTTTATGGACTTAAATTATTAAATCCTACCATATTCTTGCCTGCTACGGTTGTGATCTGTGCCGTTATTTCAATTGCTACAGGAAGTTCTTGGACCACTTCAGCAACGGTTGGGATTGCCTTAGTTGGAATTGGAGGAGCATTAGAAATTCCTTTAGGTATGGTTGCAGGAGCAGTGCTCTCAGGAGCTTATTTTGGAGACAAGATGTCTCCTTTATCAGATACAACTAATCTTGCACCTGCGATGGCAGGAACCGATTTGTTTACTCATATCCGATATATGGCCTATACAACAGTGCCAACAATCATAGTCACTTTAATAGTATTTATAATATTGGGCTTTACATTTGATACCAATGGAACAGCTGATACTGAAGTGATTTTAGCTTCGATACAAGAATCTTTTAATATTAGCGCTTGGCTGTTTTTAGTGCCTTTGGCAGTTATTTTATTAATCATTAGAAAGACCCAGCCTTTAATTGCGCTCTTAATAGGAACCTTATTAGGAGGCGTCTTTGCCCTAATTTTTCAGCCAGACGTAGTAATGAAAATTACTGGGGCTGAACAATTAAATTTCAGGGCTGGCTATCAAGGCATTATGAATGCTATCACAGTGGATACTGCAATAGAAACAAGTAATCCTGAATTAAATGATCTCTTTTCTTCAGGAGGTATGTATGGAATGTTAGGGACCATTTGGCTGATAATTTGCGCCATGGTTTTTGGTGGTGTAATGGACGCTATTGGGGCATTGTCTACAATAAGCAATGCGCTTTTAAAAATGGCTCATACGGTTTTCGGACTATTTGCGAGTACGGTGGCTACCTGCTTAGCTTTAAATGTAACGGCTTCTGATCAATACCTTGCTTTAGTAGTTCCAGGAAAGATGTTTAAGAAAGCATATGAAGACAGGAATCTTGCTCCTGAAAATCTGAGTAGAACACTTGAAGATTCTGGGACTGTAACTTCCGTATTGGTGCCATGGAATACCTGCGGAGCATATCAGTCAGGTGTCCTAGGAGTTAGTGTTTATGATTATTTTATTTATGCAATTTTTAATTGGTTAAGCCCTTTTATGACCCTTTTATTTGCAGGGTTTAAAATTAAAATTAGGGAGCTTAAAACGAAAAATAAACCATAATCTAAGTGAGGGTATCCCAGCTGAAGCCCTCACGTCTGATACCCTCACGTCTGATACCCTCACGCCTGATACCTTCAGGTTTCACTACCTCACAAGCGAAATCTTCACCTGTTCTGCACATTTTTCTCCATCTATAGCGGCTGAAATAATACCACCGGCGTAACCTGCGCCTTCACCACATGGGTAGAGCCCTTTTATTTGAACATGCTCAAGTGTTTTGTTATCTCTTGGGATTCTAACAGGAGAAGAAGTTCTTGATTCAGGAGCATGCACAACAGCCTCATTTGTCAAATAACCTTTCATAGATTTATCAAATTGTCTAAACCCTTCCTGAAGGGTAGTATGAATAAAGTCTGGCAGCAATGATCCGAGTTCAATACTTGTGGTTCCTGGTTGGTAGGAAGTTTTTGGAATGTCATCTGACAGCCTCCCTTTTGTGAAGTCTACCAATCTTTGAGCCGGCACTTTTTGGGTCATACCTCCTAGTTTCCATGCTTTTTGCTCCAATTCTTTTTGAAAGGCAAGACCACTTAGAGGCCCTAATTCTTTATAGGGTTCAAAGTCTTTTAATCCTAAAGAAACAACGATTCCTGAATTGGAGGTAGGTTGGTCTCGTTTACTTGGCGACCAACCATTTGTTACTACTTCTCCTGGAGAAGTGGCACATGGAGCAATGACACCTCCCGGGCACATACAGAATGAATAAACACCTCTGTTATTCACTTGTTTAACAACACTATATGGCGCTGGAGGCAGATATTCTCCACGACTCGGGCAATGGTATTGTATTTGATCTATAAGCTGTTGGGAATGTTCTACTCGAACTCCTAAGGCAAAAGGTTTGGCTTCAATATAAATTTCTTTTTTATACAGCAATTCAAAAATATCTCTTGCGGAATGTCCTGTGGCAAGAATCACTTTATTTGCAGCTATATGATCTCCTTTTTGGGTGACAATTCCAAGAATCTCTTGGTTTTTTATATTGAAATCGGTTACTCTTGTATTAAATAGAATTTGACCGCCATATCTAAGAATGGTTTCTCTTATGGCTTGAATAATTTTAGGTAGCTTATTCGTACCTATATGGGGATGGGCGTTGATCGCAATATCTTTATTGGCTCCATGAGCAATTAAAAGATCAAGAATTTTGTTAACATCTCCACGTTTTTTAGAACGAGTGTACAATTTACCGTCTGAATAGGTACCTGCTCCGCCTTCACCAAAACAATAATTGGAATCTTCATTTACCAAGTGGTGTTTTGTGATAGCGGCTAAATCTCGTCTGCGTTCCCTAACATCTTTGCCTCTTTCTAAAACTATTGGTTTAAGTCCCTTTTCAATTAATTTCAAAGCAGCAAATAAACCAGCAGGACCGGCTCCAATAACAATTACTTCTTGGGCTGCATTAACATCTTCGTACGCTGGTAAATCTGGAACTGAAAAAACAGGATTTTCATTAATATAAACGGAAACCTTTAAGTTAATTTTGATTGACTTCTGTCTTGCATCAATTGATCGCTTTAAAATTTCAACATGTTGAAGATCCTTAGGTGCTATGTCATATTCCTTTGATAGATATGAATTCAGCAGATCCTTGTTATGAGCAGTTTCAGGGCTAACCTGTATTTGAAATTCTTTTTGCATAATATCGTTCGAAAAGACAATTAGTCAAATCGTTGTATAACCTTTATATTTAGATGAAGAAGTTCCATACGATCCCAAATCTTATTACAAAATCCCTATAAGGGTATGTAGGCGCAGAATAGTAGTTATTCTCGCTAAAACTAGAATTAAAATGCTCTAGTTTAAAAAACACTCTCATGGTCTTTACTTTAAAATTAACAAAGAAATCCAGTAAAGGGAAACCACCATATTCTCTATCATTTTGTAAATAAAACTCTGATATCAATGGGTTATAACTGTTCATCAAGTACTTGCTGAAATAGCTAAAGCTTACTCCCGCTTCCAGATACATTGGTTTACCTTTAAATATGTGATTTCCATAGTAAAAAGTGTTTCTCGTAATAAAGTCAGGTACTCTAAGCACATCTTCACCATTCGTTACTTTTTGGTATATAAATTGGTTGTCAAGAGCAAAATTCCCAAACCGGATCTCTTTACTCAATTTGATTTTAAAATAATTTACGGATTCTGTGGCTTGTCTTGGCGCCGTCTGACCAGAGTCTTCATCCTTGTCGAAATAAGTGAAATTATCAATGTTGGTCAGATGTGCTGCTGCAAAAATCCATTTATCCGAATCAAAGATGACATCTATTCCATTGATTTCTTCATTTTTGAAATTATTCTGCCAATTGTAACTTTTGTAATCACTTTGGTTTAATAAAAAATTGAAATTAGGTGATCGGCTATTGCTAAAAACCCTTCCACTGGCTGTGAAAACACTATCTGTTTTGAAGCTTGCCATAGCCGAATAAGCATGTCCTGTCAGGTTACCTGAGATAACTTGAGACGCATCGACATCCAAATTAAATCTTTTAAACTTTGTATGCCACTCTCCTCCCAGTGCAAAACTGTTTCCTTCAAGTTTAGAATCGATAACACCATCTTCAGTGATAACAATACTTTTATAACTGTAATTGTATAAATAATTATTAACCTTAAACCTAACTTCCCCCAGAGTAATGGGCGAATTTAAAGAGATATAGGCTTCGTTATAGAGTTTAGAATATTTGGCGTCATCAGAAATATCGTTTGTAAAAGATCGGCCTAATATTGCGTTGGAATTGTCTTGGTCATACTCATAGTGCTTTCTTTCAAAATTAAACTGATGACCAATTTTGAGGTCTGAAGGTATGGTTTTTAGGCTGTCTTTTTTATCCCATAATATATAGAAATGATCAAAATAATACCTATTACCACGAACCGAATTCTCGGCATCGTTGAAATTTGTTTCTAACCTTGCCCTATCTTTAAAGTTAGGATCCGCAGCTTCAAAATAACCAAGGGATTCGTCAGTTAACCCACCGTTTTGCTCATTAATCATTTCCTGTGCAACAATATGGCTCCGAATAAAATACCTTTTATTTTTTGTATAATAACTCATGGTAATTCGGGCCGAACCATGGTCACTAAGTGAATGCCTGTATTTTCCCAGAGAGCGTAGGCTCTTGAAGCTCAAAGAGGCATTGAATTGTCTTGAAAGATTAAAAGTAAACATAGCGTCAAGAATTTGACCTTGCTCTAATACTGTTGACCACATTAACTCTGTTGTGGGTGTTGGAACGCTATAATATTTGATATCCTCCACTTCATAATAATTATGATGTTGCGCTCTTGCGCCAATCTTAGGGTAAGTGCTATTGACATCGAAGGTATAGGCCAGTGAATTATAAGATTGCCCTGGATTGTGGAAAGACATAAGTTCAAATGGATCTTTTCTTTCAAGATTGAAGTTATAATATTTTTTCATGCTGAGCGTAGTGTCAACAAAGGTTGTGTCTAGTTTGAAATCAATGACTTTGTAGTCGGAAATGTAAGCCTTTTCACTTAGTTCGATCTCTACTTCATCAGTGTATATCTTGGCGGTATCACCATATTCGTCAACGTACCTATTGTCCAAAGTATTGACTTGACCTTCATTGATTTGGGCCGAGCCTATAGCTGAAATGGACAATAAAATAAAAAAGGAGAGTTTCCTGAGCATGGATTATTCTAATTGATGACAAAGGTAAAATTTTTGAGCATATTATTTCACCTTAATTGTGAGGGGTTCCTTATTTTTGAAAAAGATAACATCATGTTAGCACCTAATTACTCCACATATCAATATGAAGCCGGTACCGACGAGGCTGGAAGAGGCTGTTTGTCAGGCCCTGTAGTGGCTGCAGCTGTTATTCTTCCTGCAGATTTTAGGCATGAGATGTTGACTGATTCTAAGCAGCTTTCAGAAAAAAAAAGGAACTTACTAAGACCGATTATTGAAAAAGAGGCCTTGTCATTTGGTATTTCCTTTGTTTATCAAGAAGAAATAGATGAGATTAATATTCTAAATGCTTCAATTCTCGCTATGCATAAATCATTGGATCAATTGGATTTGAGACCTGAATTTATCATTGTTGATGGGAATAGATTTAAAAATTATCATGAAATTCCTCATCAAACTATAGTTAAAGGAGATGCCAAGTACTTAAGTATTGCAGCGGCTTCTATATTAGCGAAAACATATAGAGATGATTATATGGAGAATTTACACCTGCAATTTCCTCATTATAATTGGGCAAAGAACAAGGGATACCCTACAAAGGAGCATAGACAAGCTATAAGAGAATCAGGGGCTACAATTCATCACAGGCTTAGTTTTAAGTTACTTCCTGAACAATTAAAGTAGGATTTATAGGCTCAGCATATTTAGTACATACGCATCAATTCATTATATTTAATCATTAAATTCATGATCTATGAAGTGGCTTTTAATTATAACGGTAGCCTGTTTGAGTTTATTTTCCTTTCAAAGCAATGTAATAAAAGTAAAAACTGGAGAAGTGTTTAAAGTGATTTTGAAATCGAATCAATCTACAGGTTACACATGGCATTGGGAAAACAGGAGCAAGGAAAACCTATTGGATTCTGTATATGTGGATTATGTGTTAAGAGACAAGGCCATAACAGGTTCAGGAGGTAACGAAATTTGGGAGTTTCGAGCAAAAAGAAAAGGTGAGCAAAAGTTAATTATGGTGTATAAACGTCCTTGGGAGATGGTTGACGAGGTCAATCGAAAAGTGTTTTTGGTTCATGTAGAATAAAATTATGAATCTAAATATAGTTCAATGCTAATTTTGTAAATTTTAATACTCCGACCAAACCTGATCTCAGATACAAACACTGTTCTTGGTTTATTTTATGTGAGAATTTTTTGTCTATGTTTCCAATTAAAATTTTCTAAAGTTGTATCATTGCAGCTCCAAAAAATGATGACATGATTAAAAGGTCCAAGGCGAGTATTCCGAAACTTATTATCCATAAAATTGGAAACAAATTCAATGACACCAGAAACGTTTTTTCAGAAGCACCTGTTGTATTTGATGAAGACAGTTATAATTTGATGCTGCCTTATCTGTTAAAGCCTTTTGGGAATCTGACCGAGAGTTTTAGATTTAATCATCATGCAGATATCAACTTGAATGAGATCAATATTTACTCGCAAAGGCTGTTTAAGGAAGAAGATTTTTTTATTGAAGGCTCGAAGAACATTCTATTGCACTTATTTGAACAATCAAACTCGGCTCAAATAAAAACAGGGGATGTAATTGTTGTTCTATTCGACGGCATTGAATATAACGAAGTACAAACAAATGCTTTAGGGATATTCAAAATTGAGAGTAAAACCAATTTCTTTCAAACCTATATGGAAGGAAACAGTGTCGATGTAGTTGTCCAAAAAGGTATCAGTACAAAAAAGATAGATAAAGGATGTTTAATAGTGAATTATCAGGATGATGAAGGCATGGTTGTGCTAAGCGTTGATAATAACAATTATGATGCCCAATATTGGATTAAGAACTTTCTTAATGTCAAGTTTGCCGATGACAAGAATAACCACACACAGTCATACATTGAAATGTGTAAAGATTTTGGAGATGAGGTTCTTAAGGCAGATTATAGCACTCAGGAGCAAAGTCATTTTTTGGCCAAAACTGTTGATTACCTTAAAGAGAATGATACCGTAAATATTCATGACTTTAAGGAAGAAGTTTTTGAAGATGAAGATCAAAAGAATTTGTTTGATGACTACAAGAAACTCTTCGAAACTGATAAGGAAGTATTGATAAGGAATCAATTTCATGTGTCAGAGTCAGTCCTGAAAAAGCAGAAGCAAAAGCTAAAGACTGAAATAAAACTGGATACCCATATTCAAATCAAAATGGATGTTGAGGCTCCCGATGCATCTTCTGAATACCTTGAATTAGGCTATGATGAAGAAAAGAAAATGAAATTTTACAAGGTGTACTTTAACGAAGAAACAAATTAATATTCAGGAGTTTTATTAGAAAGGATTACAACTTGTTATCAATAAGTTGGGCTTCAAAGACTTCTTCAAAGTATTTGTTAATTATAATTTTGACATCTTTAATCGAAATTTTTTGATTCAGTTCAACTTCCATTGAGGTAACAGCTTTGCCTCTAATGCCACAAGGAATGATATGATCAAAATAACCCAGATTCGTATTTACATTCAGAGCAAAACCATGCATCGTAACCCATCTCGAAGTTCTTACTCCTAAGGCGCAAATTTTGCGAGCAAAAGGCGTTCCAACATCGAGCCAAACACCAGTTTCTCCATCACTTCTAACTCCTTTTAAATCATAGTGAGCTATGGTTCGAATAATAACTTCCTCTAGGCTTCTCATATACCAACGGATATCAGGTTTGAATTCTTCCAGATCGATGATGGGATAGCCTACAATTTGTTCCGGCCCATGAAAAGTAATGTCACCACCGCGATTGGATTTGAAAAATGAAATACCTTTTTGTTTTAGTTGGTCTTCATTTAATAAGAGATTAGATAGGTCACCACTTTTTCCTAAGGTATAAACAGGTGGATGTTCAGTATAAAGAAAATAATTAGGGCTCATCTCCTTTATATCTCTCTTTCTGTTGGATAATTTGATATCAATAATGCCTTGGAAAAGCTCATTTTGATAATCCCATGCGTCCTTGTAATCCATAGATCCAAGGTCTTTAAAAAGCACCTGATTCATCAGCTGTATTTTGGATTATTTAA
>CAYMKR010000074.1:0-9309 GCA_964390865.1 uncultured Flavobacteriaceae bacterium | reverse complement strand
ATGAGGATTCAAATCAGCGATGTCCATTCTTTTACTATAGATAGGATCATTAACTGGTACACAAATTATTTTTTCATCAGGTCCTTTTTCATCGGTCATGTGAAAAACTCCAATAGGTCTAACTTCCATAACAACCATAGGATATGTAGGTTCAGCACCTAATACTAATACATCCAAAGGGTCCTTGTCAAGAGCCAAAGTTTCTGGTATAAATCCATAATCACCAGGGTACATCATTGATGAGAACAACATTCTATCAAAACGGATTTTATGTAATGTAAAATCGTATTCGTATTTATTTCTACTACCCTTAGGGATTTCAATTAGAACATCAAATGTCATTTTTATCTTAGCACTCATAATTATTATTTTTTGCAAAAATACAATTTTCAATCACTTTCCCGAATGAAATCCAGAATAATTCGGACTTTTCTACCCTATTGCTTCCTTCAAATTCCAGCTTTTCTATGGTTTAATGGCATAGGTTAAAAATCATTAAGAATTTTCTTTGAAGTTATTTGTATAATTTAAAAAGTATTTAGATATTTGCCTAAATAACTAAATACTATTATGAACTCCTTATTTAAAGCCCTTAATGATGAAACTCGAAGGCAAATTATTGAGTTACTGAAAGACAAGGATTTGAACGCTGGTGAAATTTCAAGTCACTTTAACATCTCTAAACCTAGCATATCACATCACTTGGATATTCTTAAAAGAGCTGATCTTATTTCTAGCGAAAAAAAAGGGCAATTCATTCAATATTCTCTTAATACGAGCATATTAGAGGATTTACTCTCATGGATACTCACTCTAAAAAAATGATTATGAAAATAAACATCCAAAAAGAACTATCACTCATAGCAATTGTACTAGCCCCATTTATTTATCTGGCAAGTGTCTGGGAAAACTTACCGAATAGCGTTCCACTTCATTGGAATATCGAAGGAGAAATTGATCGTTATGGAGAAAAATCTGAATTGATTCTAATTCCAATATTATTGCCTTTATTGATCTATGTTATTTTTACCATAGTGCCTTTGATTGATCCGAAAGGAAAAATCCAACAGATGGGAAACAAATATTTTATGCTAAAAGCTGCCATGACCGTTTTCATGTCAATCTTAGCCATGATTATTATTTACGCTGTTAAAAATGAAACACTTTACAATCCAAATTATATTGTACTCCTGATTGGTGTTCTTTTCATAATTCTAGGAAATTATTTTAAAACGTTAAGAGCCAATTATTTTATTGGTATCCGAACACCATGGACTTTAGAAAACGAAACAGTTTGGAAAGAAACGCATAAACTTGCCGGGAAAATCTGGTTTGCTGGAGGCTTGATTGTAATATTAAGTAGTTTGCTTTTGGATAACAAAGCTAATTTCAACGTATTCATCAGCATTATTGTTATCATAAGCCTAATCCCGGTTATTTATTCCTTTTTCAAATACAGAAGCCTTTCAAAATCATTAGATCGAAAATAACAATTAATGAAGAATTCAAAATTTATTTTTAGCAATGATTAAAGTACTTGATCAAAGCCAATATTCCACTAGTGAAAAGATCTATCACATTTTTCAAATATCTTATGCTGTAGAAGCGACTCTTTTAAAATCTGATGATTTTCCTCCACTAAAGCGTTCCATAAAAGCTATTCATGAAAGTGAGAGTTTATTTTATGGGTACCTTCCTCATAATATTCTTTCGGCAGTAATGGAATTAGAAGTAAAAACAGATCATGTTCATATTAGGAGTTTAACCGTAGATCCTAAAAATTTTAGACAAGGTATCGGTTTTAAACTTTTGCATTTCGTGACACAAAAATTTAAAACAGAGAAAATCACCGTTGAAACAGGTCATGGTAATTATCCGGCGGTTAATTTTTACCTGAACTTTGGGTTTAAAAAGAATAAGGTTTGGATGACGGAAATTGGCATAGAAAAAATATCATTTATACTGAAGAGAGATGATTTAATCTCCTAAAGAAAGGCTTCTAAAGTATGACTTCATAGCGAGGGAGAAATTAATCGAACTGGTTATGGCTTATTACAAAATGGCAACACAAAAGAGGCTATAGATATTTTTAAGATCAATGTTGAGGAGTTTCCTGAATCAGCAAATACTTATGATAGTTTAGATGAAGCCTATCTGGCTGATGGACAAAAAGACCTGGCCTTAAAAAACTATAGAAGAGCTTGAAGTGAATTAACACAGTCGTTTTATTGATTTTTTTGGGCTCAGTATTTTCTTTATAAAAATGTATCTTGCGCAGGACTCAAATTGAGTTGATCGACTCAAAGCATCCTTATAAATGAAGAAATTGAAATTTCCAACAGCGCAAACCATTTTGATAATCATCGCCGGTTTGGTGACTTTGCTAACTTGGGTTGTCCCAGCCGGCGAATATGACAACCTAAGTTACAACGCTGAAAACAAATCATTTGAAAGAACTAGTTCTCAAGGAACTACCACCCTCCCTGCTACACAGGAAACACTGGAAAACCTTCAGATAAAAATTCCATTGGATAAATTTACCAATGGCGACATTTATAAACCTATTAGTATCCCGAATACTTTCCAAAAACTGGAGTCAAAACCACAAGGTTTTGCTGCCTTTGTCAAGTCCCCTATTAAAGGAATTATTGAAGCTGCGGATATCATTTTTTTAGTTTTAATTATTGGAGGGCTCATTGGAATAATGAATAAAACAGGGGCTTTTGACGCAGGAATTTCCTGGCTTGGTAGAGTCTTATATGGACGGGAATACCTTCTTATTATTCTTGTAACTACTTTGATTGCGGCCGGAGGGACTACTTTTGGTTTAGCAGAAGAAACCATGGCTTTCTTTCCTATATTGATCCCCATTTTTTTAGCTGCCAAATATGATGAGATGGTTGGCTTGGCTTGTATTTTTCTTGGATCTGCTATCGGCTCAATGTGTTCAACTATTAACCCTTTTTCGGTAATTATCGCATCAGACGCGGCGGGAATCAATTGGACAACCGGCCTAACTGGTAGGATTATCATGCTTTTAACCTGTCTTATCATTACGATCATCTATATCCTAAGATATGCAACACGTGTAAAAAACGACCCTACTACTTCGTTGATTTATGAAGATAAAAAGAACATAAGTCATAATTTTAAATCGCACGACGAGTCCCTAAAACTCACTACAAGATTAAAAATTATCATTCTGATTTTCTCTTTGAGTTTTATTGTTATGATTGTAGGAGTTTCACTTCTTGATTGGTGGTTTGTTGAAATGACGGCAACATTTCTTGTTGGAGCTGTTCTAATTGGTTTTGTTGGTAAAATAAAAGAAAGTGAATTTGTAGATGCATTTTCGAAAGGTGCTGGTGAATTACTTAGTGTCGCTTTCATCATTGGCATAGCCAGAGGAGTTTCTGTAATTATGGATGATGGCCTCATCAGTGATACCATGCTATACTATGCGAGCTCAATGACAGAAGGCATGAATAAAGGGGTGTTTACAAATGCCTTGTTGTTCATCTATGGTGGATTGTCATTTTTTATTCCTTCCTCATCAGGAATGGCGGTATTAACAATGCCCATCATGTCTCCTTTGGCAGACACAGTAGGCATAGGCCGAGAAGTGATTGTCAACTGTTACCAATATGGAATGGGATTGTTTTATCTATTTAATCCTACTGGTCTAATTTTAGCCTCATTGGCCATCATAAAAGTTGGATATGACAAATGGTTAAAATTCATTACTCCGCTGGCCATAATTCTTGTTTTGGTGACCATGCTATTTTTGACAATTTCGGTCCTTCTATAAATTAAACAATAACTTTTAAAACTTTATGAATGATTCTTTAGGAAGAATTGCGTCTTAACCTTAGATTTCTGCCATTCGACGTCGGATATTAGGAGTCTAGCTTATAAGAGCCTTATTATGACCAACTAGGCGTGTAATTTTTGAATTTGATTTGTACATTTACGACTAGAACCCGAATGACATATCTTAGAAATTCTATAATTATGAAACATCTGCTTGCCGTTTTGGTGCTCAGCACCATTTTTATTTCCTGTAAAAATGATCAAAAAGCCACATCTAATAAAACCGAGAGTGAAGTAAAGCAAGAGGACGCTGAGTCTAACGAATCTGAAGATTGGATCTATCTATTTGATGGGACTACGACTGATGGATGGAGAGCCTATAATGGCGATTCACTGCCACCAGGATGGGTTGCAAAAGACAGTGTATTAACTTTTGACACGGAGCTTGGAATGGAACAGGATTATACAGGTGGTCAAGATATCATCTATGCCAATGAAGAATTTGATAATTTTGAGTTTTACGTTGAGTGGAAGATCCCGGAAGGAGGCAACAGTGGTATTTTTTATCATTTAAAAGAGGGTATTCCTGATGCTGGGCCGCCAGACATCTCTCCTGAATACCAACTGATTGATGATGCCAATTATACTTCGATTCATAATTTGACTGAGTATAACGAAAGTATGGGAGTGACTGAAAATCTGCAAGATCTTCAGGGTTGGCAAAAAACAGCCTCAGATTACGCGATGCATCCAGCTAATGAATCAGAAAAAATATTACATCCGGTTGGAGAATGGAACACAACAAGAATCATCTTTACTCCAGAAAAAGTAGAACACTGGCTCAATGGAAAAAAAGTAGTTTCTTTTGTTCCTTGGGATGACGCATGGCAAGCAAAGAAAAATGCCGGAAAATGGAAAGATGCAGCGCTATATGGATCTTTTAAAACTGGTTACATCGGATTTCAGGATCATTCGAGCCCGATTTGGTTCAGAAATATTAAAATTAAAAAACTATAATTCCACATAAATGAAAAAAAGAGATTTCCTTAAAAGCACAGCAGCCATTACATTGGGAGCATTATTACCTTCTTCTGTATGGGCCCTTTCAAAAAATGGCAGACTAAGAACAGCTCATATCGGAGTTAGTAATATGGGAGGTGCAGACCTAAAGGCTATTTCATCTCATGAATTGGTAGATGTAGTTGCACTCTGTGATGTTGATGCAAATGCTCTGGCAGCAGCGAAAGAACTGCATCCAAATGCTAAAGTATATGCTGATTACAGAACCATGTTTAAGGAAATTCAAAACGAAATTGATGCTGTCATTGTATCAACTCCTGATCATACACATGCCCCTGCCTCTATGATGGCGATGAAAATGGACAAACCTGTATACTGCCAAAAACCACTAACACATCATGTGGCAGAAGCAAGAGCGATGAGAAAAATGGCTGATAAGAAAAAACTTGTGACGCAAATGGGTATCCAAGTTCATTCATTTTATGATTATAAATTGGCAACGATATTAATTCAAAGTGGCATTATTGGCAAAGTTAAAAGAGTAAGAGCGTGGTCTCCAAAAAACTGGGGTTATGATGGCCCTGAACCTCAAGGCTCAGATCCTGTACCAGATTCATTAGATTGGAATCTTTGGTTAGGAACTGCCGCTGAGAGAGATTATAAGAAGGACGTTTATCATCCGGGAAATTGGAGAAAATTACTTGATTATGGCTGTGGAACACTCGGAGATATGGGTGTACATATTTTTGACACACCCTACAATGCATTGAATCTCGATGTACCCAATACAATTAAAAATAGTTGCAGACCTACAAATGGGTTCGGCTTTCCCGAGAATAATATTGTAACCTATGAATTTCCAGGAACTGAGTATACAGCAGATACTTTGACTTGGATTTGGAATGACGGTCCAGGAGCACCTGAATCTCATGAAGATCTTAATTTACCAAATAATGACGAACTACCTGATCAAGGTGCTATGTTTATTGGTGAAAAAGGAAGGTTGCTATTGCCTCATTTTATGCAGCTTCCACGACATATTGTTGACGGAAAATACGTTGATTTGGACCTTTCATTGGTAAAAGATAAAGATGAATTAGGCCCTCCAACAAGTGATTACAACAAAGAGAGTAATAAACACTATCATCAATTTGTTGATGCTTGTTTGGGAAAAGCGGATTGCAGCGCTCCATTTTCATATGCATCCAGGTTAACAGAAACCATATTACTCGGAGTTATTGCCGGACGTTTCCCTAATAAAACTTTGCATTGGGACAACAAAAAAGCACGATTTGCAGAAAAAGAAGCAAATAAATTTTTAGACGCTCCTTATAGAAAGTTCTGATAATCAAGGCTTGTTGTTGCATGTGGCCTGATTGGCCTTAAGCTTGCTTGGCATGTCAAGTTCCTGAAAAAAAAATTGGTGGTCCTGATAAAACTATTTATGCCTTAAGCCAATCTAATGATGGTGATTATCTTGTTTCAGGTGGTGACGATCAAAGCCTCATCATTCAGGATCTTGGGGAAAAAAATTATTTATAAAGGATCAAAAAATGATAAAAAAGAATGTTAGTCATCTTCTGGTCTTTATACCCTTACTGGTTATTTCCATTTCTTTCTTGGAGGCACAGGTAAAACCTTCAGACAACAAGAGCACTGAAATAAACATTTTATTTATTGGAAACAGTCTTACCTATTCAAACAATTTACCAAAACAAGTGCGCTACATAGCGAAGGAAGCAGGAATTTCAATCAAAACTGATATGATTGCAATAGCCAATTATGCCTTAATTGATCATTTGAATGATGGAGAAATACAAAAGAAGATCACAACTAAAAAGTTTGATTTTGTGGTTATTCAACAAGGTCCATCCTCCCAAGAGGAAGGTAAAAAATTACTTCTCGAAGCAAGCACAAAAATATCCGCACTATGCCAAAAACAAAATAGTAAAATGGTTTTATTTATGGTTTGGCCTTCACTTGAATATTATCAAACATTTGATGATGTAATCAATAATTATCGGGAAGTGGCAAAAATAAACAATGCCATATTATGCCCAGTAGGAGAGGCCTGGAAAACACATTTTAATAAAACCAACAATTTTGATTATTACGGACCCGATGGTTTTCATCCCTCATCAAAGGGTAGCCAAATTGCTGCAAAGATTATTGTTGAGAGCCTTTTTAAATAGCTTTATTCCCAATGAATCAATGAGTAAGACCTTTCAAATGATTTATTACCTTTATAAACAACATAAACCAATCCACCCAAAATGAGACGTTTTTTGCTATTTTCAATTCTCGCTATATCATTAATTATAAATTCTTGCCAACAAAAAGAAAAAAAGAGTTTAAAACTCCCGTTCTTATTTTCTAATCATATGGTTTTGCAACAAAATGAGAAAGTTGCCTTTTGGGGAGCATACAATCCAAATGATAAAATTAGTATCAAAGGAAGCTGGGGAGAAGAAGCCCTGGCTCAATCTGACGAAAATGGTGACTGGCTTGTCAAAATTCAAACCCTTAAAGGGGGTGGCCCTTATACGATCAATATAATAACTTCTGATAGTACAATCGTACTAAATGATGTTCTATTTGGAGAAGTTTGGCTTGCTTCAGGACAGTCAAATATGCAAATGCCATTGAAAGGATGGCCACCCAACGATGCGATTAAAGATTCAGAAAACGAAATAGCAAGCTCTGAAAATTCTAATATTAGAATGTTTACGTTACCTAGGACACTCTCGGTAGTGCCTCTTGAGGATATTGAAGGACAATGGGTTGCCTCTTCTCCTGAAACCGCCGGTGACTTCAGTGCAACAGCGTATTTCTTCGCCAAGAGATTACAAAATGAACTCAAGGTGCCAATCGGAATCATTCATAGCAGTTGGGGAGGAACACCTGCTGAGGCCTGGACAAGCGAAGATAATTTGAGAAAACTAGGTGACTTTGATGAAGCACTTGATCTTGTGAAGAATCCAGAGACTTTTAAAATTATTGATAATTGGTTTAGCCAATTTCCATCTCAAAATTTTCCTGAAACCAAGGAGCAATGGGAACAAATAGAATTTGCGGATATAGACGCGGCTAAACTTGATTTCGACGATTCTAAATGGGCTTCTATTGAAATTCCTGGCCGAATCGATATTATGGAAAACGGGGCTTTCAATGGAGCAGTCTGGATCAGAAAAGAGTTTGAAATAATAGATACATCTTCAGATTATTTCTTAAAAATTGGCGCTGTTGATGATATGGATGCCACTTATGTAAACGGTGAAAAAGTAGGAGGTCTTGCAGGGTCCGGATTTAGTAATGTTTCAAGAGAAATGACAGTACCTAAAAGACTCTTAAAAAAAGGAACAAATATGATCGCAATACGGATCATTGATACTGGAGGTCGCGGTTCAGTGGAAGGTCCTATTGAATTGATGAACAACAGCGGGACATCCATATCCATAACAGGGACTTGGAAATATCTTGTAATTGCTGAGATTTATTTAGGAAAATTTTATGGCTATGGGCTTGATAAGGGTATAGAAAATCGCCCAGATATTCTGCAATTAAACCCCCATATACCTAGTGTTCTATACAACGCGATGATTAACCCCCTGGTTCCGTTCACCTTAAAAGGTGCCATTTGGTATCAAGGAGAAAGTAATGTGGGCAGAGATGAGCAATACAAACGTCTATTCCCTTCAATGATAAATGATTGGCGAGAGAAATGGCAAACTGAATTTCCATTCTACTTTGTTCAAATTGCTCCATACAAATATAACCCAGATCCTACTTCACATGTCTCCCAAAAACTTCGTGAGGCCCAACGCTATTCATTGAAAACGCCTAAAACCGGAATGGTCGTAACTCTTGACATTGGGGATGTTGAAAATATTCATCCAGCAAATAAGCAAGATGTAGGCTCTCGACTTGCAGGTTTGGCATTGGCTAATAACTATGGTATGGATATTATAGCTTCTGGTCCTCTTTACAAGGGGATGACTAAAAAAGAAAATAAAATTATCATCGAATTTGACTATGCAAACAATGGATTAATAGCAGGAGCTCAAGGATTGATAGGTTTTGAAATCGCTGGAGAGGATAAAGTTTATAAAGAAGCAATTGCGATTATTGAAAACAATACCATTGAACTTAAAGCTAAGGGAATTGACAATCCACAATATGCCCGATATGCCTGGAGAGATGATAGCGTGGCCAGTTTGTTTAATAAGCAAGGGCTTCCAGCTTCTTCATTTTCTTCTGAAGATTAAAATTTTTAAATTAACCTATTCTTAAGAAGCGATCATTGGAAAACACGCCCCTCCTAGAAAACAATATTAAAAAACCAAGATTAGATTTGTTGATGCCTGAAGAGGTATTGCAGTTATAGCCATTTTTTTGGCTCATAATGTAGCGCATTTTATCTATCCGGTTTATCCTGATATTGTAACAAAAACTAGTAAACATATACTAATGAAATGTACA
>CAYMKR010000073.1:0-9414 GCA_964390865.1 uncultured Flavobacteriaceae bacterium | reverse complement strand
TTTGAACATATTTCATTTTCTCGTTTAATGGCATCTTAAGACGTTTAAATATCTTTTTTACCATTTTAGAACCTACAAATTCATGCCCATGAAAGGTCCATCCGACTTTCTTGTCAAATTTTTTAGTCGGCGCCTTTCCAATATCGTGTAATAAGGCTGACCACCTAAGCCAAAGATTTTCAGTTTTCTCTGAGATATTATCCACAACCTGCAAGGTGTGGTAAAAATTATCTTTATGCTTCTGCCCTTTTATTTGTTCAACCCCTTGTAGATCTGACAATTCAGGAAGTATAAAAGCAAGTAGTCCAGTCTTGTATAAAAGTTTGAGACCTATTGACGGCTTATCACTTAATAAGATTTTATTGAGTTCATCCACTACCCTCTCCTTGCTAATAATTTCAATTCTTTTGGCATTTCTGGCAATCGATGCGAGTGATTCCTGTTCTATTTCAAAGTTTAACTGACTTGAAAACCGAATCGCTCTCATCATTCGCAGAGGATCATCACTAAAGGTAATGTCAGGATCGAGTGGTGTTTTGATCACTTTGTTTTGAAGATCAGCTATTCCCTCAAATGGGTCTAATAACGAACCAAAATCTGAATCATTCAAACTAATCGCCATTGCATTAATTGTAAAATCTCTTCGATTTTGATCATCTTGTAAAGTACCGCTATCAACAAGAGGATTGCGGCTATGCGAAACATAAGATTCTTTTCTTGCGCCTACAAATTCAATCTCAAGATCATTGAATTTGAGCATGGCTGTACCATAAGTTTTGAAAACCTGAACCTTGGGTTTGTAAGGAAGTAATTCAGCTACCTTATTTGCTAAATCAATACCACTACCAACTGCTACAACATCTATATCTTTGGGCTTCTCCCTTTCTAATAAAAAGTCTCGTACATAACCTCCTATCACATAGGTTTCTAATTCCAGAGATTTTGCCGCTTGGGCTATATAATCAAAGACAGGAAGGCTTATTGCCTTTTTTAAATTCGTGTTTGGTTGTAGCATGTTACTTTCTAAGAAACTCGATCTCTCCGAGATCATTTAGTTTAATGATTTGAGAAGCCGAATTTTTTGTTTCAGCTACGGGCAAATTTACTATATAATCCGCTTGTTTCAAAAGCAAAGGGTCAATTTCATTAAAACTTGAAGGAGAAGGTTGATTACTTAAATTTGCAGAAGTAGAAACAATGGGTTTACCAAAGGAATGAATCAATGCCTTGCAAAAATCGTTTTGAACAATTCTAATCGCCACAGTGTCATCAGAGGCAATGACATTTGGAGCCAACCCTTTGGGATGGCTGTAGATAACTGTAGTAGGTTTTATGGCCGATTTCAAAAAATTTATGATTACCTCAGGCACTGAATCAACGCATTGATCAAGCATATCCATCCCATCAACAAGGATGATCAGGCTTTTACTCTCGGATCTGTTTTTGATTTTATAAATTTTTTCGACTGCAGGTTGATTGGTTGCGTCACAGCCTAAGCCATAGATCGTGTCTGTAGGATAAATCAGCGTTCCATTGTTATTTAGAACACGTAAAGCTTCTTTTATCTTATTGTTTATCATAGCGTTAATATCTCCTGTTCACCATCAGGAATTTTAGGTAATATAAGATAATCCGCTACTTTTTTATTGAATGACTCAGGAAAGAAATTCTTTCTCGCATCAGATGGATAAAATGTTAGTTCACCAAATATGATGTAAGTATTGACATCGTACAAATCCACTCTAACAAAAGGCAAACTGCCTCCTAGTTTTGAAGCTAATTCAATCATTTTATTCAAATGTTTTGGTTTTTCTATTTCGCCTTTAAAATCTTTCATATCTTGACTAGTGACCTCCATTTTTTTCCAATTTAGATCAAAATGCGCAATGCTTTTATCACCATCATACCATTTATGAACTTGAATAAATTTTACTTCTCCATTGAAACAAAATAATTTATAATCTAGCAACTCATTTTGGTCATCTTCAAGAAATTTTTCAATTATTATTCTAGGCTTGACATTTTTGTATGCCCATTCTTGTCCTGTTGTATAATACAAGTTTTTACGTTTCCACTTGTTTGTATTAAATTTTAACTTTCTCCTGTTCAATTTACTCTTCTCCTTTACAATCATATGCATATTAGACCCATGTGTTCCTTTGACTATAAAGTTTTCAGGTAGACTCTCAAAATCAATTTCGTCAAAATGGTCACATACTTGATATAATTCATTCAAATACTTATCTCCTATGCGCTCTTTGACATATTCTCTTACTTCATATTTATCGACTAGTTTAGTCAAAATTGGAGGATGAAAATAAACTTTCAACCACTGAAGTTTTTCCACATATTTAACGGGGTTTTTAAGATTAAGCTTTTTATCATGATAATATTCATAATATATCTTGGCATAATACTCCTGAGGGAGGTTTCTGTTTTTCTTAATTAAGCCGTAAAGAATTCTTTTTATAAAATTCATAATGTTAACTTTACGGCAAAAATAGCAAGGAATCTTGACTATCAATCAACCACCTATGGAAAATATTCAAATTTCAGTAATCATAAGTACCTACAATGCGGTTCCCTGGTTGGAGAAAGTGCTTTGGGCTTATAATAATCAAACATTTAAAAATTTTGAAATAGTTATTGCCGATGACGGATCAGGGCCTGAAACAAAGGAATTAATAGACGCTATGGCCAAGGAAGTTTTTTATCCAATTGTTCATGTTTGGCAGGAGGACGAAGGATTTCAAAAATCAAAAATACTGAATAAAGCTATTTTGGCCTGTAACGCAGACTATATTGCCATGAGTGACGGAGATTGTATTCCAAGAAAAGATTTCCTCCAAATTCATGAAGACAATAAAGAATTAGGTCATTTTATTTCGGGCGGATATTTTAAACTCCCAATGGATATTTCTAACATGATTAACAAAGAAGATATATTATCTGAGGTATGCTTCAAAAAGAAATGGCTTAAAGAAAGAGGTTTAAAGAAGTCATTTAAAAATAATAAATTAACCACATCATCTTCCAAAGCAAAATTCCTTAATAGAATTACCACCACAAATTCAACCTGGAACGGGCATAATGCTTCAGGGTGGAAAAAAGATATTTTAAAAGTGAATGGTTTTGATGAAAGAATGCAATATGGAGGTCAGGACAGAGAATTAGGTGAAAGGCTTATGAATTTGGGTATAAAGGGAAAACAATTCAGGTATAGTGCAATCTGTCTTCATTTAGATCATAAAAGAGGTTATAAAAATCAAGAATCGATTTCAAAAAACCTTGCGATTCGCGCTGAGGTTAAAAAAAATAAAATAACGGTTACTCCTTTTGGGATCAAAAAACATAAAGAAGAAGCTGATAGTTCGGGAAATTAAAACTTTAAAATACATTCTAAGTACAAACTTGGGATATATCTTTCTAAATTTTTAGCTCTTCTAATTTGAGATATCTTTGTAAAACTCCCTTCGCATGAATACGGGCCAGGGTAAAACCTTTTTTGCCGTCCAAAAATCCAAACCTAACAAAATACAATACTAGAAACCTGAATACAGGTTTTATTATTCGATGCAGGAGTGTGACTTTTTTTTGTTGCTGAAGCAGCTCCTTTGCCTGTAAAGAAGCGTAAAATTCCAATTTCCCTTCATATTGCTCCTGACTTCGGTAAGAATAATGCTCCATTCGGTTCTTCATCAAACTTGTCTTTCCGTCATAGTTAATCCGTTCATGCACCAACTTTCCGTCATACTTGCATTTATCCTTTCTGAACAATCTGATCACCTTATCAGTTTGCCATCCTCCATACTTGACTTTATGTCCTTTAAAATAAAACGTTCTGAAGATATTAAAAGCTACAAAATCATTTGGATCCTTTAAAATCTCTGCGATCTCCTGTGATAATTCGTAAGGAATTCTTTCATCAGCATCAAGAACAAAGATCCAGTCAAAAGAAGCCTGATCTATGGCATAATTCTTCTGACTTGAAAAGTCGTCGAATTCACGCTGTATAACAGTTACATCATGTTTTTTACAAATCGAAATAGTTTTGTCTGTGCTAAAAGAATCTATAACAATGATTTCATCCGCAAATGCCAAAGACCCAATAGCACCTTCAATATTTTTTTCTTCATTAAGCGCAGGAATAATGGCCGTAACCTTTTCTCTCATCAACATGATAATGTATTTGGCCTTTCAGCAGAAATCCTTTAAAATCGTATTTCTAACTTTATTTTAAACGGCTACGTTATATTCACGTAAAGCATCGTTCAAAGATGTCTTTTTATTAGTGGACTCTTTTCTCGTTCCTATAATCAAAGCGCAAGGCACTTGATAATCACCTGCTTTAAAAGTCTTGGTATAACTGCCCGGAATTACAACTGATCTTGAAGGAACCCTGCCCTTCATTTCAACAGGTTCATCTCCCGTAACATCTATTATTTTAGTACTCATAGTTAGTACAACATTCGCACCTAAAACAGCCTCCTTTTCGACCCTTACACCTTCTACCACAATACAACGTGATCCAACAAAAACTCCATCTTCAATAATTACCGGGGCCGCTTGTAATGGCTCTAGAACCCCACCAATACCAACACCGCCACTCAAATGCACGTTTTTACCTATTTGAGCACAACTTCCTACAGTAGCCCATGTATCAACCATAGTACCTTCATCCACATAGGCACCAATATTTACGTAACTTGGCATTAAAATGGTTCCTTTTGAAATATAGGATCCATGTCTTGCAACAGCATGAGGCACTACCCTAATCCCTTTTTCTTTATAACCTCTTTTAAGTGGAATTTTATCGTGATACTCAAAAATACCAGCTTCCAAAGTTTCCATCTTCTGAATCGGGAAATATAAAACTACTGCTTTTTTCACCCATTCATTAACCTGCCAGCCATCCTTTAAAGGCTCTGCAACTCTCAGGTTTCCTGAATCCAATAAGTCAATGACTTTTCTAATAGAATCTTGAACAGAAGATTCTTTTAATAGTTCTCTATTGTCCCAAGCATTCTCAATTATTTCACGTAAATCATTCATAAGGTTATATTAAGTCGCAAATATAAAAAAGCAAGAAATAAAAAATCCGTTTTTTTTATATTCTTTTAAATCAAAAAATAGGTAAATTTGCAAAAATTTAAAGATATGTCTAAAATTCTCGCCATGGATTATGGTGAAAAAAGAATTGGAATCGCAGTAACGGATGAAATGCAGATTATCGCTTCCGGTTTAACTACTGTTCCAACCAAAGAAATTTTTAAATTTTTAGAAAATTATTTAAAGGAAGAGAACGTAGAACTATTTTTGATTGGTGAACCGAAGCAGATGAACAATACTGCATCCGAGAGTGAGAAATTAATTACTCCTTTTATTCATAAATTAAAGAATAAATTCAGCCAAATTCCGATTAAGAGAGTTGATGAAAGATTCACTTCAAAAATGGCGTTTCAAACCATGATTGATAGTGGCTTGAAGAAGAAACAAAGACAAAACAAGGCTTTGGTCGATGAGATCAGTGCAACAATTATTTTACAGAGTTATTTGTATAACAAATAAAAATAAATTCATGATTTTACCAATTTTAGCTTATGGCGACCCGGTATTAAGAAAAGTAGGAAAAGAAATCGCAAAAGATTATCCTAAGCTTGAAGAGCTTATCTCTAATATGTGGGACACGATGAAAAATGCTCAGGGAGTGGGTCTTGCAGCTCCCCAAATAGGAAAAGACATTAGATTGTTTTTAATCGATGCTTCACCTTTTGCCGAAAGCGATGAATTAGAAGAGGAAGAAAAACTGTTTTTACAAGGGTTCAACAGAACGTTTATAAATGCAAAAATCATCGAAGAAGAAGGTGACGAATGGGTATTTAACGAAGGTTGTTTAAGTATTCCGAATATCAATGAAGATGTTTTTAGAAATGAAACCATAACCATTGAATACCAAGATGAAAATTTTGAATTAAAAAAGGATAGATTATCTGGATTAGCCGCGAGAATATTCCAGCATGAATATGATCATATAGAAGGTATCTTATTTACGGATAAGCTATCAAGTTTAAAAAAAAGATTGTTAAAAAAGAAACTGGAAAACATTTCAAAAGGTAAAGTAGACGTAGGCTACAGAATGAAATTTCCAAATCTAAAAAAATAGAAATATGAAACGAGTATAAGATAACTATATCATACATAAATGATTGTCTATACAAGTTCCATGTGACAAAAACATTAAATAAAAAACACCATATGAAATTAGAAAAAGTAATTGCCATTTCAGGAAAACCAGGATTATACGAGATCATCTCACAATCAAAATCTGGTGTAATCGTTGAATCTTTATCTGAAAAGAAAAGATTCCCTGTAAACAGTTTGCACAATATCAGTACATTAAATGATATTGCCATTTATACTTATGAAGAAGAAATTCCGTTAAAGCGTGTTTTCTTGAGTCTTTTTGAAAAAGAAGCTGGGGGAAAATCATTAGACCCTAAATCTTCTAAAAACGAACTTTTAACTTACTTTGGTGAAGTTCTTCCTGGATTCGATGAAGAGAGGGTTTACGCTTCAAATATCAAAAAAGTACTGTCTTGGTACAATGCGCTTATAGATACTGAATTTGATTTTTCAAACATCAAAAAGGAGTTGGAAGAAGAAAGTAAAGAAGAATAACCAATCAAAAAGAAAAAACAATGACTCAAAGAGAACAGCAGCTTAAGGCCTTTGGAGAGCTCTTAGACATCATGGATGAACTCAGAGAAAAATGTCCGTGGGATAAAAAGCAAACCATGCGTTCTCTGAGACATTTAACGATTGAAGAGACCTATGAATTAGGAGATGCTATTCTTGATGACGATCAGGAAGAAATTCGTAAAGAACTAGGCGATCTCCTTTTACACATAGTCTTTTACGCAAAAATTGGGTCCGAGTCTAAGTCATTTGATATTCAGGATGTCATAAAAGGAATCAATGAAAAATTGATCAGCCGACATCCTCATGTATATGGTGATGTTGTTGCTGAAACTGAAGAAGAAGTTGCTAAAAACTGGGAGCAACTAAAATTGAAGGAAGGTAAAAAATCGATTTTAGAAGGGGTTCCAAAATCTTTACCGGCATTGGTAAAGGCTAGCAGGATTCAAGACAAAGCCGTGAGTGCTGGTTTTGATTGGGATAGAACAGAACAGGTATTTGAGAAAGTCAAAGAAGAGATTGAAGAACTACATGAGGAAGTTCAAAACGGAAATCAGGCGAGAATAGAATCAGAATTTGGTGATGTACTGTTTTCAATGATCAATTATGCCCGATTCATTGACGTTGATCCTGAAAGCGCTCTTGAAACTACAAACAAAAAATTCATCAAAAGATTCCAATACTTAGAAACGGAAGCCAATAAAAACGGTGAATCACTTAATGACATGACCCTTGCCCAAATGGATGTTTATTGGAATGAGTCAAAAAAACATTTTAAGTAAGGAACTTCATTTTAAAATTACTCAGCCTTTTTTTTCGAATTGTATCGGATGTAAAATTATGTTTAACTTTAGTGCTTGGTAACTATTTTAAACTACTATGAAAAATTGCACGATTATCTTTCTTACACTAATTAATTTGTCACTTTGTTTTGCTCAATCTGATACTGATTTTATCGGAGAGACCATCAGTTTCAAAGCCAATGATGGAATCATTGTTACTGCGGATCTTTATATGGAACATGGGAGTGACGCCCCGTTTATCATCCTTTATCATCAAGCGGGTTACAGTCGTGGTGAATATAGAAGTATTGCCCCAAAACTTAATGCGCTAGGTTTTAATTGTATGGCAGTAGATCAGCGGTCTGGCGATCAAATAAACAATGTCATCAATGAGACTCATAAAGTTGCAGTGGATGCGAATAAACCCACAGAATATTTAGATGCAATACCTGATATTGAAGCGGCTTACCTTTATGTTAAGCACAGTGTAAAACCTGAAAAAATTATTTTATGGGGTAGTTCTTATTCTGCGGCACTGATGTTTTACATGGGAAATGTGCACCATGATAATATATCAGGGATTCTGAGTTTTGCGCCAGGTGAATATTTTAAAGTTAATGGGAAAGAGCTTAAAACTTATGCGGCCCACATTACCTGCCCGGTTTTTGTAACTTCTGCTAAAAGTGAATATGGAAATTGGAAAGGAATCTATGATAATATTGAATCTAAAAAATCATCCTTTCTTCCTGAAACTGAAGGAAAACATGGATCTAAAGCTCTGTGGGCTAACAATCCAAGTCATAAGGCCTATTGGGCTGCCGTGGAGAAATTCCTGGTCGACATTAAATAGATTATATTTCTTTACAACTTATAATTACTCCTGATACATAAACTAATAGCATGACTCAAGTAAAACATATTACCCAACAACTAGAGAAATTAAGTCCTTTAAATTATGCAGAAGACTTTGATAATGTAGGCTTGTTAGTAGGAGATTATGAACAAAAAGTAAGTGGTGTCTTAGTGACTTTAGATTGTCTTGAAACTACAGTAGATGAAGCATTAAAAAACGATTGCAATTTGATCATAGCTTTTCATCCAATTATCTTTAAAGGTTTAAAAAAAATCAATGGGAAGAACTATGTTGAACGAACAGTGATTAAGGCACTTAAAAATGACATAGCAATATACGCTATGCATACGGCTCTTGACAATTCTTTTAAAGGAGTTTCGGCTAAAATGGCCGAAGTAATAGGTCTTACTAATTCAAAAGTTTTATTGCCGCAAAAAGGACATCTTAAAAAACTGACTACCTATGTCCCTGAAAATGCTTCAGAAAGTATAAGAAATGCTCTTTTTATGGCAGGGGCCGGACATATTGGCAATTACAGTAATTGCAGCTTTAATATGACAGGTGAAGGCACTTATCTTGGTAGTGAAAAAACAAGTCCATCAGTTGGCAAACCTGGTAGTTTGGAAAAAGTTAAAGAAACTTTTATCAGTGTAATTTTTGAATCACATCTACAATCAAAAATTTTAAAAACCCTTTTTACGGATCATCCATATGAAGAAGTGGCTTATGACATCGTAAATCTTGAAAATACGCATGAACATATTGGAATGGGAATTATTGGTGAATTAGAAAAACCATTGAGTCCAAATAATTTTTTCGAACACCTTAAAAGAACTTTTAACTTAAGTATAATTCGTCACTCTGAACTTACTAAAACTGAAATCAAAAAAGTGGCGGTATTAGGCGGATCAGGAAGCTTTGCAATTGAACGAGCTCTGGCCGTTGGTGCTGATATATTTATTACAGCAGATCTCAAATACCATGATTTTTATAAGGCAGAAGGAAAGTTGATTCTTGCAGACATTGGGCATTATGAAAGTGAACAGTTTACAAAACATCTTTTAGTCGAGTATCTTACAAAAA